>NZ_CP136573.1:2675000-2975000 GCF_035194505.1 Erythrobacter sp. | reverse complement strand
GCGATCGACATCGGCGTAAATCTCGGGGACCGAGAGGCAGCCCTCCTGATAGGTCGAAAGCTCTGCCGCCGGATCGAGAATGACGGGATTGATGAAAACCCGCGGTTCCTTCTTGGTGGCGGGGTGCGTGTGCTTGTGGCCGCCGTGCGCGGTGCACTCGACCGGCTCGGCATCCGGATCGTCGGGCTGGAGATCGATCACCAGCACGCGCTTGGGCACACCAACCTGAATCGCGGCAAGGCCGATGCCGGGGGCATCATACATCGTCTCGAACATGTCTTCGACGAGCGTACGCAGCTCGTCGTTGAACTCATGCGGTTCAACCGGGGTCGAGATGGTCTTCAGCCGGGAGTCCGGCACTTCAAGGATTTCGCGGATAGCCATGGGCGCCATGTAAGCGAGGCGCGCGATTTATTCAACGCACTGCGTCACCCCACCGGCCGCCTTGCGCGCAGGGCCTGGGCGAGCGTGCCCTCGTCAAGATAGTCGAGCTCGCCGCCGACCGGCAGGCCGTGGGCCAACTGGGTCACACGCAGCGGAAAGGCCTCGAGCCTTTCAGCAAGGTAATGCGCGGTGGTCTGGCCTTCGAGCGTCGCATTCATGGCGAGCACCACCTCGTCGATTTCTCCACCCTCGACCCGGCCAAGCAAGGCGGCGATATTGAGATCCTCCGGACCGATACCGTCGAGCGCGGAAAGCCTGCCGCCGAGCACATGATAGCGCCCCGGGAAGAGACGCGCGCGGTCGAGCGCCCAGACATCCGAGACTTCCTCGACCACGCACAGCGAGCGCGCATCGCGGCGCGGATCGGCGCAGATGCCGCAAGGGTCGGAGGTGTCGACATTGCCGCAGACATGGCATTCGACCAGCGTTTCGGAGACCGCCGCAAGCGCTTCGAGCAGCGCGGGCAGCGCGCTCTCGCGGTGCTTCACGAGCCACAGCACAGCCCGCCGCGCCGAGCGCGGTCCGAGGCCCGGCAGGCGGGCCAGCGCGGAACTCAGTGCCTCGATCTCTTGCGATGCCATGGAGGGGGAGATAGGGGCTGCGGCTCGCTTCACAAAGGCTCCGGGCAAAGCTTATGCGCATCATCTTCATGGGAACGCCCGAATTCGCGGTGCCGGCGCTGACCGCGCTGCATGATGCCGGGCATGAGATCGCCTGCGTCTACACCCAGCCGCCGCGTCCTGCGGGGCGGGGGAAGAAGCTGATGCCGTCGCCCGTGCAGGTGGAGGCAGAGCGTCTTGGCGTGCCGGTCCGCTCGCCTGTGTCCTTACGGAACCCGCAGGCGCAGGCGGAATTCGCGGCCTTGGGCGCCGATATCGCGGTGGTCGCTGCCTACGGGTTGATCCTGCCGCAAGCCGTGCTCGATGCGCCCGCACGCGGCTGCCTCAATATCCACGCCTCGCTGCTGCCGCGCTGGCGCGGGGCGGCACCGATCCACCGTGCGGTGATGGCGGGCGACACGGAGACGGGCGTCACCATCATGCAGATGGAAGCGGGGCTCGATACGGGGCCGATGCTGCACAAGGTCGCCGTGCCGGTCCACCGCAAGACGACGGGCGAGCTGTTTGTTGAACTGGGCGCGGTGGGCGCTGCGGCGATGGTGGCGGTGCTCGCCGACCTCTCCGCCTTCCCGCCGCAGGTGCAGGACGATGCAGCGGCGATCTACGCCCCCAAGATCGACAAGGCGGAAGGCAAGATCGACTGGTCGCAAGACGCCGCTGTCATCGAGCGCCTTGTCCGCGGCCTCGCGCCCTTCCCCGGTGCATGGTTCGAACTGGAAGGGGAACGCGTGAAGCTGTTGCTGGCCGAGATGGTCGAGGGTTCGGGAGCACCCGGCAGCGTACTTGACGATGACTTCACCATCGCCTGCGGGCATGGCGCGATCCGGCCGCTGAGGCTCCAGCGCGCCGGCAAGCCCGCAATGGAGCGCAGCGAATTCCTGCGCGGGCGGGCGGTCAAAGCGGGGACGACACTCGCTTGACCCGCTTCGCCCTCACCTTGGAATTCGACGGCACGCCGTTCTTCGGGCTGCAACGCCAGTCTCACGGGCCGAGCGTGCAGCAATCGGTTGAAGACGCGCTGCAACGGATCACGGGCGAGAGCGTCGTCATGCACTCTGCCGGGCGCACCGATGCAGGCGTGCATGCGCTGGCGATGCGCAGTCATGTCGATATCGAAAAGCCCTTCGATCCGTTCCGGCTGATGGCAGCATTGAACGCGCAGCTGCGCCCCGATCCGGTCGCTGTGACGCATTGCGAGGTGGTGCCAGATGACTGGCACGCGCGCTTTTCCTGCACCGGGCGGCGCTATCTCTACCGCATCATCAATCGCCGCGCACCGCTGACCTTGCAGCGCGACCGGGCGTGGCACGTCGCCCAGCCGCTCGACGCCGAGGCCATGCACCGCGCGGCGCAGGCGCTGGTGGGGCGGCATGACTTCACCACCTTCCGCTCGGTCCATTGTCAGGCGGCCGATCCGGTGAAGTCGCTGGACGAGCTGCGGGTCGAAAAGGTCGGCGAGGAAATCCACATTCACGCAGCCGCGCGTTCTTTCCTGCATCATCAAGTGCGCTCGATGGTGGGGTGCCTGAAGCTCGTGGGCGCGGGCACATGGCCCGAGGGCCGGATGGCCGAAGCGCTGGCGGCACGGGATCGCGGTGCTTTGGGGCTTAACGCGCCGCCGCATGGGCTCTACTTCGTCGAGGCAACCTACCCGGATTCGCGAGAGGATAAACAATGACCACCACCGGAAAGCAGCTCTTCACCACCCTGACCGACGACGGCAAGCTGACGCTGGAGGTGGCGGAAAGCCAGTTCCCCGCGCCCAAGGGCAATCAGGTGCTGGTCAAGATGGAAGCCGCGCCGATCAACCCCTCGGACCTCGCGATCCTCACCTCGGCAGCCGATTTCGAGACCGCCGAATACACCCCCGGGAAGGTCGTCGCGACCATGCCCGAGCCGTTCCTCACCGGCAACAAGGCTCGCCACGGCCAGCGGCTTCCGGCGGGCAATGAAGGCGCTGGCACGGTGATCGCTGCGGGCGAGAGCGACATGGCGCAGGCTCTCATCGGTCAGCGCGTCGCCTGCGTGCCGGGCCATGCCTTCAGCCAATATGCCATCGCTGACGCCTTCATGTGCCTGCCGCTCGGCGAGCATTCATCGGAAGTTGGCGCCTCCAGCTTCGTGAACCCGATGACTGCGCTGGGCTTTGTCGAGACCGCGAAGATGGAAGGCCATTCGGCGATCATCCACTTGGCCGCCGCCTCCAACCTCGGCCAGATGCTCAACCGCATCTGCATCGAGGACGGGATGAAGCTGGTCAACATCGTCCGCAAGCCCGAGCACGTCGCGATGCTCAAGGCGCAGGGCGCGACCCATGTGGTCGATAGCTCCGCCCCCAGCTACATGGCCGACCTGCGTGCCGCGATTGCTGAGACCGGCGCGTTCTTGGGCTTCGATCCGATCGGCGGCGGGCAGGCCTCGGACGGCGTTCTGAAGGCGATGGAGCAGGTCGCGGTCACCCAGATGAGCGAGTTCTCGCGCTATGGCTCGAACCAGCAGAAGAAAATGTATATCTACGGCCGGCTCGATCTTCAGAACCCGACCATTCTGACCGCTTCCTATGGCCTGCAATGGTGCGTTGCGGGCTGGCTGCTGACCCCCTTCCTCCAGCGCGCCGGGTTCGAGACCGCAGGCCGGATGCGCGCCCGCGTGCAGGCGAACCTCACCACCACTTTCGCCAGCCATTACAAGGCGAAGGTGACGCTGGAAGGGATGCTGGAGAAGCCCGCAATCACCGACTACCGCCAGATGAAGACCGGCGAAAAATATCTCGTCACGCCCTGGGGGTGAGGGGTTTTACCTCCCCCTCTCTTCGGAGAGGGGGCAGGACCTGCCTTGGACTGGGCCGCGCTATCCCGCGGCGCCGGGCGTGCAGAACGCCTTCGTTCCCTCGACCCGCACTGTGGCCTTCTCGCCGGGATTGACGGGCGTGACCGAGGTGTTGCCCTTCCACCCGAACCTGAAATTGACCGGCCCGGCAAGGCGGCAAACAGCGCCTTTGCCTTCGACGGCGCACATGCTGTCTGCCTGCTTGTAGTCCTCGATGGTGGCCGGATCAGCAGGCTCTGCCGCAAGCGTGGTTGCCGCCGTGCCTCCCACGAAAAACCGTTGCCCGAAGTTCAATGCATTGGCCGACCAGCCGGCCTTGCCATCAGCGAACTTGGTTTCATCGAGGCCGATATTCCTGCCGAAACGCATGCAGAAATCCGCTCCGCCACCGTCGTTGCTGTCTGCAGGAGCAGGGGCCTGCGCAGTGAGCAAGGCCAAAGCTGCGCAAAGGGTGGAGATACGGCCGAAACGCTGCACGAAGCACTCCATGTCAACCAAATAAAGTAATGCAGCCAGAACGTTAACCTGCTCCTTGCGAAGCCGCAAGTCTGCTGCGCACCCCTCACCCTCCGTCAAACGCCGTCTGCACGGCGCCCGCATCCGTCACCCCGTTCGCAATCAGGACCATCAGCAGCACCCGCGCCTTGGCCGGGCCGAGCGCGCGGGCGGCGACCAGGCCGAGCGCGTCGTCCTCCACCTCGACATTGCGGTCGACCAGCCCTTCATCGACGCGGGTGGAGCGCACCACCGGCACGCCGCTTGCAGCCGCGTCGGCCAGCGCGGCGATGACGCTTGCGGGGGCGTTGCCCTGCCCCATGCCTGCGAGCACTACGCCCTTGCACCCGATGCCGAGCAGCGCCTTGACCGGCTGTTCGTCCATCCCCGCGCCAGCGGTGAGGATCGCGACGCGCGGCAACTCCTGAGGGAAGGCATAGCGCGCGCCCTCGCATGCGCGGTGCGGCGGGCCGAACCAGTCGAGGCTGGCGGGGGTGACCCGCGCCAAGGGCCCGCGCGGGAAGCTGCGGAAGGCATCGATCGCCGAGGTCGCGGCCTTGCGGGCATCCCTCACCGCGAGCACCGCGTCGCCCATCACCAGCATCACCCCGCGGCCGCTTGCTGCCGGATCGCTGGCCACTTTGACCGCATTGGCGAAGTTGCGCATCCCGTCTGCGCCCACCGCATCCGCCGCGCGCATCGCGCCCACCAGCACGATGGGCTTGGTCGTGGGCAAGGTGAGGTCGAGCAGGAAGCCGGTCTCCTCCGCCGTATCCGTGCCATGGGTGATGATGATCCCGCCAATCGCAGGATCAGCCAGCGCGGCGGTGCAGGCCGCATGGAGCGCCTGCCATTCGGCAAAGCCGATGTCCTGCGATCCGATCCGCGCGATCTCCTGCGAGACAAGGTCTGCATCGAGGCCAAGCGCAGCAAGGTGCCCCACCAGCACCTCCAGCGCCAGTCCGCCCGGACGGTAGGCTGCGCCGGTGGCATTGCTGCCCGCCCCGGCAATCGTGCCGCCGGTGCCGAGAACGAGGATGCGCGGTGAATTCATGCCAACGGCCCTAACGCTCCGCGTGCCCCAGCACCAGAGTTGCATTTGCGCAGAGCCACGCTAGAGAACGCGGCCACGCCATGGGGCGGTTAGCTCAGTTGGTAGAGCATCTCGTTTACACCGAGAGGGTCAGCGGTTCGAGCCCGTTACCGCCCACCATGTCGCACAATCGGCCTGTGGCTTGTCCGGCAAATCCAGGCCTTGTGCAGCGCGCTACTGTGCCGCGCGCGAACGGGGCGTCTGCACGAGCAGCACGGCGCCCTCGATCTGCGTGACAATTTTGACACATTTTGTCGTCCAGATACGTCCACACCCTATCTGCAAGTTTCTTTAGCTTGGAATATTGCGTCCTTTTCGCCAAAGTGCCCCCTTCAACGAGGGGAAAAGGCTTTTTATGAAATCGTCTCTGATCACGCGCACCAATCGCGTTGGCCTGATGGTCAGCGTCGCGCTCGGCGCTATTGTTTCGTCGCATCCGGCTCTGGCGCAGGACGCCGCCACCGACGAACCCGCCACCGCAGAAACGCCCGCGGACCAGCCTGAAGGCTCGGTGATCGTCACCGGTTCGCGCATCAAGTCGGTCACGCCTTTCAACAGCCCCGATCCGATCGCCGTGCTCGATCCGGAAGTCGCCAAGAAGGAAGGCCGCACCGATCTCGCGAGCACCCTGCAGGGCTCCTCGATCGCTGCCGGTTCGACCCAGGTGACCGCGGCGCTTTCGTCCAACTTCGTCACCAATGGTGGCCCGGGCGCACAGACCATCGACCTTCGCGGTCTCGGCGCCAACCGCACGCTGGTGTTGCTGAACGGCCGCCGTGCAGGGCCCGCCGGTACCCGTGGCGGCGTGTCGTCCTTCGACCTGAACGTGCTGCCGCTGTCGATCGTCACCGACATCCAGATCCTCAAGACCGGTGCCTCGTCGGTCTATGGTTCGGACGCGGTCGCGGGCGTGGTGAACATCTTCACCAAGAACAAGCTCGACGGCCTCACGCTCGATCTCAACACCTCGCTGCCGTTCGATCCCGGCGGCGAAAACTACCGGATCAGCGCTGCCTGGGGCAAGGTCTTCGATCGCGGCCACATCCTGATCGCGGGCGACTACACCAAGACCGAGGAACTGGCGCGCGGTGATCGCGCCTATCTGGCGTGCCCTGAAGCCTACATCTTCGATCAGAACGGGGCTCGCGCTGACCTGATCGATCCGCGCACCGGCCAGCCGCACTGCGAAGACCTGCGCTGGGGCCACATGTGGACCTACAACCTGATCGACAACCTGCGGCTTGATGGCCCGGGCGGCCCCAACACCGGGATCCAGACCACGCCGGGCGCGGTCAACCTGCTGCAGTTCCAATATCCCTCGGGCCCGGGCGCAGGCGCGCTCGGCATTCCGGCGTTCGGTGCCCCGGCCTTCGCGGGCGACTTCGGTGCGCCCGCTGGCTGGTTCCCGACTGGCTACAACGCCGCCTCGATGGCGGTGCAGAACGCCTACCACCCCTTCGTGGAACAGCAGACGATCATCCCGGAAACCGACCTCTACACGGCCTATGCTGAGGGCGCCTTCGAGATTTCGAGCGCGGTCGAGGTGTTCGGCGAATTCCTGTTCAACCGCCGCAAGACCTACCAGAACGGCTGGCGTCAGTTCTGGAACTTCGGTTACACTGGCGATCTCTACGGCACGGGCGGCTTCGGCACGTCGTGGGCGCAGGGCTTCACCGGCGTCAACCTGCTGAGCCCGACCGGCATCACCGATCTGTCGGACAACAGCCAGAAGGTCGATTACTATCGCGGCGTTGCTGGCATCCGCGGCGACATCAGTTCCAAGGGTAACTGGAGCTATGATGTCCACACCCAGTACAGCCGCAGCATCGGCCGCTATCGCAGTCAACAGATTCTGCAGGACGTCTACGACACCGGCTATTTCCAGACCGCGTCCTGCGTCGGCACCACGACCCCGATTTCGGGCCGTCGCTGTATCGATCTGCCCTGGGCCGATCCGTTCTTCCTGCGTGGAGAACTGACCAACGAGCAGGCGAACTTCCTGACCGATTGGGAAGAAGGCCGCACACTCTACACCCAGAAGACCGCCGAAGCGATCGTCTCGGGCGAGCTGTTTAAGCTCCCCGGCGGCCCGCTCGCCGTGGCTTTCGGTGCCTCGATCCGTGAAGACAAGATCAATGACACGCCTGGTGCCATCACCCTTGCGGCCAACGCCTGGGGCGCATCAGCAAGCGGCATCACGGCCGGCAAGAGCATCACTTCTGAAGCCTTTGCCGAACTCAACATGCCCGTGCTGGCCGACAAGCCCTTCATCGAAGAGCTGAACATCTCGGCCGCCGCGCGCGTCACCAACGTCAAGGCTACCCGCGCCTCCGATGGCGTGGACAACAGCGACAATGGTAACTGGACCTACAAGCTGGGCCTTAACTGGACGGTGACCGACTGGCTGCGCTTCCGCGGCAGCTTCGGCACGTCCTACCGCGCACCGGCATTGTTCGAACAGTTCCTGGCTGACGAAACCAGCTTCGTCCCGCAAAACCGGATCGATCCTTGCGTCGCGTGGGGTGCAAACCTGGCGGCCGGGGCGATCTCGCAGACCCGCGCAAACAACTGCGCAGCTGACGGCATCCCCGCCACCTATGGCGGCGGCGGCATCAGCGCGACGATCATCTCGTCGGGCGGTCTCGGCATCCTCGAATCCGAAACCTCGGAAGCACTGGTCGTCGGCACGATCCTGACGCCGAGCGTGCCGTTCCTTCCGGATACCGACATCAGCATCGCGGTCGACTATTTCGACATCAAGGTCGAGGGCGAGATCTCGCAGCTCGGGGCGGGAACGATCCTGGCCGGTTGCTATGACTCGATCGCCTTCGCGACCGAACCGCTGTGCAATCTGTTCACCCGCGGCCAGAACGTCTCGGCCCCGTTCCAGATTGCCACGGTGCGCGATTCGTTCATCAACGTGTCGAGCCAGCAGAATTCGGGTATCGACCTGTCGGTCCGCATCGGTCAGGATCTGGGTTCGCTCGGTACCGTGTCGCTCACGGCGGACATGACCTGGCAGATCACGGATGATTCCCAGCTGCTTCCGACCTCGCCTGTGCTGAACGAAAACGGCTTTGTCGGCTCGCCCAAGTGGGTTGGCGATTTTCGCGCCAACTGGGCGCATCCCTCGGGCTTCAGCCTGTTCTACGGGATGAACGTGATTGGTTCGGCAAGCTCCCGGGAGCTGTTCGACCGCGGGAGGCCGACAGCTGGAGGCTGCCTGCGTTCCTTCAACAACCAGGGCACGGCTAACACGGCTGACGATCTGCCGATCTACGGGGTCTACTGCCCCGATCTGGATGTCCCTGCGACCTTCTACCACAACATGTCGGTCTCGAAGGAAATCTCAGATGGCCGCTTCACCATCACGGCGGGCGTGTCGAACCTGTTCGACACCCGTCCGCCGCGGGTTTCGGTGCTGAATGGCGGCAACATCTCCACGCTGGGCCCGGTGGCCGCCGCCTCGCAATATGACTTCGTGGGACGCCGGGCCTTCGTGAATTTCTCCGCGAAGTTCTGATCAACCCACGACTGACACGAGGAAGAGGCGGCATGGCAACATGCCGCCTCTTCTGTCATAAGCGCCTGCGGGAGGCCTGTTTTTCGCGATGCCAGAGATTTTCGTTCGTGCAGACACGCTGGATGCGGAAAATGCCCGCTTCGCGCAGACGCCCTTGCAAACCCCCGTCTTTCTCAATTCCGTGCCC
This sequence comes from Erythrobacter sp., assembly GCF_035194505.1. Lineage (NCBI taxonomy): Bacteria > Pseudomonadati > Pseudomonadota > Alphaproteobacteria > Sphingomonadales > Erythrobacteraceae > Erythrobacter > Erythrobacter sp. The sequence goes on along the minus strand of NZ_CP136573.1, from coordinate 2,965,809 downwards.
AAGAGCGGCAGCCACCTCATGCGCAACATCCTGCGGATGTTCGTGCCGGTTGACCAACAATATGCGGCCGACTTCATCCAGTGGGGCAACCTGCCGCAGCACCGCCACGCCTTCGATCCGGCAAGCCCGCGCCTCAGCTGGGGCCACCTGTTCTTCGCCGATGCCTCGGTCGTCGAGACTTCGCACGCGCGCCGCATCATCCTTTATCGCGACCCCTATGACTGGGTGATCGCCCGCGCACGGTTCCTGCTGTCCGACCAGTTCTCCGGCAATGTCGAGCACCTGAAGCACGGCCAGATCACCGCCGACGAACTGCTGACGATGATGATCTTCGGCCTGCCCGCCAAGCTGCCCTCCTTGAACGATATCTACGAATTGAACGCGGTGGCATGGCTGGGCGCTCGGGCGCACATGCTGAAGCTCGAAGACCTGGTCGCCGCCGTGAAGGCGCTCGACACGCCTGAGGCCGAGACCTTCTTCGCAGGCCTGCTGGACGCTTGCGGCATCGCTATGCCTGCTGACTGGCGCGAACGCGTCAGGATCGGCAGTGATCCGGCGCAAAGCGGCACCGCGCGCGAAAACCTCACCGGGATTGCGCTCGATCTGCCCAAAGAACTCGGGCCCCGCCACAAGGCGCTCGTGGATTACCAAGCGCCCGGACTTCGGTCCGTGCTCGGCTATGTCTAGGCTGGCGGCACGATGAACACCAACACCGTCTCCACCCGGATCTTCCCGCGCCTTTCCGAAGCGATCCGGCTGCGCGAACGCGGCGAAAGCGACAGCGCGGCGCAGCTGCTGATCGCGCACTTGAGGGAACATCCCGATGAACCGCGCGGACTTGCCCAGCTGGGTTTCATCGCCGCCGAAACCGGCGCGCTGGGCCAGGCAGAACATTTCCTGCGCAAGGCCCTGACCCTGGGCGAGGACAGTGCCGAATTGAAGCGCACGCTCGCCTCGGTCTACAGCCAGCAGGAACGCCTGCAGGTCGCCGAAGCCTTTGCCAGCCGGTTGATCAACGAGGGCGGCGATCTGCAGCTGCGCGGCCTGCGCGCGAACCTGCTCGACCGCATGGGCCGCAGCGAGGAAGCGCTTGCGCTGCACCGGCAGCTGGTCGAGCAGACGCCCGACACGATCGGCAGCTGGCTCAACTACGGCTATGCCCTGCGCGCTGCGGGCGATGTGGAGGGCGCGATTGCCGCCTATCGCCGCGTCATTGCCATCGACGACGGCTATGGCGAGGCATGGTGGGGCCTGGCCGGGATCAAGCGCAAGGTGCTGACCGACGAGGACATCCCCGTCATGCAAGCCGCACTCGCCATCGCGGTGGACGAGCGCAACATCGCCCCGCTGCACTTTGCGCTCGGCCGGGCGTTCCATGATCGCAAGGACTTTGCCGCAGCCTTCCACCACTACTCGGAAGGCAACCGCATCCGCGCTGAAGCCATCGCCTATGACCGGCGCACACTGACCGAGGAAGTGGCCGAGGTCGAACGGCTCGCCACACCGGCCTTCATGCAGGCACTCAACGCGCGTCCGCTTGGCAGCGATCAGCCGGTCTTCATCATCTGCCTGCCGCGCTCGGGCTCGACCTTGCTCGAGCAGATGCTGGGCAGCCATTCGGACATCGAACCGGTGGGCGAGTTGCCCTATATCCCGGCGATCCTGCGCTCGTTCATGGAAATCACCGCGCGGCGCGCCAAGCTGTCGGTGCCGCAGGCGATCGCCGCGCTTTCGGACGAACAGGCCGCGATGCTGGGGCAGGACTATCTTGCCCGCGCCCGGCTGCACCGCAAGACCAACCGCCCGTTTTTCATCGACAAGCTGCCGCAGAACTGGAGCAATATCCTGTTCATCAAGCGGATTCTTCCGCAAGCGCGCTTCATCGACATCCGCCGCCCGCCGATGGACTGCTGCTTTTCGAACTTCTCGCAGTCCTTCACGGCGGCCCACGCTTCGTCCTTCGCGCTGGAGGATATCGGACAGTCCTATGTCGATTATGTGCGGCTGATGGCCCATTTCGATGGCGCCGCGCCGGGCATGATCCACCATATCAGCTACAGCGCACTGGTGGAGGATACGGAGGCGACCTTGCGGCCCGCGCTCCAGTATCTCGGGCTCGAATGGGACGATGCGATCAGCTCGTTCCACAAGCTCGACCGCGTGGTGCGCACGCCGAGCAGCGAACAGGTACGCCGCCCGGTCAATCGCGACGGGATGGAGGTGTGGCGGCCCTATGCGCAGTGGCTGGGTCCGCTGCGCCGCGTGCTGGGCGATCTGGCCGAGGGCTGATCGCCCGCCGTCTCAGCCGCGCAAAGATACCGCGCGTGCGCCGCGGTCGACGCGCAGCCGCCCGCCGCCCCGCGCTGGCGGGTCTTCATGGATGAAGCCTTGCGTGGCCGGATCCTGCCATTGCCAGTCGGCCATCGGCGCACCTTCGAGCGAGAGCCAGCGGCCGTTTTCAGGGAAGCGGGTGTATTCTGCCAGCCGCGCGGTGCGGGCTGCGGCGAGCCCTGCGACATGGTCTTCCAGCGCAGCATCGCACCGCTCCCAGTCGATCGGCATATTCTGGCAGTAGGCGTTGTTGTTGCCTTGCTGGCTGCGCCCGAACTCGTCGCCTGCGGTAAGCATGATCGTGCCGGTCGAGGCGAACAGAGTCCCAAGCAGCGCGCGGGCATCGGCGGCGCGGCGGGCGATCACCAAGGGATCATCGCTCGGCCCCTCGGTGCCGCAATTCCACGAATGGTTCTCGCCATGGCCGTCGCGGTTGTCCTCGCCATTGGCGTGATTGTGGCGGTCTGCATAGGCGACCGTATCGGCGAGGGTGAATCCGTCATGCGCGGCGAGGAAATTGACGCTGCGGCAGTCTTGGCCGAACACATCGGATGACCCCGCGATCCTGGTGGCGACGTTGCCGACGGTCGCCTCGCCCTTCCAGAACCTGCGCACATCATCGCGGTAGCGATCATTCCATTCGAGCCAGTTCGCCGGAAAGCGCCCGAGCTGGTAGCCGCCAGGCCCGATGTCCCAAGGCTCGGCAATCATCACGCGGTCAGCCAATCGGGGCTCGGCGGCGAGCTCGGCGAAGATCGGGGCCTGAGGATCGAAGCCCGGTCCGCGTGCCAGCACCGGGGCGAGGTCGAAGCGGAAGCCGTCGATCCCGCAATGCCGCACAAAATGCACAAGGCTGTCGATCATCAGCCGCCGCACCGCCGGATTGGCGAAATCGAGCGTGTTGCCGCAACCCGTATCATTGATCAGCCTGCCGTCGGGCGCTGTGGCATAGGCAGCCGGATCCAGCCCGCGCAGGCACAGCGTGCCGCCGTGCACATCGCTCTCGCCGGTATGATTGAAGACGAGATCGAGGATCACGCCGATCCCGTCTTCGTGCAGCGCCGCCACCGTCTCGCGCAGCTCGGCCACGCCCCCCGGACACAGGCCGGGATCGAGCGCCATCGGAGCGACCGGATTATAGCCCCAGTGGTTCGCCAGCCCCAGCGGCGGCAGGTGCCGCTCGTCGATCCAGGCGATGACCGGCATCAGTTCGACCGCGCTCACGTGCAGCTTCCTGAGGTGCGCGATGATCGCAGGATGCGCCAGCGCGGCGACCGTGCCGCGGATCGCTGGCGGCACATCCGGGTGGAGCGCGGTGAAGCCTGCGACATTAAGCTCGTAGATCAGCCCGCCGCGCGCAAACCGGGGCGACTGATGGACGACTTCTGCCAGCGGTCCGGAAACAACGGCGCGCGGGACAAGATCGGCGGTGTCCTCGCCGAACACGCCAAGGCGGGGATGCTGGACGAAGCGGCGATCAAGCTCCAGCGCGCGAGGATCGACCAGCAGCTTGGCGGGATCGAACCACAGGCCCTGCGCGGGATCATAGGTGCCATGGGCTCGGTAGCCGTAAGATGAGCCGGACAAATCGCCCGGCACCTCGGCCACCCAGGTCTCGCCGACGCGGGTCATCGGCCGACGGGTTTCGGCCGCCCCGTCAAACAGGCACAGGTCAAGCGCCTCGGCCAGCGGGGCGCGCACAGCGAAGCGGGTGATGCCGCCCGCAAGCTGCGCACCGAGCCCTGGTGTCACGTCACCACATCAGGCGCGGTGCGACCCGTATGCGCAGCGATACCCGCAATAGCCTCGGCGGCAGCGATCAGATCGGCCAGCATTGCCGGGGTCTCGGCATCGAGCACGCCGTCCGCTGCCTCGTAGCGTTCGAGATAGACCCGCAAGGTCGCGCCCTCGGTGCCCGTGCCGGACAGGCGGAAGACGATCCGCGAACCGCAGGCGAACATCACCCGGACGCCCTGCTTGTTGCTCACCGAGCCATCGACAGGATCGGTATAAGCGAACTGATCCGCCGCCGCGACTGTCAGCGGGCCGAAGCTTTGCCCGGTCAGGCCCGCAAGCGAGGCCTCCAGCTCTGTCATCAGCGCGTTCGCTTTCGCGCTCTCGATCGCCTCGTAATCGTGGCGCGCGTAGTAATTGCGTCCGAACCGCGCCCAATGCTCCGCAGCAATCTGCAGCACCGGCTTGCCTGTCACGGCGAGGATGTTGAGCCACAGCAGCACCGCCCACAGCCCGTCCTTCTCGCGCACGTGATCGCTGCCGGTGCCCGCGCTTTCCTCGCCGCAGATCGTCGCACGTCCGGCATCAAGCAGCGTGCCGAAGAACTTCCAGCCCGTCGGCGTCTCCCACAGGGGAATGCCGAGTACTTCGGCCACCTTGTCTGCCGCAGTGCTGGTCGGCATCGACCGGGCAATGCCCTTGAGCCCGCCAGAATAGGCGGGCGTGAGGTGGGCGTTGGCCGCCAGCATCGCCAGCGAATCCGACGGCGTGATGAACACGCCCTTCCCGATGATGAGATTGCGATCCCCGTCCCCGTCAGATGCCGCGCCGATGGTCGGAGCGTCGGGCGCCATCATCAGACTGTAAAGCTCTGCTGCATGGACGAGATTGGGATCGGGATGATGCCCGCCGAAATCCTCCAGCGGTTCGCCGCCCCGAACGGTCCCTGCCGGAAATCCGAGCCTGCCTTCGAGGATGTCCCGTGCATAGGGCCCGGTCACCGCGTGCATCGCATCGAAGGCCATGGTCAGTACACCGTCGGCCACGGCTGCCCGGATCGCGGCGAAATCGAACAATTCCTCCATCAGATCGGCATAGTCTTCGACGGAATCGATCACCTCGACCGCCATGTCGCCAACCCGCGAGGTGCCCACCTGATCGAGATCGACCTCCACGCCGCCTTCTACCATCAGCCAGCGGTCGATCGTCTGCGTGCGGGCGTAGATCGCATCGGTCACGGCCTCGGGCGCTGGGCCACCATTGGCGATGTTGTACTTGATGCCGAAGTCTTCCTCCGGCCCGCCGGGGTTGTGGCTGGCCGAAAGGATCAGCCCGCCACTCGCGCCATATGTGCGGATCACATGGCTCGCTGCCGGGGTCGAAAGGATGCCGCCCCTGCCCACCAGCACGCGGGCATAGCCGTTTGCGGCGGCCATGCGGATCGCCCGCGCGATTACGGTGCGGTTATGAAAACGCCCGTCGCCACCGATCACCAGTGTCGATCCGGCGGGGCGCTCGGCCACGTCAAACACCGACTGGATGAAGTTTTCGGCATAGCCCGGCTGCTGGAACACCCGCACCTTCTTGCGCAGGCCCGATGTGCCCGGCTTCTGCCCGTCGAAGGGCGTGGTGGCGAAAGTGGTAATCATCCCTGTTCCTCAAGCAATTGGCGGTAGAGCGCAGCATAGGCCGCACCGCTGGCGTCCCACGAAAAGTCGGCCTTCATCCCGTTGGTCTGGAGCCGTTTCCATTCCGCCGGGCGGTGATAGAGCGCGCAGGCACGGCTGATCGCCATGGCCAGAGCGCTGTCATTGACGGCGTTCATCTGGATGCCCGTGGCAACGCCTGCTGCCAGCGCCGCCGGATTGGCGTCGATCACCGTATCAGCCAGCCCGCCGGTGCGCGACACCACCGGCACGCAAGCATACGCAAGGCCATAAAGCTGGGTCAGGCCGCAGGGTTCGAAGCGGCTCGGGATCAGGATCGCATCGCCCCCGCCCTGCATCAGGTGCGAGAGGCCCTCGTCATAGCCGATCCGCACGCCGATGCGGGCCGGATGGCGTGCGGCAGCAGCGCGGAAGCGCGCCTCGATCTCGCCATCGCCCGCCCCCAGCAGCGCCAGCCGCCCGCCGATCCCGACGAGATGGTCAAGCACCTCGGCGAGCACGTCCATGCCCTTCTGCCAGGTCAGGCGGCTGACGACGATGAACAGCGGGCCATCACCCCTTTCAAGCCCGAAGGCCTGTTCGATCGCGCGCTTGTTCTTGCTGCGACCCGCCCGCCTGGCAGCGGTGAAATGGGCCGCCAGATGCGGATCGCTCGCCGGATTCCATTCCCGCGTGTCGATCCCGTTCAGGATGCCGTGGACGCGATTGGATCGGGCCAGCACCAACCCTTCGAGCCCCATGCCGAACTCGTGTGAGCGGATCTCGCCCGCATAGGTCGGGCTGACGGTGGTGATCGCATCGGCAAACTGCATCCCGGCCTTGAGAAAGCCGACCCCGCCGTAGCTTTCGACCCCGTCCACTGTCCACGCTGACGCGGGAAGGCCGAGATGCGCGAAAATGTCGGCCGGATAGTAGCCCTGAAACGCCATGTTGTGGATGGTGATGACGCTCGGCACAGCACACCCGCCCGTCGGCGGCGCGAGGCGCAGATAGGCCGGCACCAGGCCCGCCTGCCAGTCATGGACGTGCGCCAGATCGAAGCCGCGCCCCTTCACTGCTCCGCCCGCAATATCGGCAGCCGCGCGGGCAAAGGCGGCAAAGCGGCGCCAGTTATCGTCCCAGTCGCGCCCGCTCGCATCGCCATAGGGCCCGCCCTCGCGATTGAAGAGCGCCGGCGCATCAAGCACCAGCAGCGCATGTTCCCCCAGCTTGGCGGCCAGCAGCCGCGCAGGCGAGCCGAGCAGCGCATCCCACTTGTGCACGGCCTTGGCCTTCCCGATCTTCGCCAGCACAGCCGGATAGCCGGGGACGAGGGTCGTCACGTCCACGCCGTGGGCAGCGAGCGCGCCCGGCAGCGCACCCGCCACATCAGCCAGCCCCCCGGTTTTGATCAGCGGGGCAGCCTCGGACGCGACCGAGAGGACTTTCAGGCCCATGCCCTAAAGGCGCGCCATCATGTCGCGGGTGACCAGCACCACGCCCTTTTCCGAGACCCGGAACCGGCGCGCGTCAAGCTCGGGATCCTCGCCGATGACCATGCCTTCCGGGATGCGCACGCCGGAATCGATGATCACCCGGTTGAGCCGCGCCCCGCGTCCGATGTTGCAATAGGGCAGGATCACAGCCTCGCGCACATCGGAATAGCTGCCGATCTTGACACCGGTGAACAGCAGGCTGCGCCGCACTTCGCTGCCAGAGACGATGCAGTCGCCCGACACCAGAGAGGATACCGCAAAGCCGCGCCGCCCGTCCTCGTCATGGACGAACTTGGCAGGCGCTGCGACCACGGCATCGGTCCAGATCGGCCAGTCGCGGTCATAGAGATTGAGCTTGGGCACCGTGTCGGTGAGATCGAGATTGGCTTCGAAATAGGCATCCAGCGTGCCGACATCGCGCCAGTATTCCTCGATCTCCTCGGCAGCGCGGATGCAGCTGTTGGTGAAGCGGTGGGCGACGGCTTTGCCGTGCTTGACGATGTAGGGGATGATGTCCCCGCCGAAATCGCGCTTGGAAGCGGGATCATCGGCATCGCGCCGCAACTGTTCGAACAGGAATTCGGTGTTGAAGACATAGATCCCCATCGAAGCCAGCGCCATGCCCTCGTTGCCGGGAATGCCGGGCGGGTCCTTGGGCTTCTCGACAAAGGCGGTGATGGTGTCGTTCGCGTCGACCTGCATGACGCCAAAGCCGGTCGCCTCCATGCGCGGCACGACAAGGCAACCGACCGTCACATCGGCGCCGGAATTGACGTGCTGTTGCAGCATCAATTCGTAGTCCATCTTGTAGATGTGATCGCCCGCCAGGATCACCATGTACTTGGGCGCGAGGCTGGCGATGATGTCCATGTTCTGGAACACCGCATCGGCCGTGCCTTCGTACCACTGGTTTTCCGAGACGCGCTGGCTGGCAGGCAGAATGTCGAAGCTTTCGTTACGTTCGGGGCGCAGGAAGGTCCACGCGCGCTGCATGTGGCGGATCAGCGAGTGCGCCTTGTACTGCGTTGCGACGCCGATGCGGCGGATGCCGGAATTGATCGCGTTCGACAGGGCAAAGTCGATGATGCGCGACTTGCCGCCGAAATAGACCGCCGGCTTGGCGCGCCGGTCCGTCAGTTCCATCAACCGGCTGCCGCGCCCGCCTGCCAGCACATAAGCCATGGCGTCACGCGCCAGCGGCCTTCCCGAAGTCACCTCTCTCATCCCGACGTCTCCCCTTGTCCGGTGTCTTGTTCCGTTTAGCCTAACCTTCGAATTGCAGCATTATCGTGGCGAGTGGCGGCAACACGATGTGTGCAGCGCCATCGCGGGCCTCGACGCGGCCAAGATTGCCCTGACCGCTTCCACCATAGATCTCCGCATCGCTATTGAGCACTTCGGCCCATGCCCCGTCATGCGGTAGCGGCACGCGGTAGGCCGTGTGCAGCGCCGGGGTCATGTTAGAAATCACCGCCACCGGAGCCGCGCCCGGCGCCATACGCACCCAGGCGAAGACCGAGTTGTCGGCATCATCCGCGATCAGCCATGCAAAGCCCTCGCCCTCGCAATCACGTGCATGGAGCGCGGGGGTTTCGCGGTAGAGGCGGTTCAGGTCGCAGATCAGCCGCGCGACGCCGCGATGCGCGGGCGCGTCCATCAGCTCCCAGTCAAGCGCGCGCTCCTCGCTCCATTCGCGGCGCTGGGCAAACTCCTGTCCCATGAACAGCAGCTTCTTGCCGGGATAGCCCCACATCATCGCATAGTAGGCACGCAGGTTGGCGAATTGCTGCCAGTCATCACCACTCATCTTGCCCAGGATCGTGCCCTTGCCGTGCACCACCTCGTCATGGCTCAAAGGCAGGACGAAATTCTCGGAGAAGGCATAGACGAGCCCGAAGGTGATCTCGTTGTGGTGGTATTTGCGGTGCACCGGATCGCGCGCCATGTACTGGAGAGTGTCGTGCATGAAGCCCATGTTCCACTTGAACCCGAAGCCCAATGCGGTGCGCGGGCCTTCGTCAAAGGCGGGTTGCGAAACGCCCGGCCATGAGGTCGATTCCTCGGCAATCGTCATGACTCCCGCATGGGTGCCATAGAGCGCGCGGTTGGTCGCGCGCATGAATTCGACCGCTTCCCAGTTCTCGCGCCCACCCTCGGCGTTGGGGATCCATTCTCCCTCTTTGCGCGAGTAATCACGGTAGAGCATCGAGGCGACCGCATCCACACGAAGGCCATCGACATGATACTGCTCTGCCCAGAACAGCGCATTGTTGACCAGGAAAGAGCGCACTTCCTTGCGCCCGAAATTGTAGATCGCGGTGTTCCAGTCGGGGTGAAAGCCCAAGCGCGGGTCTTCGTGTTCGTAGAGCGCGGTGCCGTCGAAACGGGCAAGGCCATGCTCGTCGACCGGAAAATGCGCCGGCACCCAGTCGATCAGCACGCCGATCCCGGCGCGGTGGGCGCCGTCAACGAAGCGGGCAAAGCCCTCCACATCGCCAAAGCGGGCCGAGGGGGCGTAAAGCCCGGTGGTCTGGTAGCCCCAGCTCGGATCATAGGGATGTTCGGAGACGGGCAGGAACTCGATATGGGTAAAGCCCATTTCGGCCACGTAGGGGATCAGCCGCGCGGCCAGTTCGTCCCAGTCGAGGAACCAGCCATCATCGCGACGCTGCCATGAGCCGGGGTGGACTTCGTAGATCGATATGGCCTCGCGCCGGGGATCGACGCTGGCCCAGTGGGCACGGTGGGCAGAGTCGCCCCATTCGCGCTTGCCGGGCCGCGCGACGATGCTGGCGGTCCTGGGGCGCAGCTCGCTGGCGAAGGCGAAGGGATCGGCCTTCAGCGGCTGGACCGTGCCGTCAGGCCCGGTGATGCGATATTTGTAGGCCGCGCCTTCGCCGATGTCGGGGATGAAGATTTCCCACACGCCGATATCGACACGGCGGCGCAGCATATGCGCAGCCCCGTTCCAGCCGTTGAAATCGCCGACAAGGTTTACGCTGCGGGCATTGGGCGCCCAGACGGCGAAGTGCACGCCCGTGCAGCCCTGATGTTCGATCACATGCGCGCCGAGCTTGTCGAACAGCCGAAGATGCGTGCCCTCGGCGATCAGGAAATCGTCCATCGGCCCCAGAACGGGGCCGAAGCTGTAGGGATCGGTCACCCACCATTCGTGGCCGTTCCCCTTGCAATGGTAACGCACCGGCTTGGGCTTGCCCCGCAGCAGCCCCTCGAACAGCGGGCCATCGACGCGGGTCATCTTGCCGAGGCGCCCACCCTTGAGCGAGAAAGCCTCGGCGGTTTCGGCACCGTGCAGGATCGCGCGGGCAAAGGTCCCTGCCGGGCCGTCATGCGGGCCGAGCAGCGAGAAGGGATCGGCGTGCGATCCGTCCATCAGCGCGGCGATGGCCTCGGCCGGGGGTTTCACATCACGCCCCAGATCTCGCGCGCATATTCGCTGATGGTGCGATCGGAGGAGAACCAGCCGACATTGGCGATGTTCATGATCGCCGACTTGCGCCACGCGGGCCTGTCGCACCAGCGCTGTTCAACCTCGCGCTGGGCCGCGGCATAGGCGTCAAAATCGGCCGCCACCATGAACCAGTCGGAATTGTAGAGCGCATCCATCAGCCCCTGATAGCGGGTCGGCTCGTCAGGGCTATAGACCCCGCTGGCGATCGAATGGATCGCCTGGGCCAGTTCGCTCGAACCCTCGATCACTTCGCGCGGGGAATAGCCCCCGGCACGCTTGGCAGCGACCTCCTCAGCGGTGAGGCCGAAGATCACGATATTCTCGGTGCCAACCCGCTCCATGATCTCGATATTGGCCCCGTCGAGCGTGCCGATGGTGAGCGCGCCGTTGAAGGCGAACTTCATGTTGCCGGTGCCCGAAGCTTCCATACCGGCGGTGGAAATCTGCTCGCTAAGGTCAGCGGCCGGAATGATCCGCTCGGCCAGGCTGACATTGTAGTTCGGGACGAACACCACCTTCAGCAATTCGCCCACGGAAGGATCGGAATTGATCCGCCGGGCGATGTCATTGGCCAGTTTGATGATCAGCTTGGCGTTGTGATAGGTCGGCGCAGCCTTGCCGCCGAAGATCTTCACGCGCGGCACCCAGTCGCGTTCGGGATGGCTGCGGATCTGGTCATAGAGCGCCACCGTCTCGATCAGGTTGAGCAGCTGGCGCTTGTATTCGTGGATGCGTTTGATCTGCACGTCGAACAGCGCATCGGCGTCAAGCCGCAGCCCCGTCAGCTCGCGCAAATGATTGGCCAGATCGACCTTGTTGGCGCGCTTCACCTCGTCGACCCGCTCGCCCAGCGCCTTGTCGCCCGCCATCGCGGCAAGGCTCGCCAGCTGCTCGGCATCGGCCTTGAACCCGTCACCGATCGCCTCGCGGATGAGGCCGGTCAGGCGCGGGTTCGACTGGTGAAGCCAGCGCCGCGGGGTGACGCCGTTGGTCTTGTTGTTGATCCGCGCCGGATAGAGCTTGTGCAGATCGGCGAACACGGTCTGCTTCATCAGTTCAGTGTGGAGCGCTGCCACCCCGTTCACAGAATGCGCGCCCACGAAAGCGAGGTTCGCCATCCGCACGCGCCGCTCGCCATGCTCGTCGATCAGCGAGATCGCGGCAATCGAGGCATCTTCCAGCCCGGCCTTGCGCGCCTCGCGCAGCACCTTGGCGTTGATGGTGTAGACGATCTGCATGTGGCGCGGCAGCAGCCGCTCGAACAGCGGCAGCGGCCAGCTTTCAAGCGCCTCGGGCAGCAGGGTGTGGTTGGTATAGGCAATCGTGCCGCGGGTTATGTCCCACGCCTCGTCAAAGGCGAGGTGGTGATCGTCCATCAGCAGCCGCATCAACTCGGCCACCGCCACCGACGGGTGGGTGTCGTTCAGCTGGATCGCCGCCTTTTCCGGCAGGCTGCGCACATCGCCGAAATACTGGATATGGCGGCGCACGATGTCCTGGATGCTTGCGCTGGAGAAGAAGAACTCCTGCCGCAGGCGCAATTCCTGCCCCGCCGGGGTCGAATCCGCCGGATAGAGCACCCGTACCAGACTGTCGGCCCGAACCTGCGCAGCGAGCGCGCCCGCGTGATCGCCGGCGTTGAAGGCAGCGAGCTGGATCGGATCGACCGCATTGGCATTCCACAGCCGCAGGGTGTTGACCCGCTTGCCCTGCCAGCCGACCACCGGGGTATCGAAGGCGGTCGCCTCGATCTTTTCGCCCGGAACCCAGCGGATCGCCCCGCCCTCGCTTACCACCTCGCCGCCGAAGCCGATGGTGTAGGCGCTCTCCCGCCGCTCGAACTCCCACGGATTGCCGTGGGCGAGCCAGGTTTCGGGCAGTTCGATCTGCCAACCATCGTCGATGCGCTGGCGGAACATGCCGTTGATGTAGCGAATGCCATAGCCAGCGGCGGCGATGTCGAGGCTGGCGAGGCTCTCCATGAAGCACGCCGCAAGCCGCCCGAGCCCGCCATTGCCGAGCGCGGCATCGGGTTCGAGTTCCTCCAGCGGCGCCAGATCGAGCCCGTGTTCGCGCAGCGCCTGCTCCATCTCGCGCGTACTGCCGAGGTTCGAGAGTGCATCGCGCAGCAGGCGGCCGATCAGGAATTCGAGGCTGAGATAATAGACCCGCTTGCCCTCGGCCTCATGGGTGCGGTCGGTCGAGGCGAACCAGTTGTCGATGATGTCATCGCGCATGGCGAGCACAGCGGCATTGTACCAGTCATGCGGCTTGGCCGCGCGTTCGGTCTTGCCGACGCGGTGATGCAAGGCGTCGAGAATGCGCGCTTCGAGCGTAGCCGCCTTGCCGGTCAGGCTGCCATTCGAGCTGTTCGTCATGCTTTGCGCACTCCCCTTTGAAGCCTGACAGGATCGAACCGCGAGAACAGCGCCCCCCGCCTCTGTCAAACACACCCTAGCCAGTTGCAACCGCGTGCAGCAATCAGTCAGATGCCGTGACAGTCGTATTCATGCGGGAAAGATGCCCGCAAAGCGCTTGCCAGCGGGGCTTTGGCGAAGGATGCGCTGGGAAAGCGAAGGGAGGCCGCAATGGAGCAACTGCACGCGCTGGCCCATGCTTGCGGGTTGAGCCGCGACTGGACGGATGTCGAAGGGCGTCAGCAGCGTGTCGCGGACGATGCGCTCGTTGCCTTGATTGCCGCGCTCGGCCATGAGGCAGGCAGCGAAGCCCGGATCGCGCGCAGCCTTGCTGCGGTGGCGGAACGGCGCATGGGTTTGCCGGCGATGCTGGTGGCCGATGCCGGGGCCAGCATCCCTCTGCCGATTGCCGCCAACCGCGCCGAGATCACTGGCGAAGACGGCATCACCCGGCCCTTGGCCGTCACCGGCAACCAGCTTCAGGTGACAGCGCCGCCGGGATATTACGATCTTATTCTGGATGGTCATGCGCTGAAGCTCGCGGTTGCGCCGCCAGCATGTCCCCTGCCAGCGCAGGATCAGCGCCGTCCGTGGGGCGTATCGCTCCAGATCCCCTCCTTGCGGGGAGAACAGCCCACCCCCTTTGGCACCTTCGCAGACCTTGCTGAGGCCGCGCGTGCGCTTGGCGCGGCGGGCGGGGATGCATTGGCGATCAATCCGGTGCATGCCCTGTTTCCCGGCCATGGCGAGAATTTCAGTCCCTATTCGCCGTCGAGCCGCCTGTTCCTCAACGGAGCGATGGGAGATCCGGCGCTAGCAGGCCTGCCGCCGCTACCACCGGCAGGCGATGCCAGAGATCTGATCGACTGGCCTGCCGCCATGCCACGGTGTCTTGCCGAATTGCGGACAGTCTTTGCGGCGCTCGATCCTGCGCGGCGCGCGGCGATTGCCGCAGAGGGCGATGCCATGCTGCATCGACACGCGCTGTTCGATGCGCTCGATTGCCACTTCCGCCCGCAAGGCGCACATGGCTGGCAGGGCTGGCCCGCCGCCTTCCACGATCCGAATGGTGCCGCAGCGCGGCGCTTTGCTGCCGAACACCCCGAGGAGATCGCCTTCCACCTCTTCGTGCAATGGCTCGCACGGCAGGGTCTGGAAGCCGCGCAGACGGCGGCCCGCAAGGCTGGCATGGGGATCGGCCTGATCGCGGATCTCGCAGTCGGGGTCGATCCGGCGGGCAGCGATGCATGGTCGCTGCGCCATGCGATGCTGGACGGGCTCACCATCGGCGCGCCGCCCGACCCGCTTGGGCCGCTCGGGCAGAACTGGTCGATCACCGGCTTTTCGCCCGATGGCCTGCGCGACACCGGCTACGCCCCGTGGATAGCGATGATCCGCGCAGGCCTTTCGGTGGGCGGCGGCCTCAGGATCGATCACGCCTTCGGCCTGGCGCGGCTCTGGGTCATCCCGGAAGGCGGCGCGACGTCCGATGGTGCCTACCTCTCCTTCCCGTTCGAGGATCTCGTGCGCCTCACCGCGCTCGAAGCGCACCGCGCCAATGCGCTGGTGATCGCCGAGGATCTCGGCACCGCGCCCTTCGGCTTTACCCAGGCCGTCACGGACAGGCGGATGCTGGGGATGCGCGTCTTGTGGTTCGAACGCGCCGAGGATCACGGCTTCGTCGGTGCACAGGATTACGAGCCGCTCAGCACCGCGATGAGCGGGACGCATGACACGGTGACAGTCGCCGGCTGGTGGCGCGGGCGCGATCTCGACTGGGCCGAAGAGCTTGGCCGCCTGCCTGAAAACATTGGCCGCTCGGAAGCCGAAGCGATCCGCGAATGGGACCGCGGATTGCTCTGGTCGACCTTGAACCACCACGCCCCTCGCCCCGCGGCCGATGACCCGGACCCGGTGGTCGACGCTGCCATCGCCCATATCGCCCGCACGCCCTCCTGCCTCGCGCTGGTTTCGTTGGAGGACATGCTGGGTCTGGATGAGCAGCCCAACCTGCCCGGTACTGTCGACGTCCACCCCAACTGGCGCCGCCGGATAGCCACATCAGCGGCCCGGATGCTGGAAGACACCCATGTCCAGCGCCGCTGCGCGATCCTCAGGCAGGCGCGGAAGGGGCTCGAACCGCCAGAATAGCCCGTAGCCAGCCTATCGGGTGGCAAGGCTCTCGCGGATCATCGCGATTGCTGCCGGGCTGTCCCATTCATAACCGCCCGCTACGCGCAGCACTTCCTTGCCCTTGGCATCGAACAGGATGGTCAGCGGCAATGCGCCCTCGGGCGTGAACTGGGCCGACATGGTGGTATCGGGATCAAGCCAGGGTTCGAGCCGGACGAAACCCTTCTCGGCAAAGAACGGAGAGACGGTCTCGGCTCCGCGCAGGTCCTGGCTGATGGTGATCACCCGCACCTCGCCCTCAAGCTCGCCCGCAAGGGCATCAAGCTGCGGCATCTCGATCACGCAGGGGCCGCACCATGTCGCCCACAGATTGATCAGCACCGGCCCGTCCTGCGCGCCCAGATCGAGCGCATTGCCCGCCGGATCCTTGAAGGTGAGCGCGGGGAGCGGGGTGCCGGCAAACTTGCGGTCCACCACGCCCGCTGCCGCTTTTGCATTGTCTTGCGCCGCCTCGCCCGGTTGCGCTGGCGCCCCTGCAGGCCTATCGCATCCTGCCAGCAGCAGCAGCGGTATTGCAAGAATGAGCGAAGAGCGGGACATGACAGGCTCCGAAGAAAAGGCGGCCAACGCGATGTGGGGCGGGCGCTTCGCTGCCGGCCCTAGCGCGATCATGCGCGAAATCAACGCCTCGATCCCGTTCGACAAGGCGCTGTGGCAGCAGGACATCACCGCATCCAAAGCGCATGTCGCGATGCTGGGTGCACAGGGCATCATCGCCGCCGAGGATGCCGCTACGATCAGCGCCGGGCTCGATCAGGTCGCGGCCGAATATGCCGCCCATGGCGTGCCCGAGAACTGGGACCTCGAGGACATCCACATGACCACCGAGGCGCGGCTGGCCGAGCTGATCGGCCCGGTCGCCGGTCGCCTCCACACCGCGCGCAGCCGCAATGATCAGGTGGCGACCGATTTCCGCCTGTGGGTGCGCGATGGCTTTGCTCAGATGGATGAAGGCCTCGCCGCGCTACAATGCGCGCTGGTGGCCCGTGCGGGCGAGCATGCGGACAGCATCATGCCCGGCTTCACCCATCTCCAGACCGCGCAGCCGGTGACGCTCGGCCACCACCTGATGGCCTACTACGAGATGTTCCGCCGCGACCGGGCGCGGATCGCCGACGCGCGGGTGCGGATGAACGAATGTCCGCTCGGCTCGGCGGCGCTGGCAGGCACCGGCTTTCCCATCGATCGCGACATGACGGCGGCGGCGCTCGGGTTCGACCGCCCCACTGCCAATTCGCTCGACGCTGTGTCCGACCGCGATTTTGCGCTCGATTTCCTGTGGTGCTGCTCGTCGAGCGCGCTGCACCTGTCGCGCCTCGCCGAAGAGCTAATCCTGTGGGCGAGCCAGCCCTTCGGCTTCATCCGCCTGCCCGACACTCTCTCAACCGGCTCCTCGATCATGCCGCAGAAGAAGAACCCCGATGCCGCAGAACTGGTGCGCGGCCATTCGGGGCGGGTGATCGGCAGCCTCACCAGCCTGATGATCACCATGAAGGGGCTCCCGCTCGCCTATTCCAAGGACATGCAGGACGACAAGCCGCCGGTTTTCGAGGCCGCAGGACTGATGGCGCTCAGCATCGCGGCGATGACCGGAATGATCGCAGGCGCTTCGTTCAATACCGCCCGGATGCGCGCGGCGGCGGAACTGGGCTATGCTACCGCCACCGATCTTGCCGACTGGCTGGTGCGGGCGCGCGGCATTCCGTTCCGCGAGGCGCATCATATCACAGGCAGCGCGGTGAAGCTGGCGGAAAGCCGGGGGATTGCGCTTGATGCCCTGCCGCTGGCCGATCTTCAGGCCATTGATGCGCGGATCGATGACAGCGTCTATGCCGCGCTGTCGGTCGATGCTTCGGTGGCAGCGCGCGCGTCTTATGGCGGAACCGCACCCGATCAGGTCCGTTTGCAAGTGGCCCGTGCGCGGGCAGTGCTGGGGATGGAGGAATGATGCGTATCGTGATTGCCATTGCTGCCGCAGCGCTGCTGGCCGGCTGCGGTTCGCGCGCGCCGCTTACTCCGCCCGAAAGCGCGAGCCTGCCGGTCGCCCCGCATGGTGCCACCGCGCCGCCCAATGCCGATGAACTGCTGCGCCGCGATGCCCTCGCCGCGCCCGAACGCAGCGTAGAACTGCGCCGCCGCTCGGAAGAACGGCAGGACGACCCCTTCGATCTCCCCCCGGAATAAGACCCCGCTTCGTCATGGATCATTTTGCCCTCAGAAACGGCGTCATGCACGCCGAAGACGTGCCGCTGCCGCTGATTGCGGAGGAAGTCGGCACGCCCGTCTATGTCTATTCGCGCGCAACGCTGGAACGCCACGCCCGCGTCTTCCGCGAGGCGCTGGAGGGGGTGCAGGACAAGCTCATCGCCTTTGCCGTGAAGTCGAACCCCAACCTGGCCGTGCTGAAGGTGCTGGGCCAGCAAGGCATGGGCGCAGACGTCGTCTCGGTTGGCGAGATGCGCCGCGCGCTGGCGGCCGGGATTGCGCCGGAAATGATCGTCTTTTCGGGGGTGGGCAAGACCGCAGCCGAGATGGTCGCCGCACTCGATGCCAGGATCGGCCAGTTCAATATCGAGAGCGAGGAAGAGGGCGTCGAGCTGGCCGAAATCGCGGCGGCGCGCGGGATGACGGCGCAGTGCACCTTGCGCATCAATCCCGATGTTGATGCCGGCACCCATGACAAGATCTCGACCGGCAAGGCCGATAACAAGTTCGGCGTGCCGATCAGCGAGGCCGGGCAGATCTTCGGCACGCTGGCCAAGCTGCCCGGGGTCAACCTGCGCGGCGTGGCGGTACATATCGGCAGCCAGCTCGCCGATCTCGCCCCGCTGGAGACCGCATTCGAAAAGCTCGGCGCGCTGGTGACGGCGCTGCGCGGTGCGGGCCATACCATCACCCATGTCGACCTGGGCGGCGGGCTCGGCGTGCCTTACCGCGTTGGCGAAATCCTGCCGGAACCCGCCGCCTATGGCGCGATGGTCGCGCGGGTGACGAAGGACTGGGGCGTCAAGCTGATCTTCGAGCCGGGCCGGGTGATCGCTGGCAATGCCGGCGTCCTGCTGACCCGCGTGGTGCGGGTGAAGCGCGGGATCAAGGATCCTTTCGTGATCGTCGATGCGGCGATGAACGATCTTGCACGCCCGGCGCTCTACGGGGCCTATCACCACTTCGAGGCGGTCGAGCCCAAGGGCGCACAGATGACCGCGAACATCGTCGGCCCGATCTGCGAGACCGGCGATACCTTCGCCATGGGCCGGGAATGCGACGCGCTGGAAGCGGGCGATCTTGCCGTGTTCCGCACCGCGGGGGCTTACGGCGCGACCATGGCATCATCCTACAATTCGCGCGGCTTCGTGGCCGAAGTGCTGGTGGATGGCGACAGGTTCGCCGTGGTGGCCGACCGGATCGAGGCGGGCGCGATCATGGATGCCGAACGCGTGCCGGAATGGCTGGTTTGAGGCTCAGATGAGCCAGATCGCCAGCCTGCCCCTGTTCCACCAGATCGCCGGACAACAGGTGCTGGTACTGGGTGACGGGCCGGCGGCCGAACCCAAGCGACGGCTTGTCGAGCGCGCTGGCGGCGTGGTGGTGGACGATCTGCCCCGCGCGATCGATGAAGGCGTGCGGCTCGCGTTCATTGCCTATGATGATGGCAAGGCCTGCGAGGTCGCCGCGGTCAATGCGCGCTGCGCGGGGATGCTGGTCAATGTCGTTGACCGGCCCGAGCTGTGCGACTTCACCACGCCAAGCATCCTCGATCGTGATCCGCTGCTGATCGCGATCGGGACAGGCGGGGCTTCGGCGGGGCTTGCCAAGCATGTGCGGCTGCGGCTCGAACGGGTGCTGCCCGAGACGCTGGGGCTGCTGGCGCGCGCGCTGGAGGCTGCGCGGCCGGTCTTGCGCAAGCGCTTTACCGATGGTGCCGCGCGGCGGCGGGTGATCGATGCGGCGCTGGCTGAAGGTGGCCCGCTCGATCCGTTTGATCGCGATGCGCATGTGCGGGTTTCGGATTGGGCCGAGGGCGCCGCTCCGGCCCGAACGGGACAGGCAGCAGAACTGATCCTGACCAGTGCCGATCCTGAGGACCTCACGCTGCGACAGGCGCGCCTGCTGGGCGAGGCCGATGTGCTGCTGATCGACGGGCCGGTGCCGTCCGCCATTCTCGCCCGGGCGCGTGCCGATGCGGCGCGGGAGGCTTGGGACGGCGCGGCAGAGCCCGTCGCTGGCGACACTGGATTGACGGTGGTGCTGCGCTTCCGCCCCTCGGCCTAGGCGGCAAGCGTCATGGGGCTGCGCAGGCTGGCGAAGTTACCCGCCATCGCCGTCAGCGAGCGATCGCTGAGCGCGATGAAGGCGCGGCGCTTGTCGGCCGGATCGGGGACCCTCACGAAAATCC
This sequence comes from Erythrobacter sp., assembly GCF_035194505.1. NCBI lineage: Bacteria > Pseudomonadati > Pseudomonadota > Alphaproteobacteria > Sphingomonadales > Erythrobacteraceae > Erythrobacter > Erythrobacter sp. The sequence goes on along the minus strand of NZ_CP136573.1, from coordinate 2,946,124 downwards.
CGCTCTCCACCATCTGCGTGAGCCAGCGCAGCGCGGTGGTCGCCGGGACAGCCGCCGCGATGCACAGCGAGGTGACCGAGACCTGCGCCCCTTCACCATGCGCGGCTGTGAGATCGAGCAGCATGTCCCACGCCGGATCGCCGAACAGTTCCGCATCGAAAAAGCGCGCACGTGCCTGCCGGTTGGCAATCACCTGGCGCACCATGCGCGGATCGGGAAGCTGGGTCTGGCCAGAACCGGCAAGCACGGCAGGCGCGGGTTCCGTACTGCGCTTGTAACCGGAGATCAGCGTCGCCGCAGGGTGGCTCTGCTGCGCCAGCGGCTGGGTCATCCGGTCAAGCGACTGGGCAATCGCTTCGACCTGCTGTGACAGGCGCAGGAGGGCCAGCCGGTCTTCCTCCGACATCTCGCGCACCCGCGCGGCACCCGCCTCACCCATCACCCGGCCGACGGCAACCACACGCTCGGCCCGGCTGGGGGAAATCAGTATCTGCGGTGCGGATTGATCAAGCACTGCGAAGACATCATCGAGCCCCGCCATCGAGGTGGACACGATCAGCTTCGCGCCTGCGCGCGCCACCCGCATATCGAGCCTCGCAAGCCCCGCCAGCATCATCGCATCAAGCCCGCGGCTGCCGGTGACAGCGCAATCCACCATCACAACATCGCCCAGCAGCGCAATCGGCCCTTCAAGCAGAGCAGCGATGCTGCCACCATCGATCGTGCGGAACCCTGCCCCGCCAAGATCGGCTGCGATCTGATCACGCAAGGAAGCATTCTCGCCATAGATCGCAACGCGGGCGGGCAGACCGGCGCCATCCTGCGCGATGTCGTAGGAAAAATCGGCTTGGGGGGCAGCATTGATCAGCATCGACTCGACTCCAACAATGTTGGAACGAAACTAGAACAAAACAGGATCAGTTCAAGTAAATATGCGTATTACTGTCAGACCTCCCGCCCCGCCTCCCCACCCGGCCACCAATGATACCATAAGGCTATGGTGGCCGGGTGGGGAGGCTGGGCGGGAGGTCTGCGCGCGGCCGGCCGCGCCGCAAATCAAGGCCGGATTTCGATCACCGTGCCGTCCGGTACGATGCGCCACAGCTCTTCGATTTCCGCGTTGGAAAAGGCGATGCAGCCGTCGGTCCAGTCACCCGGCATCCGTCCGAAAGGCAAGGCATTGGGCTGGCCGTGGAGGAAGATATCGCCCCCGGGCGAGCGGCCATACTGCGCGGCATAGGCGCGGTCGGCAGGCGCAGGGTAGGAAACCTTCAGGCTCAGATGATAGGCGCTACCGGGATTGCGGCCTTCGATTACGTAGCGGCCTTCGGGCGTGCGCTCGTCGCCCTCGAAGCGCTTGTGGCCGACCGGCTGATCACCGAACTGCAAGTCCCGCCACGCCTTGACCGGCTGGCCGCCAGCATAGCCGATCATCAGCCGCTCGGACTTGTCGAACAACAGGTAATCGACATGGGTAAAGCTCGGGCGCGGCTCGATCCGCTGGACTTCGCGCGCCAGCGGCGGTTGCGCGGCGGGTGCCTCGGCCACCTTGGGCGGCGGATTGGCACAGGCGGCAAGAGCCAGCAGAGCAAGAGCGGCAAGACGCTTCATCAGCGCCGAGGATAACGCGCCCTGCCCCTTGCGATCAATCCACGAAAGGATCGCGCATCAGGATCGTGTCGTCACGCTCGGGCGAGGTCGAGACCAGCGCCACCGGACATTCGATCAATTCCTGGATGCGCTGGATGTACTTGATCGCATTCGCCGGAAGATCGGCGTAGGAGCGCGCGCCTGCAGTGCTCTGGCTCCAGCCTTCCATCTCTTCGTAGATCGGCTCGCATTCGGCCTGATCGGCGGCGTGGCTCGGAAGGTAGTCATAGACCTTCCCGTGCAGCCGATAACCGGTGCAGATCGCGACCTTCTCCAGCCCGTCGAGCACGTCGATCTTGGTGAGCGCGATGCCGGTGACACCCGAAATCGCGCAGGACTGGCGCACCAGCACCGCATCGAACCAGCCGACGCGGCGCTTGCGGCCGGTGACGGTTCCAAATTCATGGCCGCGCTCGCCGAGGCGCTGGCCGATGTCGTCCTCAAGCTCGGTCGGGAAAGGGCCGGAGCCGACGCGGGTGGTGTAGGCCTTGACGATGCCGAGCACGAAGCCGGTCGAATTGGGGCCGAGGCCGGAGCCCGACGCCGCGGTGCCGCTCACAGTGTTGGACGAGGTGACGAAGGGATAGGTGCCGTGATCGACATCGAGCAGCACGCCCTGCGCGCCCTCGAACAGGATCTTGGCGCCGGCGCGGCGCACCTTCTTGAGGCGCTTCCACACCGGCTGGGCAAACTTGAGCACAAAGGGGGCGATTTCGCGCAGTTCTTCGAGCAGGGCGGCGCGATCGACCGGCGGCTGGCCGAAGCCTGCGCGCAGCGCATCGTGATGCGCGCAGAGGCGATCGAGCTGAGGCTCCAACGTGTCGAGATGCGCCAGATCGCACACGCGGATCGCGCGGCGGCCAACCTTGTCCTCGTAAGCCGGACCGATGCCGCGGCCGGTGGTGCCGATCTTGCCCTTGCCCGCCGCGGTTTCGCGCAAGCCATCGAGATCACGGTGGAGCGGCAGGATCAGCGGGCAGTTATCCGCAATCGCGAGGTTCTCGTCGGTGATCGAGACCCCCTGCCCTTCCACCTTGGCGACCTCGTCACGCAAAGCCCAGGGATCCAGCACCACGCCGTTGCCGATCACCGACAGGGTGCCCGAAACGATGCCAGAGGGCAGTAGCGAAAGCTTGTAGGTCTTGCCGTCGATCACCAGCGTGTGGCCGGCATTGTGCCCGCCCTGGAAACGCACCACCACATCCGCGCGGCTGGCGAGCCAGTCGACGATCTTGCCCTTGCCCTCATCGCCCCACTGGGCGCCGATCACGGTGACGTTGGCCATTTCAATCCTTATCCGGTGGCGACAAAACCGCAGGGGCACTAGGCGCTCGGGGGCATGGTGGCAAGCTGTGCGAAGGGTTGCGGGGCTGTGCGCGTTAAAGCACAGTCATGCAATCACCCGAGGACGCATAATGAACACCGCCACCCGCACCCTGCTCGCCCTCTCCGCGGCCGCCGTACTGGCAACCCCGATCCTTGCCCAGCGGAACCGGGACGAGCGTCTGCCACGCGAATGCCGCGAGGAAATCGTGCGATTGTGCGGGATGAACCGCGGCGAGCTTCGCAACTGTCTGCGCGAGAAATACGCCCAGCTTTCTGAAAGCTGCGCGGCCAGCATCCGCGAACGGATGGAGGCCCAGCGCGGTGCTGGTGAAGGTGCAGGCGCAAGGCGCGGCCCGGGCATGGGTGCGCGGGCCGGTGCGGGCGCGGGTGCAGGCGCCTATGCCAGCGCGAAGATCAGCAGCACCGTGGTCTATGGCGATCACCTGCGCCAGCAGGTCGATGTCTATACCCCCGATAGTGCGGTGGGCGATGCACCGCTGGTGGTCTTCATCCACGGCGGCGGCTGGCAGATCGGCAATCGCGGCCTCGTTCAGGCCAAGCCGCAGCACTTCAAGGACGCAGGCTATGTTTTTGCCTCGGCAGGTTACCGGCTGCTGCCGGACGCGCCGGTGGAACAGCAGGCCGCCGATATCGGTGCCGCGATCAAGGCGCTGCGCGGGCAGGCGCAATCGGGCGGGTTCGATCCCGACACAATTGTGCTGATGGGGCATTCGGCAGGCGCGCATCTCGCCGCGCTGGTCGCCACCGATCCGCAATATGCCGGCGATGAAGCCTTCGCGGCGATCAAGGGCGTCGTGCTGCTGGACGGGGCAGGCTATGATGTCGTCAACGCCGCCGCCACGCCGACGATGGAGCTGCCGACGCTCTACAAGGACGTGTTCGGCACTGATCCGGCGCGGCAGAAAGCCCTCTCGCCGATCACCCATGTCGGCGGCAAGGACGCGCCCCATTGGCTGGCACTCTATGTCGCGGAACGTCCCGGCTCGAAGATGCAGTCCGAGGCGCTGACCCGTGCGCTCGCCAAGGCCGGTGCGGATGCGAGCGCGGTCGCCATCACCGGCACGGATCACGGACGCATGAACCGCGATCTGGGCACCGATGCCGGAAAGGCGCAGACAGACGCGGTCGACGCCTTCCTGAAAAAGGTGTTCGGTTAGCCCCCGACAGGAGCTGTCGCGATCACGTCGATTTCGACCATCAGTTCCGGCAGTGCGAGGCCCTTTACCTCGACCGTGGTATCCGCAGGGTATGGCGGGGTGAAATACCGCTCCCGGGCCTCGAGAATCTTCGGGAAGTTGCCCATGTCGGTGAGGTAGATCGTCACCTTCACCACGCGCGAAAGATCACTGCCCGCTGCGGCCAGCACAGTCTCGATATTGGCGAAGGTCTGGGCGATCTGCGCGTCGATGTCGCCTACGCCGACAATGCTGCCGTCTTTGCCGATGCTGGCTTGCCCGGACAGGAACAAAAGCTCCCCCACCTGCCACGCGGGCGCGATCAAATAGGGCGCGAGCGGATCATTCGGCAGGGTGATCGGCTTGACGCGGTCGGTCATGCGCGCGGTGCCAGCTCAACCAGCGCATCGCCCTCGAGGATATGCGTGCAGCCCAGCGCCACCGGATCCTCGCCCTCGGCCAGTTGCGCAAGCGTGCGCGCGCCGCTCGCGCGCAAGGCCGTTGCAGCGGCCCGGTCATAGCCCAAGGGCAGCCACACCAGCGGTGCGGCTTCGGGCTGCGGTGCCACATCGGCCAAGCGATCAAGGTAGAGCGTGAAGCCGGTTGCCGGCTCATCGGTCCCGGCGATGCGGTAGGTGCCGCCCCGCCCTGCCGCACGGCGCAGGCCCTCGGCATAGAGGGTGAAGCCGAACCACGACTGGTATTCGAAGCCATGCCGCTCGGTCGGATCGAGCGTGATGCGCGCCGCATCCCCGATGCTGGTCGCAATTGCTTCCAGCCCGTCGAGCCGCGACTTCAGCGCCCCACCCGCGTCGACATCCCGCAGCGCGGCAAGCGCCTTGTCGAAGGGGCCTGTGGCATAGAGCAGCGGCAGATATGCCGCCCCGCCCGCGCTGCGAAGGCCACCGGCATCCTTGGTATCGAGCTCGCGCCGCACCGCCTCGATCTGTTCGGACGCCAGAGGGAAGGCCTTCTCTGCCAGCGTGTCGACCAGATCGGGCAGCGTGAAATCGACCGATATGCCGGTGAGGCCAGCCGCCTTCAGCGCCTCGATGGCGAGCATCACCGCCTCGCTTGCCGCAGCGACTGTGTCTGCGCCGATCAGCTCCGCGCCCAGTTGCAGCCGCTCGCGCGCGGGATCGAGCTGGCTGGCCTTGATCACCACGGTGTCGCCAGAATAGGCAAGCCGCAGCGGGCGCGGTGCATTGCGCAGGCTGGTGGCGGCAATCCGGCCAACCTGCGGGGTCATGTCGCTGCGCAGCGCGAGCGTGCGCAAGGATGCCGGATCGACGAAGCGGAACATTGCCCGCCCCTCGCCGCCAGCAACCCCCGCCATGCGCCCCGCCAGCGAGGCTTCGAATTCGAGCAGCGGCGGGCGCACCCGGTCATAGCCATGCGATTCCAGCACCGCGAGGCAGGCGCGCATCGCAGCCGTGATCCGCGCTGCTTCAAGCGGCAGGCGGTCTTCAAGGCCTTCGGGAAGGAGATCGTTGGGCTGGGTCATATTGCTCGTTCGTCATCCCGGGCTTGACCCAGGATCGCTATCGTCAGGCACCCGACTGACCGGACAGCGGCCCCGGGTCAAGCCCGGGGCGACGCCATCTCGATCAAAACGTAAGCGCGGTCACCGTCTTGACGCCTTCGACCTTCTCGGCCTCGGCGACGACTTCCGGGGTCAGCGCATCGTCAAGGCTCAGCAGCAGCACCGCTTCCCCGCCCGCGGCGCGGCGGCCGAGGTTGAAGGTGCCGATGTTGATGCCGTGATTGCCCAGCAGCGTGCCGATGCGGCCGATGAAGCCCGGCTTGTCGTCATTGACGATGTAGAGCATGTGCCCGGCGAGTTCGGCTTCGATCCCGATGCCGAAGATTTCGACCAGACGCGGCGCTTCCGTGCCGAACAGCGTGCCCGCCACCGAACGTGCGCCGGCCGAGGTCTGCACCGTCACCCGCACCAGCGTGTTGAAGGCGCCTTCGCGCTCGTGCCGGATCTCGCTTACGTCAAGCCCGCGCTCCTTGGCGAGGAACGGCGCGTTGACCATGTTCACGCTGTCCGAATAGCGACGCATGAAGCCGGCCAGGACTGCGGCGGTGATCGGCTTGCCGTTGAGTTCGGCGGCCGCGCCCTCGCGTTCGATGCTGATGTGGGTGAGGTTGCCATGCGCGAGCTGGCCCACAAGGCTGCCGAGCTTCTCGGCGAGCGCCATGTAGGGCTTCAGCTTCGGGGCTTCCTCGGCCGAGAGGCTCGGCACGTTGAGCGCGTTGGTGACACCGCCATTGACGAGGTAGTCAGCCAGCTGCTCGGCAACCTGCAGCGCGACATTGACCTGCGCTTCGTTGGTCGATGCGCCAAGGTGCGGGGTGCAGATGAAGTTGGGCGCACCGAACAGCGGATGATCGGCCGCCGGCGGCTCGGTCTCGAACACGTCGAGCGCCGCGCCTGCCACCTGTCCGCTTTCGAGGCAGTCCTTCAGCGCCGCTTCGTCGATCAGCCCGCCGCGCGCGCAGTTGATGATGCGAATGCCCTTCTTGGCATTCTCCAGCCGCTCGCGGCTGAGGATGTTGCGGGTGTCTTCGGTCAGCGGCGTGTGCAGCGTGACGAAATCGGCGCGCGTCAGCAGCGTGTCGAGATCGACCTTCTCCACGCCCATCTCGACCGCGCGCTCTTCGGTAAGGAAGGGATCATAGGCGATCACCTTCATGCGCAGGCCGAGCGCACGGCTGGCGACGATCGAACCGATATTGCCCGCGCCGACGAGGCCGAGGGTCTTGCCGGTGACTTCCACGCCCATGAAGCCGCTCTTGGGCCACAGGCCGGCCTGGGTCTGGGCATTGGCTTCGGGGATCTGGCGGGCCAGCGCGAACATCAGCGCGATGGCGTGTTCGGCAGTGGTGATCGAGTTGCCGAACGGGGTGTTCATCACCACCACGCCCTTCGACGAGGCGTAGGGAATGTCGACATTGTCGACGCCGATGCCGGCGCGGCCGATCACCTTCAGGTTGGTGGCGGCATCGAGTACCGCCTTGGTCACCTTGGTCGAGGAACGGATCGCGAGGCCATCATAATCGCCGATGCGGGCGATCAGCTGTTCAGGGGTTTCGCCGGTGATGACATCGACGTCGCAGCCGCGCTCTTCGAAGATGCGGGCGGCATTGGGGTCCATCTTGTCGGAAATCAGAACTCTGGGCTTGGTCATTTTGAATACCTTCCACTCGTCATCCCGGGCTCGACCCGGGATCGCGCGCGACACGCGCATTGGGAACAGGGGAGAGCGGCCCCGGCGCCAAGGCCGGGGCGACGCGAATTGGACGGCCTCAGCCGTTCTTGACCTTCTCGTAGGCCCACTCGATCCACGGCAGCAGGCGCTTCAGGTCCTCCTGCTCGACAGTCGAGCCGCACCAGATGCGCAAGGACGGCGGCGCATCGCGGTAGCCGTTGAAGTCATAGCCGACATTGCGCTCTTCGAGCAGCTTGACGATCTTCTTGGGAACACCGGCCTTGTCCTCGTCCGAGAGGCTTTCGTACCACTCGCCCTGGAACATCATGCACACGCCGGTATTGGTCTGCTGGGCCGGATTGGGCACCATGTTGCGCAGCCACGGGGTGGACTCGATCCAGTCCTTGACGATCTTGGCATTGGCATTGGCGCGTTCGACCAGCGCCTTGCGCCCGCCGATCGCCTTGGCCCATTCCAGCGCCGCGATGTAATCTTCGGTCGCCAGCATCGAGGGGGTGTTGATCGTCTCGCCCGCAAAAATGCCGGCGTTGATCTTGTTGCCCTTCTTCATGCGGAACAGCTTGGGCAGCGGCCAGGCCGGATCATAGCTTTCGATCCGCGCGACCGCCTTGGGGCTGAGGATCAGCATGCCGTGCTGGGCTTCCGAGCCCATCACCTTCTGCCACGAATAGGTGGTGGCATCGAGCTTCGACCAGTCCATCTCCTGCGCGAAGATCGCGCTGGTGGCGTCGTTGATGGTAATCCCCTCGCGGCCCGGTTCGAGCCAGTCGGCATTGGGAATCATCGCGCCCGAGGTGGTGCCGTTCCAGGTGAAGACAACGTCATTGCGCTGCGGGATGGTGGTGAGATCGGGGATCTCGCCATAATCGGCCGTCAGCACCTGCAGATTGGGCAGCTTCAACTGCTTCACCGCGTCCTGGATCCAGATATTGCCAAAGCTTTCCCACGCCGCGACCGTCACCGGGCGCGCGGGATCGAGCATCGACCACATGGCGGCTTCGATCGCGCCGGTGTCCGAGGCAGGCATGATGCCGATCAGATAGTCATCGGGGATGCCGAGCAGTTCGCGGCTGAGGTCGATCGCGTACTTCAGACGCGCCTTGCCCAGCGCGGAGCGGTGCGAGCGTCCAAGCGATTCGGTTTTGAGCTTGTCCAGCGACCAGCCGGGGAATTTTGCCGTGGGGCCCGACGAAAAGAAGGGGCGCTCAGGCTTAAGCGTCGGCTCGTGTGCGAGCCCGCGTGCATACTCAGTCATGTATTCTCTCCTTGCAGAGAGCTCGCGCGGCGTTGGGACCGCGTGGCCCGCTGGCCGCTCTAGTGGGGCGGGGCGCGGAGTCAATCGAATAAACCCCGTAGCCGTGCGAATTGCCGGGGCCACCCCAATGCTCCCTCTCGCAATATTCGCAGACCTCGCCTAAACGGGCCGCTCCATGACCATTTCCGACCTCCGCATTGCCCTGTTCAGCGGCAACTACAATTACACCCGCGACGGGGCCAATCAGGCCCTCAACCGGCTCGTCGGCTCGGTGCTGGCCAAGGGCGCGAAGGTGCGCGTCTATTCCCCCAAGGTCGCCAATCCCGATTTTCCGCCGACCGGCGAACTGGTCGGCCTGCCCAATGTGCCGATGCCGGTTAAGGGGCGCGGCGAATATCGCCTGCCGACCGGGCTGGGCGCAGATGTGAAGCGCGATCTTGAGGCCTTCCGCCCCGACATCATCCACGTCTCCTCGCCCGATCCTTCGGGCCATGCCGCGCTCAAATGGGCGCAACAGCACGATATTCCGGTGCTCGCCAGCGTCCACACCCGGTTCGAGACCTATCCGCGCTACTACAACATGGCCTTCCTCGAGCCGCTGGTGATCAAGCTGCTCAAGCGGTTCTATAACCGCTGTGACGCGCTGGTCGCGCCGTCGCAGAGCATGATCGACGAACTGCTGGCGATGGAGATGCATCAGGATATCGGCCTGTGGACCCGCGGGGTGGATCGCACGATCTTCTCCTCCGCCCGCCGCGATCCGGAATGGCGCCGCGCGATCGGGCTGGCCGAGACGGACGTGGCCATCGTCTTCCTCGGGCGGCTGGTGATGGAAAAGGGGCTCGACGTCTTTGCCGAAACCATCGTCCGGCTGCGCGCGCGCGGCGTGGCGCACAAGGTGCTGGTGATCGGCGACGGCCCGGCACGCGGGTGGTTCGAAGCGAACCTTCCCGAAGGCATCTTTACCGGCTTCAAGACCGGTGATGCGCTGGGACAGGCGCTCGCCAGTGGCGACATCTTCTTCAACCCTTCGGTCACCGAGACCTTCGGCAATGTCACGCTCGAAGCCATGGCCAGCGGGCTGCCGGTGGTGGCCGCCGGCGCAACGGGCAGCGCCAGTCTGGTAACCGACGGCGTGACAGGCCGGCTGGTGGTGCCGACCAACAAGCAGGCCGATGCAAACGCCTTTGCCGAAGCGCTCGCCCCCTATTGCCTCGATCCGGCCCTGCGCGCCGCGCATGGCGCCGCGGGCGAGACCCGCGCTTGCGAATACAGCTGGGAAGCGATCAACGCAGTGGTGGCGGACATCTATGTCCGGCTGGTCGAGGAACGGCGCAGGCTGCGCGCCGCCTAGGAGCCGGAACGGCTATTTCAGCACGCCAGCCTTCACCATCCTGCGCGAATAATACAGCAGGAACAGCGTCACCACCCAGATCGCGACGTCGAGCGCGGGGGCTTGCATGCTCGCCGGCACATCGGCCATGCCGTAATTGTAGGCCGTCGTCCCGATCAGGCCGAGCAGCGCGACCAGCATAGCCGGAACCGCCCAGCGCATACGCAGCAGCAGGAGCACGGATCCGGCAAAAGCGCCCCACACACCCAGCGCCCACAAGGTGCTCGCCCATGCAGGATAAGAGTCCATGAAGGCGATCTGTTCGGGGGTCATGCCGAGATCAGCCAGCTTGCCCAGTTTGGTCATGGTGTAGCTGAACACGCCCATGGCGTTGAACAGCAGCGTCGCAATGCCGACCAGCCAGAGGTGCCACGGCGCTTTCGCGCGCGGGTTCAGATTGCTGTTCACAGGCGTCTCTCCCCATCCGCTGCGACCCGGACGGGGAGAGACTACGCCTCAAACGGCCTTGCGGCAATCGGCGGCGGTTCAGAGCCGCTCGATGCGCTTGGCCATCTCGTCGATCATGTCGACGATTTCCTTGATGGTGTTCTCGTCGAGCTTGCCCGCCCGCGCACGGTTCTTCAGCACAGAGCCGAGGTTGCCCATCGCCCGGAACACGTCATGCGAGCGGACGGTAGTGGTGCGTTCGCCGTGACGGCCGAGGCGGCGGAGCAGCGCCTTGACCTCGACCTTGCGATCCTCGAGCTCCTCAAGGCCCTGCGCGGTGGCGGCAAAGGGCTTCTTCGCGCCTTCGGCCTCGGCTTCCTCGATCGAGCCTTCATCCTCGAGCAGCTGGAGCGTCGGGTAGACCGCGCCCGGGCTCGGGGCATAGTCGCCGCCAGTCATTTCCTCGATCGCCTTGATCAGTTCATAGCCGTGCGACGGGTTCTCGGCGATCAGCGCCAGCAGCGCGAGGCGCAGCTCGCCCTGACCGAACATCCGCCCGCGCCGACCACGTCGACCGGGACCGCGTTCTTCGCCCTCGCCATCGGCTTCACGCGGGAAATCCTCGTCGAAGCGCGCGCGCATCTTGAAGCCCGGCCCGCCGAAATTGACGTTTCCGTTCATCGCCATCGTCGCCATTGCCTCGGCGAGCTTTTCCCAGCCACCGCCACGCCCGTACTTGTTCCAGGTCATGCTATCCTCCATGCATCTTCGATACATCCAAGATATATCTTAGACCTATCTTATCAAGAGGCGCACCGCGAGGCGTTTTCCTTTTCCGCCCGAGAGCCTATCACAGCCGACGAATGACTGATCTGTTCGGACAAGACGCATCCCCGCGTGCATCAGACGCGCCTGCGGCCGACGCGCCGCTGGCTGACCGGCTGCGTCCGGCGAGCCTTGCCGAAGTGATCGGACAGGAGCACCTCACCGGCCCCGAGGGCGCGATCGGGCGGATGGTGGCGGCGGGCCGGCTGTCCAGCATGATCCTGTGGGGGCCGCCGGGCACCGGCAAGACCTCCATCGCCCGCCTGCTCGCCGATGCCGTGGGCATGCGCTACGCCGCGATCAGCGCGGTGTTCTCGGGCGTGGCGGACCTGAAGCAGGCCTTTGCCGAAGCGGAGAAGATGGCCGCGGCGGGCCGCAAGACGCTATTGTTCGTGGACGAGATCCACCGTTTCAATCGCGCCCAGCAGGATGGTTTCCTGCCCTTTGTCGAGCGCGGCGTAGTGACGCTGGTGGGCGCGACCACTGAGAACCCGAGCTTTGCCCTGAACGCCGCGCTGCTGAGCCGCGCGCAGGTGCTGGTGCTGAACCGGCTGGACGAGACAGCGCTGGCCGCCCTGCTCGATCGCGCAGAGGCGCTCGAAGGCCCCCTTCCCCTCACCCCCGAAGCCCGCAACGCACTGGTCGCACAGGCCGATGGCGACGGGCGGTTCCTGCTCGGCCAGGCCGAAACGCTCTACGCCGCCGGACTTTCAGAGCCGCTTGATCCCGCCGCGCTCGGCCAGTTCCTGCAGCGCCGTGTCGCCGTGTACGACAAGGACCGCGATGGGCATTACAACCTCATCAGCGCCCTCCATAAATCCGTCCGCGGTTCTGATCCGCAGGCCGCGCTTTACTGGCTGGCGCGGATGCTCGTGGCAGGGGAAGACCCGCTGTTCCTCGCCCGGCGGCTGGTGCGCATGGCGGTGGAGGACATCGGCATGGCCGATCCGCAGGCCCTGCCGCAATGCATGGCAGCGATGGAGGCCTACCGCTTCCTCGGTTCGCCCGAGGGCGAACTGGCGCTGGTGCAGGCCTGCCTCTACCTCGCCACCGCCCCAAAATCCAACGCCGCCTACATAGCGCAGAAGGCGGCGTGGAAGGCGGCGAAAGACACCGGCAGCCTCGCCCCGCCCGCCAACATCCTGAACGCGCCGACCAAGCTGATGAAGGATATCGGCTACGGCGCGGGCTACACCTATGATCATGACGCGGCCGAGGGCTTTTCGGGTGACAATTACTGGCCCGAAGGCATAGCGGCCGAAGCCTTTTACGTGCCGGTCGAGCGCGGCTTCGAACGCGAGGTGAAGAAGCGCCTCGATTACTGGGACAGGCTGCGGAGCGAGCGCGGGTGAGCCGGTTCACCCGCTTTCTCGCAGTCGACTGGTCGGGGGCAAAGGGCGCGCGGCAAAAGGGCATCGCGCTTGGCCTCGCATTGGCCGATGGCGGCGCGCCGGTGCTTGTCACGCCGCCCGATCCCAAAGGCTGGGCGCGGGCCGAGGTGCTGGCGCTGCTGTCATCGCTCGAGGAACCGACCTTGGTCGGACTCGATCTCGGTATCGGACTGCCACACGTGGATGGGGGGGCGTTCTTCCCCGGTTGGGACGCTTCGCCAGGCGATGCCCGCGGGCTGTGGGCGCTGATCGATGCGCTGTGCACTGATGATCCGAACCTCGAGGCGGGCGGCTTTGTCTCGCACCCCGAGGCCTCGCGCTATTTCCGCCACGGTGCGGGGCTCGAGGGCGATCGCTTCCTTCTCCCCGATGCCACCAGCCGCGAGGGCCGGTTCCGGGTGGCCGAGATCGCACAGCGCGCGGCAGGCGTACGTCCGGTGAGCAATTTCAACCTTGTGGGCGCGGCGCAGGTCGGCAAGTCGAGCCTGACAGGGATGCGGATGCTCCACCGCCTAGGCCCGCGTGTCCCGGTATGGCCGGTCGACCCGTTGCCGGAGCAGGGATCGGTGGTAACCGAAATTTACACCTCCGTCGCTGCACGGCTGGGCGGGGTGACGGGCGCGGCGACGAAGATCCGCAGCTACGAGGCGCTGAACGATGCGCTCGATGCGCTCGGCTCGCCGCCAGTCAAGGGCAGCGGCCCCATCGACGACCATTCCTCCGACGCCCTCCTCACCGCCGCATGGCTGCGGCGCGTCCACGCAGAGCGCGATCTATGGCACCCGCCCGGACTCACTGCCGATGTTGCGCGAACCGAAGGCTGGACTTTCGGCGCGTTTTAGTCGCCCTACTGCTTCGCTACTTGAGGGCGGGCCGGATTGGAGTTAGGGCGCTGCGCGGATAGCCGGCTTAGCTCAGTTGGTAGAGCACCTGATTTGTAATCAGGGGGTCAGGGGTTCGAGCCCTCTAGCCGGCACCATCACCCAAGCGACAGGAAGAATTCCTCCCGCTCGGCCCGCAGTTCGTCGGCGCTTAGCGGCGCGAGGGTGTCCAGTTCGCTGCGCAGCGCGAGCGCCATGCGTTTCACCATTTCATCGGGATCGCGGTGCGCGCCGCCCTTGGGTTCGTAGACTATGCGGTGGATCACCCCGAGTTTGAGCAGATCGCCCGCGGTCACCTTCATCGCCTCGGCTGCATCGGGGGCCTGCGCGCCGCTGCGCCACAGGATCGATGCACAGCCTTCGGGCGAGATCACCGAATAGACCGCGTGTTCGCACATCAGCACGCGGTTCGCTGCTGCCAACGCGACTGCACCGCCCGATCCGCCCTCCCCGATGATCACCGCAATCAGCGGAACGCCCAGCGCGAGGCAGGTTTCGGTCGAACGGGCAATGGCCTCGGCCTGCCCGCGCGCCTCGGCATCAACGCCGGGAAAGGCGCCGGGGGTGTCGACCAGCGTGACGACCGGCAGGCCGAAACGGTCCGCCAGATCCATCAGCCGGATCGCCTTGCGATAGCCTTCGGGCCGGGCCATGCCGAAATTGTGCCTGAGCCGCCCGGGCGTGTCCTCGCCCTTCACATGGCCGATCACGACCACGCGGCGCCCTTCGAAGCGGGCAAAGCCGCCGATGATCGCGTGATCATCGCCGAACACACGGTCCCCCGCAATCGGCAGGAAATCGGTGAACAGCCCCGCCACCAGCCGCTCGAACCGGGGCCGCTGGGGGTGACGGGCGACCAGCGTGCGCTGCCACGGGGTGAGCCGCGCATAAGTGTCCGCAAGCAGGCGTTCGGCCCGCTCGGCCAGCATCGGTGCCTCGGGCGTGCCGGCGGCCTCGACAACGTGCCGGTCGAGCGCCTCGATCGGCTTTTCGAAGGGCAGATACTGGATCATTCCTGATCCTAGATCACACCGTCATCGACATGCCGCGATAGATCCGCGCCCGGTAGCGCGAGTCCTCCGCGTCCGGCAACGGCGCGCCGACCAGCAGCACTGCGCGGGCGAAGCGGCGCACCTCTTCGAGATGCTCGTCGAGATCGCGCGGTTCTTCGGACTGAACGCGGCGGGTGAGGTTGATCTGGTTGACCGGCACATCATGCACCAGCCGCTCGTTCTCCACGGCGAGGGTCGCGGTGAAAGCGTGCAGCGTCGTCTTGATGAAGTTCGCCAGCGCGAAGGCCGGGGACTTGTCGCCCATCGCAACGTCGGGGCTGGTCAACACCAGCTGGCAATCATCATAGAGCGAGGCGCGGCGCGAGACGCGGAAATGGTGGGTGAGGTTGTCGGCCACCACGGTGCGGAATTCCTCCGGGGTCAGCGGATTGTCGGTAGCGAAAAGCTTGCCCGGCAGGGCCGACATCGGGGTCGAGAGGATCGTGGTCGGCCTGCCCCACAGGGTCAGCGCCTCGTCCATCGTCGCTTCGATATCGGTGCTCTTGACCAGCGAGGTCAGCGAGGCGGCCACATCCGGTTCGAGCTGCGCCTTGATCGCCTCGAATGCCTCGGCCGTGCGGGTGATCGCCACCACATTGGCCACGCCGCAATCCTCGATGAAGGCGCGCGCGGTTTCGGCGAGATAATCGGTGAGATGCTCGCCGATGATCCACACCGTCTTGCCCCGCATCTGGTCGAGCCGCTCCTGCTTGGGACTGCCGAACAGTTCGCGCTCGGTGGTCGAACGCTCCACCGAGAGGCCGCCAGAGGGCATGAATGTCTCGCCCGACACGGCGCGGTCGGCGAGGAAGAACACGGTCGCCTGTGCCACGTCATGCTCGGTCGGCATCTTGCCGAGATAGAGCTTGGAGAGCACGCCCGTGCCGACCTTGTGCGCCTCGGTGGCGATCTTGTCGGCGGGCAGGAAGGGCGCATCCTCGGGCGGCACGCGCATCAGCCAGTCGGCATCGGCCTCGGGCGTGGCAGGACGATCATTCCATTCCGGCGCATCGAGGAACAGGCCCGCCTGCCGCAGACGGCTGACCAGTGCAGCGGCGATCTGCGGGGTGAGGAGATACTGGTCCCAGGTGCAGGTGCCATCGCCCTCGCGCGCGCAGGCCAGCGCCAGCTCGCGCAACTCGTGCGGGTTGTTGGTGTCGTGGCTCATCTTGACGGTGTCGTTGCGGGCCAGCCGCGCCAGCACCGCCTCGACCCGCACGCCGCGCCGGATCGCCTTGATCGCGGCGGCGTGGACCGCATTCAGGCGCTTGTTGGCGAGGATCAGCTTGCCGCGCCGCTCGAACAGGCCGGGCTTGCCGCCCGTGCCCGAGAGGCGATCGCCATCCACCGGCCCCGGCGCAATCGCGTTGAACTGAACTTCGGGGCCGAGATAGCGCGCCATGCTCTCCACCATCGCGCGCTGGCCGGCCTTCGACACGGCATAATCGGCGCGGTTGGGATAGGCGACCGCGAGATATTTCTCCCCGCCGAAATAGGACGAGACATTGAGGATGTAGCCCGAGCCTTGCGCCTTCATCAGCGGGGCGACGTGGTGCATCAGGAAGAAGTTCGACACGAGGTTCGCATCGAGCGTGTAGTTCCACGCATCGACCCCCATATCGACGACCATATCCTCGGCGCCGGCGACACCCGCATTGTTGATGAGGTAGTCGATCCGCCCGAAGGCCTTGAGCGTCGCGTCAACCGCGCCCTTGAGGCTCTCGAAGTTGCTGACATCGACATTGGCAAGGGTCTGCACCCGGCGTTCAACGCCCGCAAAGCCGATATCCTCGAGCTCGCTGACGATCCGCGCACGGGCGACGGCCAGCTCGCTTTCGCGGCGGGCGACCATCATCACCTTGCCGCCGGCCAGCGCCAGCAGGCGCGCGACCTGTCCGCCGATCCCGGCCGAACCGCCGGTAATCAGCGCAACCTTGCCGAGATGCAGCCCGGTGATGTTCTCGGAGAAGCCGGGCATGGCCTTCCGCGCCCCCGTCGCCTCTCCGATGTTCGACGGCACGTAGAGCGTGATCTCGCCGAGCTTGCTTTCCTTCAACAGGATGCGCGCGGCATGACCGGCGGTGAAGCGGATGTTCTCGGCTTCGGTGTTGGTGAAGCGCACGATCTGGTTGCCCCACTCGGCCTGACGGCGGCGGCCATGGGCGGTGTCGATCGCGCTCTCGTCGCGCCAGATGCGGATCAGCTGTTCGGTCGCTGCGCGCAGAACGTGCGCGTAGATATCGCCTTTCCCGTCGCTCTTGTGGCTGACGAACACGAAGCGCGGCGGTTGCAGCAGGTTGTCGTGGCGCTTCCAGTAACGGCTTAGCGTGCGCGCCAGAGCCATGTTGCCGGCAAGCTCGGCGTCCATCAACGCCTCGACCACATCGTCACCGGCCTCGGTCAGCGCGCCAGACAGTTCGCCCGCGCCCAGAGCGGGGAGGAACAGCGCGCCGCTGATCGGCGTGCCTTTCGCTGTGTAGTCCTCCAGCGCGGCTTCCATCGCGCCTGCATCCTTGCGGCTGAAGCGGATGATCGAAAGCTTGTCGGAAATGCCCATCGCCGCGCAGCGCTTTTCGGCGATGGCAACGTCGGCAGCGCGCGGCAGACCGAGCACGACTTCCGCCCCGCAGGCCAGCTGCACCTGAGCGATCTCGAGTGCCTCTTCCCAGTCATCGCCAGCAGCAATCAGCACAGCAAGGCCGGTGCCGTCCATCGAGCGCATGGTCGGCCGCGCAAGATAGGTCGCGCGCTCTTCCTTGCGCACGGTCATCCCGTGGGTGACCTCGAAATCATGGCCGTTATAGGCCGCGCTCTCGTCGGAGCCGAGGAAGACGCAGGTGGTGGCGATATCCGTGGGTGTGGGGAAGGTCTTGGCCTTGTCGTTCCCGCCAGTGGCACGCTCCAGGCTCATCATGTCGAAGAACTGGTTCGCGGTGGTGCCCTGTTCGTCGCCCCGCGCGGTATCCATCGCGGCAAAGACATTGCGGATACGCTCGCTCTCGATCGGCCCGGGGTAGACGAGATTGACCCGGATGCCCCTGGAACCGAGTTCAAGGCTGAGTTCGCGGCTCCACGCATTCATCGCCGCCTTGGGGACGACATAGGCAGCGCGCGCATAGTAAGGCGTGCGGCTGAAGATGGTCGAGACGTTGATGATCGACCCGCCTTCGGGGATGTGCGGTGCGGCGGTGCGCGCGACATTGAAGGCAACGCCGAAGATGTTGCGCAGCGCATCGCCCACGGTCTCGCTGTCACTCGCGCCCTTCTTTTGCAGGGCGACCAGTTCCTCCGCCGACAAGGGCAGGTTCTCGATCGGCTGCTTCGGGCCCGCGCTGCCGGCGTTGTTGACGAGGATGTCGATCCGCCCGAACTGTTTCACCACCTCGGCAATCGCCGCGCGCACCGAGCCGATATCCCCGCCATCAAGAGCGACTGTGGCGAGCCGTGCAGGGTCCGCGCCGGTGGCCTTGAGCAGCGCGTCGGCCGCCGCCTTGGTGCGATCGGGCGTGCGGCCCGTCATCACTACGGTTGCGCCTTCGGCAAGGTAATGGGTGACGATATGGCCGCCCAGATTGCCCGCAGCGCCGGTGACGACGGCGATCTTGCCGGCCAGACGGCCCGGAACAGCCCCCTGCAAGGCGGGCGCGGCAGCGGCAGCTTTCGATTTGGCCATAAGCTCTCTCCTCACAGAATTACCGCGAAGCCGTGCTTCGCTTTGTGTTTCGTTCAAACCCTGGGGAGGAGAGCTAAGAACGTTTCAAAATGCGCAACGCGCGGATTACGTGTCCGGTTCCCCGGCAGGCCCTGAAGCGGCCCCCGAACCAGCCCAGGCTTCGAGCAGTGCATCGCGGCTTCTGAGGCCGAGTTCGGGCAGGGCGTGATTGACGACATAGGTGGAGCCGGTGTGCCGGTTCTCCCACATCGCCTGATGCGCTTCCGGCAGGCCGTCCCAGCTCACCACTTGGGGCTCGGTCACTTCGAGCAGGCCGGCGGCGATCATGTCGTTCATCCGCGCGACCTCGTAGGCGTTGCACAGGTGCGTGCCGAGGATGCTCGCGGTCGGCATCAGGATCTGGCGCTGACGGGTCCAGACCTGCGGAGCGTAGAAGGTGAAGCGGCAGCCGGTCAGGTCCTCGGCAAAGATCACGCGGCCGGTGAAGGGCTTCACCAGCGAGGTCGAAATGCCGAGCGTGTCCTGCCCGGCGCGTTCGAACACCAGATCGGGGCTGCCGCGCGGATTGTCGGGCGAGCGCAGGATCTTGCCCACCGCCGAGCCGAAGGGCTTCATCACCCGGTCCTGATAGTCGCGCACGGCGGCCTTGAAGACCTCGATATCCGCTTTCGCGTCCGGCAGGCGCGGCATGGTGTCGGGCCAGTAGAAATTCGCGCCCTCGCGGCGGCGGATGCTCTCGAGGCTGACAATCCCCTCGATCGCGTCTTCCAGCCCCAGCGATTGCAGGAACTCGCGCTGACCATCGGTGGTGGTGGCGATCACGCTCTTGGCGTTGAACCGCCGCGCGGCTTCGATCATTTCGAGGCCGGTCTCGTCGAGCAATTCCGACGAGCCCGGCCCGTAGAAGATCAGCACCGCCTCCCCGCCCCGCAAGGCCGCGCGGCGGAGCATCTCTTCGGGGCTGGCCGCTCCCGGCTTGCCCATGAAGCTGAAGTGGTAGCCTGACGAGGCGCCGTAGAAGGCGAGCGTGCCGCCCTCGGCCAGCAGCTGGAACGAGCGCGGAAACGCGGTTTCGCCGGCGTGGCTGACGACATAATCGGCGAGCTTTCCGCCGTTCAGCGCCTTGTATTCCTCCAGCAAGGGCGCGCCGGCGGCTTCCCATGCAATCGCTTCTGCCTGGTCTTCCGGCACCACCGAGTAGAGATCGGCAAACCGCGCATCCTTGCGGTTGATCGCGCCCACCGCGCCCTGCACCTTGGTGATGAAACCGGCGCGCTCCTCCGAGGACACCAGCCCTGTCACCTGCAATCCAGTGCGCACCGAGGAGCGCAGGGCGTCAAGCCCCGTCCCGGTCGCCGCGCCCTCGACGAACAGCGTCCGTCCCGGCGCAATCTGGAGCGTCGTGAACAGGCAGCGCGCAATCGTGCCGAGGTTGAGCACATAGCTTCCGGCCTGCTCCAGCGTGAGATCGGGTGGCACCTTGTGCATCTGCGGGGCCTGCACCGTCAGGAACTGCGCGTGGCTGCCGGTCTCGGTCTCGTAACCCTGAATGCTGAAATCGGCATACATCGGGTCATTGCCCACCATCGGCGAGAGCAAGTCGTTGGTGCCGGAATAGACCGTCACCAGATCGCCGACCTTGATCCGCCCCTGCGCCCGGGTCTCTGACCCAAGCGCCGCGACCAGCGCGATCCCGCCCGAGCCGGTAATCTGGACGTCTTCCTCGTGGCTGTCGAAAGGGGAGACCGGAATGCCGGTCAGCGCCCAGATATCGTTGAAGTTGACCTCGCTCGTCAGCATGTAGAGCAGCGCCTCGTTGGCCGCTGGCTCGGGCACCTTGACGATCAGCTCCTTCTCGTGGCTCGCGGGCGGGCCGAAGCGGGGCTGGCCGGTGTCGGGATCGCGGGCGATGCCGAAGGCGTATTGGTGGCCCGGGATCGGGGTGACGCCGGGATAGAAAGGCGCGCCAACGGGCAGCAGATCACCTGCCGCCTCCAGGGCCTGCGCGCGCATTTCATGCTCGGCATCGATCCACACGCCGTCGCGCCGCACCGGGAGCGGGGGCGCGACCTTGTCCATGAACTGCCGGATGCCGGTCTTGCCGCCTTCGGGATCGACGATGGCTTCGGCGAACAGCTTGGCCTCGCGCTGCGTTCCGGCGGTGATGCCCGCTTCGAGCCCGGTGCGCACCGCATCAAGCGCCCGCGCGCCGGCCTCACCGCGCCCGGCCCAGTCGAGCTGCCTCAGGATACGCTGGAGGAAGTCATCCTCAAGCACCGCATCGAGGTTCACATCTGCCGCACGCTCCCAGCGCATCACGGCCGCCTGCCGCTCCGCGAAGGCGCAGCCGAGCGCACTCTCCGCGCCGTTCTTCACATAATCGCGTACCGCCGCATGGGCCGCCGAGAGCGCATCTTCCGCACCCTCGACCAGCGCATCGACCACCCCGATCTCGGCCGCTTGTTCCGCCGTGATGCTGCGCCCGCCAAGGATCAGGTCGAGCGCATCGCGCACACCGTCGGCTCCGCGCCTGTCAGCCAGCAGGCGCGGCAGGCGCTGTGTGCCGCCATAGCCGGGCAGCAGCCGCAGCCGGATTTCAGGCTGGCCGAAGCGCGCCACGGGCTCTGCCACGCGGTAATGACAGGCGAGCGCGAACTCCATGCCTCCGCCCAGCGCCACGCCCTGCACCGCCGCAACGCAGGGCTTGCCCATGCTCTCGATGGTGCGGAAGGCGAGGTGCGCATTGTTGGGCAGCACCATGGCTTCATCGACGGTGTGGATCTCCTCCAGCATCTGGCGGATATCCGCCCCCGCGACGAAGGAGCTTGTGCCCTCGCCCGTGAACACCACCGCCACCACGGAGTCGTCGCGGGCAAGGGTTGCGGTGACCAGCACCAGCTCGTCGATCGCGCGTTCGTTCAATGCGTTGACCGGCGCGTTGGTGACAGTGACCGTCGCCACCTGCTTGCCCGGCGCGACGGTATTGTACTGCACGAGGAAATAGCGGTGGCGATCGAACAGGGCCTGTTCGTCGCTCATGCGCTGCTTGCGCTGCCAATCGGTGATGACGGTGCGCAGTTCGTCCAGCGCTTCGCGATTGCGCAGCGTCGTGACGTCTCCGACGTCCTCCCCCACCACCAGCGCGCGGACCATGCGGCGCATATACTTGCCCGAGCGGGTTTCGGGGAATTGGCTAACCTCGATGAAGTCCGCCGGAACCGCGACCGCGCCCTTTTCGGTCCGCACGAGATCGAACAGGCGGCGCTTGTCCTCGTGGGTCAGCTTGCGGCCTGCGACCGGCACAACGAAGGCGAGCGGGGTCAGCCCCTTCTCGCGGTGCGGCGCGCCGACCACCAGCACATTTCCGACCGGCGAGTCCGGCGCCAATGCCTTGTCGCGCAGCACCGCGCCTTCGATCTCCTCGGTGCCCATGCGGTGACCCGAGACGTTGATGACGTCATCTGAGCGCCCGTGGAGCGAGAAGGAACCATCGGCATGCTGGATCGCGAAATCGCCCTGGGTATAGGCCCAGGCACCCTTCCAGCGCCGCCAGTATCCCTCTTCCCAACGCGCCGCATCCCCGCGCCACGCGGGATCGACCCGGCCGTCCTCGACCTTGAAGCCTTCGATATCGCCCCAGATGGTGCGCGCGAGATAGGGGTACGGCGCGGCGATCACGATTTCGCCCTTTTCGCCGATATCGGCCTTGCGCCAGGGCACCCCGCCGGCATCGGCGCGGGCAAAGGGCACTGCTGCGCCTGCGCCTGCCTCATCCTCGACCCACACATCGCCGACAATCCACGGCAGCGGATAGGCATGGGCATCGGGGCGCAGCGGGAAGTCGTCATTGCCGAACATATGCGTCCAGGCGATCCCGCCGTGCTCGGTCGCCCAGTAGGAGTTGATGTAGCGGGGGGTCACGTGCTCCATCCCGAAGGCCTGCACGGATGGCGAGACCGGCTCGGCGCAGAAGGTCGCGACGCGCAGCCCGCTCATGTCATAGCGTTCGACTTCGGCAAGGTTTGCCGGGTCCGACATGATCGCCTTGAGGAAGGTCACGCCCGCCTTGAAGATGCGGATATTGTGCCGCTCGATCATCGAGGCGAAGCGGCCCGCATGCGGGAACACCGGCGAGCCTTCCGAGACCAGCGAGGTCACCCGCGTCATCAAGGGCGCGCAGATCAGGTAGCTCTGGCCGGTGATCCAGCCCGGATCGGCAACCACGAACAGCGTGTCCCCGGGGCGCGCGTCGAAGCTTGCTGCCATGGTCTCGGCCACGCCCGCGGCATAGCCGTGCGAATGGACGATCCCCTTGGGCTTTCCGGTCGAACCCGAGGTGTAGATGAAGAACATCGGATAGTCGGCATCGACCGGCATGGGCTTGGAGGAAGCCCAGATCGCGCGGACGAAATCCGTGTCCGAGAGCGCCAGCAGATCGGCTTCCGCCTCTACCGCGAAACCCGCCCCGCGCGCCTTCTCTAGCACCACGGCAAGCGCCGCGTCGGTGAGCTCGTGGCTCCAGCGGTCGCGTTCTTCGCGCCAGATGATGTCGGGCTGATGGGTGTGGCGGCAGACAATCACCGCCTCCACGCGCGGCGGCAGGGTGACGAGGCTGGAGGCAATCGCGATCCGCACCCGGGCGGCGTCCGCGCTGGTAATGCGCCCTTCCGCCCCAAGGTTGATCAGCGCCCGGCCCACACCGCGCATCACATCCGAACGGTCGACCGTGATCTCGCCCGCCAGCGCCTCGCGCACGGTCTCGATGATCGTTTCGTGCCCGCCCTCGGGCAGGCCGAGATCGAGCCCGCCGAGGATTTCCAGCGCCGTCGTCACCGGCACGAAATTGTCGAGCGCAGGATCGGTATAGGCGTTCTTGAAGGCGGCGACCTGCGCGTTGCGATAGGAGCCGTCGGAAGTGACGATCACCCGCGCACCGGTATCGGCGATGCGGTCTGACAGGGTCTTGTCCGAAAAGCCGCCGAACACCGCCGTATATACCACGCCCATGCGCTTGGCGGCCTCGGTCCAGTAGATCTGGGGCACGATGCTGGGCATGTTCAATGCCATCCGGTCGCCCGGCTTCAGCCCCAGCCCCTCCAGCGCGACGGCGCATTTCGCCACTTCCAGCAGCAATTGCTTGCGGCTGACGGTGAAGCAGTCGATCGGCGCGCCCTTGCCGCCGTTCGCGCTCATGTCCCAGCGATCGCCCTCGAAGATCAGCGCGGCTTCATCGCCGTGGCCAGCGAGCACATGGCGATCGAGTTCGGAGAAGGCGGCATTGGTGCGCCCGCCCACGAACCAGCGCCAATGCGGCGCGGCCGAGCCGTCGAAACCGGCGCTCCAGGGCGTGAAACCGGCGGGGAGCGAAGGACTGACCGGAGCGCCGCTGGCCGCGTCCCAGCCGTGCCATTGCCCGTCATCCGCGCGTGCAAGCCAAGCGCCATTTGCGCCGCAATCGGCCACGAACCAGTGCATGTTGCGGCCCGCGATCTCGCCATGGAAAGCGCCGGGATCGGCCAGCGCACTGCGGCGCATCGCATCCCAATCGGCGCGGGTGCGCACGCGATTAACCTCGACCCCGCGCGCCAGCGCGCCTGCACCGCCCTCAGGCATTTCCGCTTCCCTCAGATGATCTGCAGGCCGCCAGAGCTGATCCCTGGGCACGAAGCGGCAATGCAAAATTATTACGCTGCGATTAGCCCCCGGGCAATAACGTTCCGCCAGACCTTGCGAGCCGATAACGCGCCTCTATCCGCAATGTTCCAGCCAATCGCACACATGGTGCAGAAATTGCACCGCGCGAGACCCAGCGTAACCCTTTCTCAATCGCCTTGGGTTAGGCGTCATCCGATTAACCATGGGCCAACCCGGCAAACGCCGCTTGGCCCGAACCGGAGCAATGGGTCGCGCACCGGTTTGCGGATGAGGACAGTCGATGCCGTTGGGCTTTCTGAAATCGAGTAAGGAGCACGCGGGCAAAGCCGCCAGATCCGCGCGGCACGCGGGTGGCAAGGGGCGTGACCAGTCCCACTGCGCGCCGGTCCGGACCGACATCCTCAGCGATGTCGAAGAGCTCGGGATCGGCATGTTCTGGGCCACCGACGCCGAAGGCCACCTCACCTTCCTCTCGCAGCGTGCACTTGATGATCTGGGCAGCGATGGCGGGGAGCTGATCGGCCGTCCGCTGTCGCAGGTGTTCAGCGATGTCGAGCCCGAACCCGGCGCGCCCGTCCAGCGGGCGATCGGCTTCAAGCTCAAGGCCCGCTCGAAGATCGAGGAGCACGTCGTCGGGGTCGGCGCGACCAACAAGCGCGGCAGCGAACCGACCATCCGCTGGCGGCGCTGGGCGCAGGGGCCTTCCCGCTCGCCAAGTGGCGCGAGGCGCACAAGACCTCGCCGGCCTTCGTCCAGCTTGATCTGAGCATCTGACCCGCCGAAAAACGCGCCCCAAGGGCCCGAATGTTTCACGTGAAACATCGTGAAACAGCGCGCCGAACGGGGTCATCTCGGGGTCAACTGGGGGTCAACTGCCACCCAAACCGGGTCTGGAATCAGCCCCTGCCGCGATATCCGGGCACGCCCTGGTCGGGCAGCCACAGATCGGCCGGAGGCGGACCGGACTGCCAGAACACATCGATCGGGATGCCGCCGCGCGGATACCAGTAGCCGCCGATCCGCAGCCATTGCGGGCGCATTTCCGTAAACAGGCGCACCCCGATGCCCACGGTCACATCCTCATGGAAGCCGTTGTGATTGCGGAAGGATCCCAAAAACAGCTTGAGGCTCTTGCTCTCCACAATCGTCTCGCCCGGCACGTAATCGATCACCAGATGGGCAAAATCGGGCTGATTTGTCACCGGACACAGCGAGGTGAACTCCGGGCTGACGAAGCGCACCATATAGGTGAGGCCCGGACGCGGATTGGGCACGTAGTCGAGCACCGCCTCTTCAGGCGATGCGGGAAGCGGCGTGTCGCGGCCGAGAAACTGCGGGGTGCCGGCGGGGGGCGGAGTGGTGCTGGTCATGGCCGCGCAATTGCCCCGATCCGTGTCCGGGCGCAAGCCGGGAACTGGTCGCAGCGCTTGGCGCGCGGCCCCAGTCGCGCTAGGCCTTGCGCCATGACGACACCTGTCCCGAGCCTCGTTTCGAGCGACTGGCTGGCAGCCCGGCTGGGCGCGCCCGGTCTGGTCGTGCTCGATGCCTCCTACCACCTGCCCGCCGCCAACCGCGACGCCGCTGCCGAATTCGCCGCCGGACATATTCCCGGGGCGCGGTTTCTGGCCGTAGCGAGCCTGTTCGATGCAGGTTCCTCCGTGCCCTATGCCTTCCCGACCCCCGATCAGATTGCCGAGCGGCTTGCGGGCCTCGGGGTCGGGCCGGATGATGCGATCGTGCTCTATGACGACAGCGCGATCCGCACCTCCGCACGGGCGTGGTTCGTGCTCACGGCGAGCGGGCGCGGGAATGTCGCGATCCTCGATGGCGGGCTGGCGAAATGGCGCGCCGACGGCCATCCGGTGGACAGCTCCGCCGCCGATATCGCGCCTGCCACCCCTGCCCGCTTCACCGCGCCCGCACGGGTGCGCAGCAAGGCCGCCATGCTCGCCAATCTCGCGAGCGGCGCCGAACAGGTGATCGACGCGCGCGCAGCCGAGCGGGTGTTCGGCACCGGCACCGATCCGGTCAACGGCCTGCCGATGGGCCGCATCCCGGGCAGCGGCAATCTGCCCTATACCGATCTCTTCAACGCCGACGGCACCTACAAATCGCCCGATGCCTTGCGGGCCGCTTTCGCAGCGGCGGGGATCGACCTGACGCGCCCCGTCACCACCACCTGCGGCAGCGGGGTTACGGCGAGCGTGGTGCTGTTTGCCCTGCACCTCGTCGGCAAGGACGATACCGCGCTCTATGATGGCAGCTGGAGCGAATGGGGTGCAGACCCCGCCACGCCCAAAGCGCAAGGGCCAGACGCATGAGCGGCGGCGGGGACGACAGCTCTCGCAGGCCCGCCACCCGCGTGGTGCGCGGCGGACGGCGTCCGGAATGGACCGGCCCGGTGGTCAATCCGCCGGTGTGGCGCGCCTCGACCCACCTCTATGCCAGCGACGCCGAACGGCGCGAGGCGGGCAAGCACAATAATGATGGCCAGTTCTTCTATGGCCGCCGCGGCGCGCCGACCCAGTGGGCGCTGGCCGATGCCCTGACCGCGCTGGAACAGGGCGCACATGGCACGGTGCTCTATCCCAGCGGCGTGGCGGCGATTGCGGGCGCGATGCTTGCGGTGCTCAAGCCGGGCGACCGACTGCTGATGTCGGACAATGCCTATGATCCCACCCGCAGCATGGCGACCGGCCTGCTCGCGCGGCTGGGGGTGGAGACGGCATTCTTCGATCCGCGCGATCTCACAGGCTTTGCAACTCTGGTGGAGGGCGCCAAGGCCGTGTGGCTGGAGGCGCCGGGCAGCCTCACCTTCGAGATGTGCGATGTGCCTGCCCTCGCTGCTGCCGCGCGCGCGGCGGGCGCAGTGAGCATCCTCGACAATACCTGGGCCAGCCCGCTCGGCTTTGCCGGCCTCGCGCATGGCTGCGACATCGTGATGATGAGCCTGTCGAAGCATGTCGGCGGCCATTCGGACCTGATGATGGGCAGCGCGAGCGCGGGCAAGCGCTGGTACACCGCGCTGCGCCGCACCGCGCAGGAACTGGGACAGGTGGTCTCGCCCGATGACGCCGCGCTCGCCGCGAGGGGCCTGCGCACCATGGGCATCCGGCTGGAAGCGCAGACGAAGAGCGCGCTCGCCATTGCCGAATGGCTGGAAACCCAGCCGCAGGTGGCGCGCGTGATGTGTCCGATGCTGCCCTCCGATCCCGGCCATGCGCTGTGGAAACGCGATTTTACCGGCGGCTGCGGATTGTTCGCCTTCGTGCTGGCGAGCGATGACCCGGCCGCCTCGGCCCGGGTGGTGGACGCACTGGAGCTGTTCGGGATCGGTTACAGCTGGGGCGGCTATGAAAGCCTCGCCCTCGCCATCACGCCGGAGGATTATCGCAGCTGCATGGCCGGCACCGGCGGCAAGCCCGCGATCCGCCTGTCGATCGGGCTGGAGGATGCGCAGGATCTGATCGGGGATCTGGGGCAAGCGCTGGCGCGGGTATAGTTCCGCTACTCTACTGCCAAACCATTCTCGCTGGCAGCTTGCCGCGCGCTCGCCCATCTGCCTGCCATGCGAAAGACCGGCACCATCTATCTCGTCGGCGCAGGGCCGGGTCCGGTGGACCTCCTCACCCTGCGCGCCGCCCGCCTGATCGAGCGGGCCGAAGTGATCGTCCATGACGGGCTGATCGGCCCCGATATCCTCGGCCTTGCGCGCACTGATGCGCGGCTGATCTCGGTCGCCAAACAGCGCGCCCGCCACACCCTGCCGCAAGACGGCATCAACGCGCTGCTGGTGCGCGAGGCGCTGGCGGGGCGCGATGTGGTGCGATTGAAGGGCGGCGATCCCTTCATCTTCGGGCGCGGCGGCGAGGAAGCCGAGGCTGCACGCGCGGCTGGTGTGCCGGTGGAAGTCGTCCCCGGCATTTCCGCCGCCAATGGCGCAGCGGCGGCGGCGCAGATCGCGCTCACACACCGCGAAGCCTCCAGCATCGTCAGCTTCGTCGCGGGCCAGTGCAAGGGCCTGTCCGAACAGGACTGGTCGGGATTGGCGGGCAAGGGCCGCACTCTGGTGATCTACATGGGCGTCTCCACCGCGGGCGCAATTGCCGACAAGCTGATGGCCGATGGCCTTGCTCCCGACATGGCGATCGCCGTGATCGAGAACGCCGCGCGCCCCGAAATGCGGGTGCTGCGCGGGCTGCTCGCGGGGCTCCCCGATCTGGTCGAGGCGGAAGCCGTGCAGAGCCCCGCGCTCATCGTCATCGGCGAAGTGACCGCGCGGGACGACATCACCGTAGCCGCGCTCGCGCAGGAGAGTGCAGAATGAAAATCCTCACTGGCAATGATCTGCGCTCGGGTGCTGTCACGTGGTGGACCGGCAAGGGCTGGTCGCTGTTCGTCGACGATGCCGTAGACGTGGGCGACGAGGCCGAGGTGATCCTCGCCCGCGAACAGGCCGCGCGCCGGGTCAATGTGCCCTACGCCATCGAGGCAAGCATTGACGCGAGCGGCCATGTCCGCCCCGCACACATCAAGGACCGCGTGCGCGCATTGGGGCCGACCGTCCGCCGCGATCTCGCCGTGGGCATTGCCGACAAGACCGGCTGGGACTGGGTGATCTGATATGTACCGTTATGATTCATACGATCAGGCGATGGTCGATGCCCGCGTCGCAGAAATCCGCGATCAGGCCCGCCGCCGTCTCGATGGCTCGCTGAGCGAGGACCAGTTCAAGCCCTTGCGGCTAATGAACGGGCTCTACCTGCAATTGCACGCCTATATGCTGCGCGTCGCGATCCCCTATGGCACGCTCGACAGCCGCCAGATGGCGATGCTCGCCGACATCGCGGAGAAGTATGACCGCGGCTACGGCCACTTCACCACCCGCCAGAACCTCCAGTACAACTGGATCAAGCTGGAAGATGCTGCCGACATTCTCGCCGATCTGGCGACGGTCGAGATGCACGCGATCCAGACCAGCGGGAACTGCATCCGCAATATCTCGTCCGATCACTTCGCGGGCGCTTCCGCCGACGAGGTGGTCGATCCCCGCCCCTATGCCGAGCTGATGCGCCAGTGGTCGAGCTTCCATCCGGAGTTCACCTACCTGCCGCGCAAGTTCAAGATCGCGGTGATCGCCAGCGAGAAGGACCGCGCGGCGATGCGGCTGCACGATATCGGCGTGCGCATCATCAAGCGTGACGGTGAGCTGGGCGCGCAATTCTATGCCGGTGGCGGGATGGGCCGCACACCCATGATCGCGCCGCTGATCCGCGACTTCGTGCCGCTCGATCACTTCATCACCTATGCCGAGGCGTGCCTTAGGGTCTACAACCGCTACGGCCGGCGCGACAACAAGTACAAGGCGCGCATCAAGATCCTCGTCCACGAGCTGGGCGCGGCGGAATACACCCGTCAGGTCGAAGAGGAGTTCACCCACCTGCTGGGCGTCGGCGTCGAACCGCCGCGCGAGGAACTGGCGCGGATTGCGGAATTCTTCTCCGACCCACCGTTCGTGTCGAGCGAAGTCGAGACACCCTTCGAGCAGCGCCTCTCGACTACGCTCGAGGCGAACGGCGGTCATGGCAGCGCGTTTGGCCAATGGGTCCGCCGCAACACCCATCGCCACAAGCATGATGCCTACGTCTCGGCGGTCATCAGCCTGAAGCCCGCCGGCGGCATTCCGGGCGATGCCACGGCCGAGCAGATGCGCGTCGTCGCCCGGCTGGCGAAGGAATACTCCTTCGACGAACTGCGCGTGATGCACACGCAGAACCTGCTGCTGCCCCATGTCCGCATCGCCGATCTGCACGCAGTTTGGAGCGCGCTCGACGCCGCAGGCCTTGGCGCGCCCAACATGGACACGATCGAGGACATCATCGCCTGCCCGGGCCTTGATTACTGCAGCCTCGCCAACGCCCGCTCGATCCCGCTCGCCCAGCGCATTTCGGAACGGTTCGCGCAGGCCGGCCGGACCGAAGTGGTCGGC
Organism: Erythrobacter sp.; assembly: GCF_035194505.1. Classification (NCBI taxonomy): domain Bacteria; kingdom Pseudomonadati; phylum Pseudomonadota; class Alphaproteobacteria; order Sphingomonadales; family Erythrobacteraceae; genus Erythrobacter; species Erythrobacter sp. The sequence goes on along the minus strand of NZ_CP136573.1, from coordinate 2,916,215 downwards.
GAGTTGAAGCTCAAGATCTCCGGCTGCATCAATGCCTGCGGTCACCACCATGCGGGCCACATCGGCATCCTTGGCGTCGACAAGAAGGGGGTGGAGAACTACCAGCTCTCGCTCGGCGGATCGGAGGCCGAGGACGTCAGCCTCGCCAAGATCACCGGCCCCGGCTTCGACGAGGACGGCGTGATCGCCGCAGTCGAGACAGTCACCGACGTCTATCTCGCCCAGCGCGCCGACGGCGAGCGCTTCCTCGATACCTATCGCCGCATCGGCATGGAGCCGTTCAAGGAGGCGCTTTATGGGCAGTGATCTGGGCACCAGCCCCGACGAGGTACAGTTCCGCTTCCGCGATGACGAGCCGGTCGATCATGCCGCCGTCACGGTCGATTCCTGCTGCGACCAGACCAACGCCACAGCCGTGCGGATCGAGCCTGGCGATGATGCGCGCCTGCTGCTGCCCTTCCTTGACCGGCTGGCGCTGGTGGAGGTGAACTTTCCCGTGTTCGGCGACGGACGCGGCTATTCCGCCGCCCGGATCCTGCGCGAGGCAGGCTACACCGGCGAATTGCGCGCGGTCGGCGATGTGCTCATCGACCAGCTCTCGCACATGCGCCGCTGCGGGTTTGACAGCTTCGCCCCGGACAAGCGGCTCGACGAGGCAGACGCGGCCCGCGCCTTTGCGACCTGGGAGAATGTCTACCAGCGCGCCGCCGATCGCAGGGCCACCATCGCGGACAAGCGCCATGAAGCCTGAGCTCTCGCTCTCCGGCAGCGATCGCACCCGCGACGCGCTCGACCTCGCCCCGCGCTTTACCGAGCATGATGCGGTGCGCCTCAACCGCATGTTCCGCGGCTCCTCGACGCAGGAGATGCTGGAGGCGGTGATCCGCGACAATCTCGCGGGGGATCTCGCGGTCGTCTCCAGCTTCGGCGCGGAGAGCGCGGTGCTGCTGCACCTCGTCGCCAGCGTCGATCCGGCGGTGCCGGTGCTGTTTCTCGACACGGGCAAGCATTTTGCCGAAACGTTGGCCTATCGCGACGAACTGGTGGCGCGGCTGGGCCTCGATCTGGTGGTGCTGACCCCCGATCCGGTAGACCTTGCCAAGAAGGACGAGACTGGCCTTCGCTGGTCCTACGATCCCGATGGCTGCTGCGAGATCAGGAAGGTTCGCCCGCTGGAAAAGGTGCTCGCCGCCTATGATGCGAGCTTCACCGGCAGGAAGGCGTTTCAGGCCGCGACCCGCGCCAATCTGCCGCGCTTTGAAGTGGACACCTCGGACGCGCAGGGGCGGCTCAAGATCAATCCGCTGATCGATTGGGATGCGAGCCAGATCGAAGGATACTTCATCCAGCACGATCTGCCGCGCCATCCGCTGATCGCACAGGGCTATCCCTCGATCGGCTGCTCGCCCTGCACGAGCCAAGTGCTGCCTGGCGAAGACCCGCGCTCGGGCCGCTGGAAGGGTTGGGACAAGACCGAATGCGGCATCCACAAGCCGGGCGAGGAACCCTTCCTCTAACCCGTCAAAGCCACCCCTCGCGGCGGTACCATTCGGCGGTCGCTTTGAGGCCTTCGTCGCCCGCAATGCGTGGGCACCAGATGCCCGGCGGCGGGCGGTGGTGCGAGCGGGACACCCAGTTGGGGTGGCACATGTAGCCCACGCGGTCGGCGGTAAGCTTGGCCCGGTCGCCGCGCACAAAGCGGTCTCCTGCGGCCGCCGCGATCAGCAACCCGGCGGGGAGATGCGGCGCAAAGACGCTGGCCTTGCCGACCGCGCGGCCGATGGCCTGGGCGAGTTCCTTGTGGCTCCACCCGCCCTCGCGGCCATCGTCAGGCTCGTAAGTCTTCTTGCGCGTCGGCGCGGCGTTGCTGGCCGCCAGCGTCACCAGCAACCGCGCCAGATCATCGGCGTGGATGATCGAACTCGCCCCGCCCGGCGGCAGGGGGACAAAGCCCCACTTCGCGGTGCGGAACATGTCGAGATAGTCGATATCGCGCGGCCCATAGACACCGGGCGGGCGCACCGTGGTCCAGTCGAGCCCGCTCGCCTCCACCACCTGCTCGGCCCGCGCCTTGGACGCACCATAAGCCGAAAGCTGCGGCTCGCGCGCCGAGAGCGAGGAGACGAACACCAGCCGCTTCACGCCCCGCGCGCGCATCGCCGCGATCACCGCGATGGTGCCGGTGACATTGGCGGTCTCGAATTCGGCAATATCGGGCGTGTTGGTGAGGCCTGCGACATGGATCATCGCGTCGGCACCCTCGCACAGGTCTGCGAGCGCTTCGGGCTTTGCAAGGTCGCCCGCGATCCAGTTCACGCCGTCCTGCGCAGCTTGCGGCTTGCGGGTGAGCGCGCGCACCTCGTGGCCCTCGGCCAAGGCGGCAGCCAGCACCGCAGAGCCGACGAATCCAGTCGCGCCGGTGATGGCGAGTGTGCTCATAGCAGCACCAAGTGATCGCGGTGGATCACGCAGGAGCGCGGGGCATAGCCCAATCGCGCCTCCTGATCCTCGGCCCGCCGGCCGGCGATCGTCTGCACTTCGGCGGCGTCATATTCGGCGAGGCCCTGCGCCAGCCGCTCGCCGCGCAAGCTCAGCACGCTGACCAGATCGCCGCGCCGGAAGGTGCCCGACACGCCGACCACGCCCGCCGCCAGCAAGCTCGCACCGCCCTTCAGTGCCTCGGCGCAGCCCTTGTCGACGCGCAATTCGCCCGAAGGCGCCAGCCGCCCGCCGAGCCATGCCTTGCGCGCCGATGCCGCGCTGACCGGCAGGAACAGCGTGCCCGTATCGCTCGCCAGCGCGCGCGCAATCGGGGCTTCGTGGGTGCCGTTGAGGATCGCGAGCGCAATCCCGGCGCGCGTCGCGATCTGCGCGGCCTGAAGCTTGGACACCATCCCGCCCGAGCCGAGGCCCGAGGACGAGGCCCCGCTCGCCATGGCCATCACTTCCGGCGTCACCGTATCGACCACCGGCACCAGCGCCGCACCGTCTTCGCGCGGATCGCAGGTGTAGAGCCCGTCGATATCCGAGAGCAGCAGCACCAGATCGGCATTCGCCGCCTGCGCCACCCGCGCGGCGAGGCGATCATTGTCACCGAAGCGGATTTCCTCGGTGGCAACCGAATCGTTCTCGTTGATCACCGGGATCACGCCCGCTTCCAGCAGCCGGTCAAGCGTCGCGGCGGCGTTGAGGTAGCGGCGGCGGTCTTCAAGATCGCCCAGCGTCAGCAGCATCTGCGCGGCGGCAATGCCCTCCCCGCCAAGCGCGCGGCTCCACAGATCGGCCAGCGCAATCTGGCCCACGGCAGCGGCCGCCTGCGCATCGGCGAGGCTCCCGCGCCCGCCCTTGGGCAGGCTGAGGCGCGCCGCACCCAGCGCAATCGCGCCCGAGCTCACCACGATCACCTGCGCGCCCGCCTTGCGAAGAGCGGCGAGATCTCCCGCCATGCGCGCCAGCCACTCAGTGCGCGGGCGTCCGCCGCCGACCAGCAGGGCCGAGCCGATCTTGACCACGATCCGCCGTGCGGTGGTGATATCGGACAACTGGCTCAGCATTGCGTCAGGTCAGAGCGGCGACCACTCGGGCGCGTCGTCATCGTCTTCGATCTCGACGGCCTTGGTCTCGGTCGCGGTGCGATCCGGCAGGAAGCTGAGCACGGCGTCCAGCAATTCGGGGATGCCCGCGCCGGTCGCGCCGGAGACGGCAAAGACCTTGTCCGCGCCCGCTTCCAGCAGCTCTTCGCGATAGGCCTCGACCAGTTCGGCGTCGGCCAGATCGAGCTTGTTGAGCACCACCAGCCGCGCCTTGTCATCAAGGCCCGCACCGTAGGCCGCCAGCTCGTCCTCGACGATGCGCATGGCTTCGGCAGGGTCGGCATCGTCGGTGCCGGTGATGTCGATCAGGTGGATCAGCACGCGGCAGCGCTCGATATGGCCGAGGAACCGGTCACCGATGCCGACACCCTCCGCCGCCCCTTCGATGAGGCCGGGAATGTCGGCCAGCACGAATTCGCGGCCCTTGTGGCGCACCACGCCGAGCTTGGGCACCAGCGTGGTGAAGGCGTAGTCGCCGACCTTGGCCTGCGCGTTGGAGACCGCGTTGATGAAGGTCGATTTGCCGGCGTTCGGGAGCCCCACCAAACCGACATCGGCGAGCAGCTTCAGCCGCAGCCACACCCACGCCTCCTGCCCGGGGATGCCCGGCTGGTGCTGGCGCGGGGCGCGGTTGGTGGAGGTTTTATACGACGCGTTGCCGCGTCCGCCCATCCCGCCTTCGAGGAAGGTGATGCGCTGGCCGACCTGCGTGAAGTCGGCGAGTACCTCTTCCTTGTCCTCCGAGAGGATCTGCGTGCCGACCGGCACCTTGATGACGAGCGGCTTGGCGCTGGCGCCAGTGCGGTCCTTGCCCATCCCGTGGCCGCCGCGCGCGGCCTTGAAGTGCTGCGAATAGCGGAAGTCGATCAGCGTGTTGAGGCCGGCGACGGCTTCGAACACGATGTCGCCGCCATTGCCGCCGTTGCCGCCGTCAGGGCCGCCATATTCGACGTACATCTCGCGCCGGAACGAGACGGCCCCGGGGCCGCCGCCGCCGGACTTCACATAAATCTTGGCTTGATCGAGGAAATGCATGGGCGCCCCTTATGCAATTCCTACCGCAAATGCGAGGATAATGGCGAGCCAGCCGTTCGTGTCGAGCGAAGTCGAGACACCATGGCCTCTCGAGTTCTACCTTCGGCAGTGCTTCGCAACCGCTCGAGGAGAACGGATTTTTCCTAGAACCTCGCTTCGATCCCCACCATGGCGCTGCGCCCCGGCGAGACGAAGCTGAACACCTGCTCGTAGTTCTCGCCCAGCAGGTTATCGACGCGGGCAAAGACATCGAGGCTGTCAGTGAGCTTCGCCCGCGCATTGAGGTTCACCAGCGTGTAGTCATCGAGGCTCACCCGCACCGGCACGAAGCTCGGATCGGTGAAGGCGACGTCGCGTGCCTGCCCGTTGTGCCGCACCACCAGCGTGGCCGAGGCGGCATCATCCGGCGCGGTCCATGTCAGCGCCGCGCTGGCGATATGGCGCGGGCGGCGCACCTCGCGCACGCCGTTCTCCTCGGCATCGAGATAGCTGTAAGCCGCATCGAGGCTCCACTGATCGGCAATCCGGGCATTGAGCGACACCTCCACCCCGCGCTGCTGGCTGGTGGTGGTGCGGTTGGCGGGGGTGGCGATGAAGGTCGGCGGCGGGAAGGTGGTGAAGATCTCGCCGTCGAGCTCGCTGTCGAAGTAAGTGACCGCTACGCTGGCGTTGTCGCCAAGCTGCTGGTCAAGGCCCGCTTCCCAGCCCGTGGACTTTTCGGGGCGCAGCGCGGCATTGCCGATGAAGCGCCCGTCGACGAAGCCGTAGAGCTCGAAGAAGCCGGGGTTCTTGACCCCGCTACCCGCAGCGGCGCGGATGCGGGTGGTGTCGGTCAGACGATAGCCCGCGCCGACGCGGAAGGTCGTGGCATCGCGGAACAGATCGTTGATGTCATGGCGCAGCGCCGCGCTGAAATCGAACGCCTCCCCCGTATAGCGATATTCGCCAACGAAGCCGACCGTCTCGATTTCGCGGCGACCATTGAAGGCAAAGCCGCCCGGCGTGGTGTTGCGGAAGCCTTCGACCTCGTAATCGGCGGCGAAGGTGACTTTATGCGCCTCCGCGATCTTGAAGGCGCTGACATAGGAGGCCTTGAAGCGATCGCCCTTGCTCGAATTGGAGCGCCCGAAGGGGCCGAAGGTGTCGCGGGTGATATCGGCCAACTGCACCGAGAGATCATGGGTCCAGCGCCCCTCCAGCGCCTCCGCCCGTGCGCCGACGAGGGCATAGATCGCCTCGTTGGTGAAGCGGGTGCCGGGGCTGTCGATGACGAAGCCGAAGGTCGGGTTGGCCGCGTTGAAGTCGCTGTCGTTGAACAGCCCCTCGGTACGGATGAAACGGGCCGCGGCGCGCAGGGCGAAGCCTTCGGCCACATCCAAGCTGGCCTTGCCCGCCAGCGTATAGCTGTCGCGCCCGATATCGCGAACGCCATTGCGGGCGTTGGGCTGGCCATCGGTGCTGACAACGACCGCAGACAAGCTTGCGTCCCAGCCATTGCCGTAAGCGCCATAGCGCGCCGCGCCGTTAACCGTGCCTTGCGTGCCGCCTTCGAGCCGGGCGGCAAGGCCGGAGAGGGAGCTGCCACTGGCGGTTTCATAAGCGATGACGCCGCCGATCGCATCGGGGCCGTAGAGCGCCGACTGTGGCCCGCGCAGCACCTCCACCCGCGCGCCGATATCGGCGGCCAGCGTGCCGATATCGAATTCGCCGGCGAAGGGATCGGACACCTCGATCCCGTCAACCAGCACGAGGACGTGGTTTGCCTCCGAACCGCGCAGGCGGATCTGGGTCTGGCCCGCAACGCCCGCCACAGCCACGCCCGGCACATCGCGCAGCACATCGGCAATGTCGCGGGTCTGGCGCGCTTCGAGCTGGCTGGTCGTGATGACCGTTACCGAACCGGTAAAGCTATCGCGTTCGAGCGATCCGTCACGGCTGGCGGAAACGAGGATTTCCGGTGGCAGGCGAAAATCGGCGATGACAATCTTTTCGCCATCGTCCTGCGCGTTCGTATCCTGCGCGCTTGCAGGCACGCCCCACACCAGCGCCGCCCCAGCGACGCTGCACAAAAATGCAAAATTTCTCACGGATTCCTCCCGTCATCAGCAACATGGGGGCCGCGAGGGGATCCCATCCCTCACAGCCCGGTGATGTCGCTCACAACGAAAGTCAGTTTCCGCGCCTGGCCAACCCCTGAACCAAGCAAAGAGCGACACGCCCCGGTCGGTCTCCTGGCTCACGGATCAGCGCATGGGGTGCTCGCCTTCCCGGATGCCCGAAAGCTCCAGTGGCTGCCCTCTTGGAAGAGGGGGCGCACTCCATACTCACCGCTTACAGTTGCAGGGACAGCTGCGGATTTGCACCGCATTCCCGTTACCGAAACGCGCGCTGGGGATAGCGTCAGGCGAAACTGACGGCAAGAGATGTAAAGCGATGAGAAAGTTTCAGAGGGAGCCCGTCGTGCTCAACCTCCTCCGGCGCTTGCGCTTGGGCGCTTTTCGGCCGAGCCTGTCCCCCGGACAGGCTCGCGTCACGAAAAACTGGTGGAGCCGAGGGGGATCGAACCCCTGACCTCGTCATTGCGAACGACGCGCTCTCCCATCTGAGCTACGGCCCCGTTCCAGGTTTTCAGCCCGCGCCAGCCGAGGCTGGCCTGCAGGCGAGGGCGGGCATTAGCGAGAAGATTTCCCCCGCGCAACGCCCGATTTTGGCTACTTCTGCGGGGGACGCGGCGTGCCGCTCTGGATCGGCTGCACCACCGGCTGCGAGGTGACGTTCTCGTTGACCGGAACCACCGGCACTGCAACCCCGGTCTCCGGGTCGGTCACCGTGGTCACCGGCAGCCCTTGCGCGGTCAGATCAGCCACGCCCGGCACCCGTGCCCCGCTTGCGCGGGCTTCCTGCACCGCCACCCAGCCGGGCTGCGATGCGCCATATTGCACGCCCCACTTGGCGTCCCATTCGGCCGAGGCGCGCTGGTAGGTCTCGTATTCGTCGAAGAAGGTCTCGAACGGCGCCAGCAGCCCGTCGAAATTGGCCTTGGCAAAGGCCAGCGGATCAGCGGGCGGGAGCGCCACTGCGCGGTTCGCCATGTCGAGCGCGGCGCGGCAGAAGCCCGAGCGCGCGGCCGGCAGGGCGAAGAAGTTGTAGACCTGCGTCACCGAACCGTCGCGCGCGACGATCGCATCGCGCCTGGTCTTGTGGCGGCGGGCAAAGTCCTTCTCCAGCCGGTCGTTCACCGCCTTCAGCGGGCGGGCGTTCTTCGTCAGGAAGGTGCGGTAGCCAGCCAGGATCGGCTCGTATTCGGGCGCAAGGCAATTCAGTGCGGCCACGTTCCACGCCGAACGAAGGTGCCACACCAGCTGATCATCGCCGAGCCCGGAATTGACGGTGATGCGCCGCCCGTCCGGCCCGCGCGCCGGAATGTCCATCACGTAGTGCGCCCCGCCCGGCGGGAGCGGACGATAGGGCACAGCCTCGACCACGCGCACAGGCGGCGGCGGAGGGGGCGGAGGCGGCGGCGGGGGTGCAGGCGTGGCGCAAGCTGCCAGCAGCGCCGAACCGACCGCCACGGCCGTGATCGTCAGGCCGAAGGGCGTGCGCCGCACGTTCGGGGACAATTGCTGCGGAACCACGGACATGTCTCTCACCCTCTTTTGCTGCCGGCGCGCACGAAGATATTGATGAAGCGCGCCTTGCTCCAGCCTTAAGCCGTCCGGCGATAGCTGCGTAAGATAACAAAGCAAATGCCCGGAGCCTATGGAAAGGCCCCGGGCATTCGACATTTCAACACCTGCGTCAGGCCGGCGGTCCGGCAGTCTGCAATTACGCGCGCCAGTTACTCACGATTGCCGAGGAACTGCAGCAGGAAGGTGAACATGTTGATGAAGTCGAGATAGAGGTTCAGCGCGCCCAGGATCACGGCCTTGCCCGCGAACTCGGTACCGCGCAGATACTGATACTCGGTCTTCAGGCGCTGCGTGTCATAGGCGGTGAGACCTGCGAAGATCAGCACGCCGATGAAGCTGATCGCGTAGTGGAACGCGGGCGACTTGAGGAACATGTTGATGATCATCGCCACCAGCAGGCCAATCACGCCCATGATCAGGAAGCTGCCCATGCCGGACAGGTCCTTCTTGGTGGAGTAGCCCCACAGCGACAGGCCGGCAAAGGCCGCCGCGGTGGCGAAGAACGTCGTGGCGATCGAGCCGCCGGTGTAAACGAGGAACACCGAGGACAGCGACAGGCCCATCAGCACCGCAAAGCCCCAGAACATCGCCTGCAAGGTGGCGGTGCTGAAGCGGTTGGCGCCAAAGCTCATCGCGAAGACCACGATCATCGGCGAGAGCGCGACGATCCAGCGCAGGATGCCGCCGGTGAAGATCGTTTCGGCGACGCCGCTGGTGAACGCCATCAGAGCCACGATCCCCGTCAGCAGAATGCCCGAGGTCATGTAGTTGTAGATCGAGAGCATGTGCTTGCGCAGGCCCTCGTCAAAACGGCCAGCGACATCGCCACCGGCGCGCGGCACCGAGCCGAGGCGCTGCGCATTGCGCGAAGTGTCATTCCAGTCAGCCATTGTGAAACCCTTTGATCCTTCCATCGGAGCGCGAAACGCCGCGCTCTCCAGTGCTGCGAATATCGGGGTTTCGTAGCGGCATTTCAAGCGAAACCGGATTGCAAAGCGCGCAATCCGTTCAGATTAACACCGGTTAATCTTAACTACCCTTGGAGAGCGCCGCGCCCTTGGCAGCGGTGGCGCGCAAAGTCTCGGTCAGCAGCCGCCGCAGCGCTGCCTCTTCGTCGAGCACGTTCAGTCCCTCGCGCGTCATCCCGCCCGGGCTCGCCACGCGGTCTGCGAGGGTGGCCGGGCCGACATCGGACGTCGCCGCCAGCGCCGCTGCGCCCTCGACCGTGGCCAGCGCCAGCGCATCGGCGCTCGCCTGATCCAGCCCGAGATCGGCAGCCGCCCCCGCCAGCGCATCGATGAAGCGGTAGACAAAGCCCGGCCCCGATCCGGCCAGCGCGGTGACGAGATCGAACTGCGCCTCGCCATCGAGCCACAGCGCCGTCCCCAGCTGCCCGAACAGAGCAAAGGCAGCGTCGCGCCGCGCTGCGTCCAGTCCTGCCTCGGCGAGGATCACGGGCGATTTGTTGATACGCGCAGCCAGATTGGGCATCACCCGCACATGGGCGGCGGCCCCGGGAAAGGCGGCCTGGAGCTGATCCAGCCTTATTCCGGCAAGCAGCGAATAGACCGTCCGGCCCGTTGTCAGCCCTTGCAGGCCCGGCCCCAATTGGCCCAGTTGCTGCGGCTTGAACCCGAGCAGCACCGCATCATGCGTGCTCGGCACCGCGGCAGCATCGCGGTAGAGCGCAACGCCTGCGGGCGCTTCGGAGAGGGCCGGATCGAGCACAGAAAGCCGTGCCGGATCGACGCCCGCTGCCAGCCAGCCGGCCAGCATCGCCCCGCCCATATTGCCGCAACCGATGATAAGAAGCTGGTTCGTCATCCTGTGCGGGAGGCTCTCAGGCCTCGCCCGCCGCGTCAACCATCGCCGCTTCGAGCGCCGCGCGCGGGCTCTTGTCGCCCCACAGCACGAACTGGAAGGCGGGGTAGAAGCGGTCGCACTCGTCGATCGCGATCTCGACCAGCGATTGCGCCATGTCGATCGTCAAGCGCCCTTCCTCGCCCAGCAACGCGCCGTGGCGATAGAGCAGGACATCGCCGTTCGACCAGATGTCGAAATGCCCCAGCCACATCTGTTCGTTGACGAGGCAGAGCAGTTCATAGGCCGAACCGCGCTTGTCATCGGTGACGCGGATATCGGGCAGGCAGAGGAATTGCAGCACCCGGTCTTCCGGCCGCCAGATCGCGCGCAGCTGGTAATTGGCCCAGCTGCCCTGCACCTCGCCGCTCATCTCCTCGTCGGAGACCATCTCGCACGGCCACCCGCGCGCCTCGAACAGCGCAGCGAGCATTTCGACCGGCGCGGCATCATCCTCGGCGGAATAGTCCATGGTACGCGGCCTCATCGGGCGTTGGTCCGAAGGGCAAGCTTGCAAGTGAGGCGGAAGGCGCGTCGTGCTGTCATCGGCGGCACGAATGGACGGGCAAGGGGGCGCTTGGCAATGCGGCGGCGCGGGCGAGTTGGGGAGAACCGCGCAAGGCTGTGCAAAGCCTGTGCAAAGAAACCCGTGGAAGCTATTTAAGCGGTTGAACCGCCTCACCTTCTTCGCTCAGCCACATGAAGGCGTCGAGCCCCTTCTTCTTGAGCTCGCGCACCACCGCCTCGGCCTTGTCGCGGCTAGCGACGGGGCCGATCACGAGCCGGTTGGTCTGCCCCCAGCGCGCCGTGTGCGGCTTGTAGGCGCTGGCGGTTGCCCCGGCCTCGCGGCCGATGCGCTTCCAGTCGAAGGCGAGCGCGTCGATCTTCCTGCCGGTCGCCACCTGCACCCAGACGCGGCTGGGGTGGACGGGCTTGGGCGGCTCCTTGGGCTTGGGCTTCTCGGCCGGCTTGGCTGCGGCTGCCGGCTGCGGCGGGGCCTCGCGCCGAACCGTGATTCGCGACAGGTCGACCGCATCGCCGCTGACCTTGGCATCGGGCAGCGGATCATCGCCGAAATCGGCAAAGACATCGGCCACCCGCTCGGTTCGCGCCGGAGCCGGAGCGGGAGTCGGAGCGGGCGCGGGAACGGGAGCCGCAACACGGGCCGGGGCCGGAGCAGGCGGCGGAGGCGGCGTGTAGGTCGAAACCGCCGGTCGCGGCGCCGGTGCGGTTGCGGGTGCGGGCCCGGGTGTCGGGACCGGAGCGGGTTTGGGAGCCGGCGCAGGGGCCGCCGCGACGCGGACGGGTGCGAGAGCCGGCGCGGGCGAAGGCGTTGGCGCAGGCTCGCTCCTGCCCAGCGGCGCACCTGCGGGCTCAAGCCGGCTGTCGACCTTCGCCTCGCTCGCCATGCGCGCCAACCGCGGATCGTCGCGCCCGATATCCGCCGCGCGCGGGAAGATCCCGAGGTTCGCCGCCGCGGCCTGCTGGGCTGCGGTGAGGCGTGGCATATAGGCAAGGTAAGGCACGATCCGCTGCGACAGATCGCGCGGCATCACCTGTTCGACAATCGCCGTGGCGCGCTCCTGATCGCCAAGGATCGCAAGGCCGAAGGCCCGGGCGCGGAAGGCGGCCATGTCGCGCTTGTCGAGCAGCGGGCGCAGCACCTCTTCAAAGCGCGCGCGGTTGCCGAGGATCGCGTGGCTCACGGCGAGACGGCGGCGCGCCTCGTCATTGCCGGGATCAAGCTCGATCGCGCGGGTATAGGCCGATTGCGCCGGGGCCTGCTCGCCCACCAGATCGAAGGCCAGCGCCTGATCGGTCAGCACATCGCGCTCGGGCACACCGGCGGCGCGGGCGCGGTCGAACTGCGGGATGGCATCGCCCGGTCGGCCCGAGCGCAGATAGACCGTGCCCAGCCCCAGCGCGACCCGCGGGTTGTTGGCATCAATATCCGCAGCCCGCCCGAAAAAGCCGACCGCCGCTTCGAGATCATCCACCCCCATCGCCGCGTTCCCGGCCTCGACCAGCGCGTCGATATCCTTGGGCGCCTTGGCGAGCGCGACCAGCGAGCGGTTGAGGCGCTGCACTTCCTCGCTGGGGAGCGGCTGCACCACCTCGCGCGAGACCACCTCCTGCGCGGCAAGCGGCAGGGACGGCAGGGCTGCGGCCAGCACCGGGGCGAGCGCAATGAGCGATGGGGAGAACAGACGGGATGTCACGCGGGCTGACCTAACGCGAAACGGCGGGTTTGCCAGAGCGGGCGTCCCGCCACGCGGCGAACAGCGCCGGATGCGCGCCGGACGGACCTGCCGCCCGGCGCGTGAGTGGCGGCTTACTGGTTGCGGTTGCGATCGATGAAGCGCGGGATGCTGAAGCCGCCGGAGCTGCCGTCGCCCTCGTCCTCATCCTCGTCCTCGTCGTCGGCGCGGCCGGTGCTGCGCGACAGGTTGGCCATGCGCTCGAACAGCGTGCTGCCGCCCGCCGCACCGCCGCCATCCCCGCCAAGCAGCGGACGCCGACGCGCCCCGCCAAGACGCGCGGTCACGGGCTGATCATCGGCAGCAAGGCGATCGGCACTCGCGAGCAGATCGTCCTGCGCAGGATAGGGAGCCGGAGCCGGAGCCTGTTCGACTTCGTCATAGGGGGCGTAGCCACCGGTCAGATCGAGCGTCTCGCCGTCTTCCTCGTCAGCGCCGTATTCATCCTGCCCGACATTGCGCAGGCCCGCGAGCGGATCGACGATCTCGTCGACATCGTCCTCGTATTCCTCGCCCATGTCATCGCCGGCCTGCATGCCGGTGAGATCGAACGGCGCCGCGATGTTGAAATCGCCTTCACCCTCGTCCTCTTCCTCGGCCTCTTCAACCGCGTCATAGGCAGGGGCGATATAGCCGGCTTCCTCGGCGATCTCTTCCTCGGCCGCCTCGTAGGAATCGGCTGCGAATGCCGCAGGCGCAGGCGCGGGTGCGGGCGGTTCCTCGGCCGGCAGTTCGACCAGGCCTTCGTCCTCGGACAGTTCCAGCACCGGACGCTTGGGCGCGCGCGACAGGCCGAGCGAGACCGGCTGCGGCCGCTCGATATGGCCGATCGCACTTTGCTCGATCCCGGTGGCGACCACCGAGACGCGGATCTTGCCCTTGAGATCGGGGTTGAAGGCGCTGCCCCAGATGATGTTCGCGTCCTCGTCCACCAGTTCGCGGATGTGGTTCGCGGCTTCATCGACTTCGAGCAGGCGCATGTCCTCGCCGCCGATGATCGAGATGATCACGCCCTTGGCGCCCGCCATGCTGACCCCGTCGAGCAGCGGGTTGGCAATCGCCTGTTCGGCAGCCTGAAGCGCGCGGTTCTCGCCCTCGCCCTCGCCGGTGCCCATCATCGCCTTGCCCATCTCGCTCATCACCGAACGCACGTCGGCAAAGTCGAGGTTGATGAGGCCCGGCATCACCATCAGATCGGTGATCGAGCGCACGCCCTGCTGGAGCACTTCGTCAGCCAGCTGGAAGGCTTCCTTGAAGGTGGTTTCCGCCTTGGCGACCAGGAACAGGTTCTGGTTGGGAATGACGATCAGGGTATCGACGTGCTTCTGCAGCTCCTCGATCCCGGCTTCGGCAGCCCGCATACGGCGCGTGCCTTCGAACAGGAAGGGCTTGGTGACGACGCCCACGGTGAGCACGCCCATGCGGCGCGCAGCCTCGGCGATGACGGGCGCGGCGCCCGTTCCGGTGCCGCCGCCCATGCCGGCCGCGATGAAGCACATGTTGACGCCCGCCAGCGCCTGCTCGACATCGAGCACGGTCTCCTCGGCCGCGGCCTTGCCCACTTCAGGGCGTGCGCCTGCGCCCAGACCGCCGGTGATATCGGGGCCGAGCTGGATGCGCTTTTCCGCCGGACTGGAGGCCAGCGCCTGCGCATCGGTGTTGGCGACGATGAACTCGACACCCTCGATCTCGGCCGCGATCATGTTGGCAATCGCGTTGCCGCCCGCTCCGCCGATCCCGATCACGGTGATGCGCGGACGCAGGTCATCGATGGCTGCGGGTCCGATATTGATGCTCATCTGTCTGTCCTCCAGAGCGGGATATACGGCCTTTTCACCCTATTCCCGCCGTCTTAGCACCTCTGTGGCATAATCGTCGGTGACATTTTATAGCGGCAAACCCCTTATCCACAGCGGCTGCCCCTGCGGCAAACGGGCTTCAGAAGTTCTCGCGCAGTGCCCGCACCAGCCGCATTGCGGTTTCCATCAACCCGCCGCTGCGCACCGCGCCGCGATAGATGCCGCCGCGCCCGCTGCCTACTGCGCGGATATCGACCGGGTCTTCGGCGGCATAGAGGCACAGGCCGGCCAGCGTCGCAAAGCCGGGCGCATGATGCGCCTCGGGCATGCCGGGAAGCTGCGGCGGACGCCCAAGCCTGACGGGTTGTCCCAGCGCGCCCTGCATGAAGTCGGCCATCCCGGCCAGTTCCGCGCCGCCGCCGGTGAGCACCACCTGACCTGCGCGCGCGCCCGAAAAGCCCATTTCCTTCAGCGCCTTGCCCACCTCTCCGGTGAGCGTGGCAAGCTGCTGGGTGACCACCGAGACCAGCTCTGCCCGCACGATCCGGTTCTTGTCATCCGCCCCGCGCGCCAGCGGCCCGGCGGCCACGCCCTCGGGCCCGTCATTGGGACCGTTCACAGGGATCAGTTCGCGGTTATCGGTCGGGCTGGCAACCGCCGAGCCCGCCACACACTTGAGCCGCTCGGCCTGCGAGCGGCGGATGCCGAAGCCGCTGGCGATGGCATCGGTGATATCGGCCGAGCCCATCGGCACCGCCTTCAGCCCGAGCAGCATCCCGCCCGCAAACACCGCGACATTGGTGACGTCCGCGCCGATCTCGACCAGCGCCACGCCCAACTCGCGCTCTTCCATGGTGAGGCAGGCATGGCCCGCAGCCAGCGGCGCGGCGACCACGCCTTCGACCGAAAGGTGCGCGTTCTGCACCGCCTCGGTGAGATTGCGCACCGGCGCGCCATCGGCCAGCATGACATGGATATCGACCCCCAAGCGCTCGGCATGAAGCCCGCGCGGATTGGCCACGCCATGCGCGCCGTCCAGCGTGTAATGCGCCGGCTGGGCGTGGAGCACGGTGCGGCCATCGGGCTGGATCATGTCCTGCGCCTGGATCAGCAGCGTCTCGATATCCTCGTCCTCGATCCGGCGTCCGCCGATCTCGATATCGACCGCCACGACATTGCTGGCGAGGCCTGCACCTGCGCAGGCGATCCACACCGATCGCACCGTGGTGCCCGCGCTCTTTTCCGCGCGCTCGACTGCGTCACGGATGGCGTGGGCGGCGGCTTCCATGTCGGTGACATAGCCGCGCTTCACCCCCGCGCTGGCACGGTGGCCGGAGCCGAGCACCTGCAATTCGCCGGTCTCGGTCTCGCCCATGATCATCGTGGAGATGCGGAAGCTACCGATATTGACCGCGCCGAAGGTGCGGGCAAGGCGGCGGGCGGCAGGTTTGCTGGCCATCAGAGCGATCCTCCCGTTGCGGCGGCCACCTGCGGCGCAGGTCCGGCGTCATCGGGCAGGCGCATGTAGAGCCGCGGGGGCGAGCGCATGTCGAAGGCCAGCACCTTGCCGCCCAAGAGGCGGTTCTGCCCGTCCAGCCGCGCGAATTTCACCAGCGCGGTCGCCGCTTCGATCTCGCCTTCGGGCAGGGCGAGCAGCTGGCCGGTCTTGAAGGTGATGTTCCAGCGGCGGTTGCCGACCCATTCGGCGCTTTCCACCTGGGGGCCAAGCGCAGGGGCGGAAGCGAGCAGGGCTTCGAGCGCCGGGGCCTGCTTGCCCGCGCCCGGGCCTGCCAGCAGCAGCAGCCCCTTGGCCTTGGCTGCGCTCACCGGCTCCAGTTCCTCTCCGGTGGCATCGATCAGCATCAGCCGATCAGGCTTTTGCAGCACGGCGTGCGGCGTGCGCTCGACAATGTCGATCGCCAGCGTGTGCGGCAGCTGGAGCGAGACGCGCGCGTCCTTGACCCACGGCAGGGTCTTCAATTCGGTGCGCAAGGCGGCGACATCGACGTCCGGCATGGCGCGGGTGCGCTGCGAGAGGACGCGGGCATAGACCAGCCGTTCGTCCATGCGGCTGGTGCCGGTGACGCGCACGTGGCGGACCTCGAAACCCGCGTCGGCGGCGATCTTCGCCACCTGCGCCTGCGCCAGCGCAGGAACGCCCGCAAGGCTGGCGATCACCAGCGCGATACCCACCGTCCCGCCGATAATCACGGCGAGCCAGATGCGGCTCCACTGTTCCTCGGTGAAGGGCAGAAGGCCCATCAGCCAGTCGATGAAGCCGCTTGCCGAGCCCTTGGCCTTGCGCGCGGTGACCGCGCGGCTCTGCGCCTTGGCGGCGCGGCGCACGCCGGTGGAGCCGTTACGCCGGATCTGCTGCGCCATGCGTGCCTCCCTTGGCTGACTTCAATGCGTGAACCCGCAAGGCCTCGGCGCACAGCATCTCGACCAGATCGCCATAGCTGATGCCGCAATGCGCCGCCTGCTCGGGCACCAGGCTGAGCGGTGTCATCCCCGGCTGGGTGTTGGTTTCGAGCACGAACAGCCCATCCTCGCCCGCCTCGTCATCCCAGCGGAAATCGGTGCGGCTGGCGCCGTGGCAGCCGAGCACCTGATGCGCCTTCACGGCATAGGCCTCGCACAAGGCGGTGATTTCGGGCGGCAGCTTGGCGGGGAAGATGTGCTCGGTCCGCCCGGCGGTGTACTTGTTCTCGTAATCGTAGAAGCCGTTGGCAACGACGAGTTCGGTGACGCCGAGCGCGCGCGGACCATCGGGTCCGTCGAGCACGGCGGCGGTCAATTCGCGGCCCTTGATGAAGGGCTCGGCGAGCAGCTCGGCAAATTCCTGCCACGGCCCGCGCGCGTCCGGGCTGATCGGATTGCCGACGTTGCTGTCGGCGGTGACGATCGCGACGCCGACCGAGGACCCTTCGTTCACCGGCTTCAGCACATAGGGACGCGGCAGGGGATCGCGCACGTAGAGTTCCTCGCGGGTCACGATCCGCCCGCCGGGCATGGGGATGCCGTGGGGCACCAGCGCCTGCTTGGTCAGCTGCTTGTCGATCGCGATCACGGACGTGGCGAGGCCAGAATGCGTATAGGCGAGGCCCATCAGATCGAGCATCCCCTGCACCGTCCCGTCTTCGCCGGGAACGCCGTGGAGCGCGTTGAAGACGACGTCAGGCTTGGCCTCATGCAGCTTGAGGGCAACATCGCGCCCCATGTCGATGCGGGTGACGCGGTGGCCCTTGCTCTCCAGCGCATCGGCCACGCCCGCGCCGCTGGTGAGCGACACGGGGCGTTCATTCGCCCAGCCGCCCATCAGGACTGCGACATGGAGGGGTTTGTCAAACATCATTCAAATCCGTTCGGGCTGAGCTTGTCGAAGCCCTGCACTTCACTTTTGCTGCGGCGAGAAAGAAGGACGGCCCTTCGACAAGCTCAGGGCGAACGGAAGTGGGTGCGTGGTGCATCACGGCCGTCCTACCCGCTGGATTTCCCATTCGAGGCTTACGCCGGTCGCGGCGTAGACCTTGTCGCGCACCAACTCGCCCAGCCCTTCGATATCGGCGCTGGTGGCGGTGCCGGTGTTGATGAGGAAGTTGGTGTGCTTTTCCGAAACCTGCGCGCCGCCCAGCGTCAGGCCGCGGCAACCAGCCTGATCGACCAGCTGCCATGCCTTGTGGCCTTCCGGGTTCTTGAAGGTGGAGCCGCCCGTCTTGGTGCGCAGCGGCTGGCTGGCCTCGCGCGCGGCGGCGATGCGGTCCATCTCCGCGCCGATGGCGGCAGGCTCGCCGGGACGTCCGCGAAACCGCGCCGAGACCACGATCGCCCCGTCTGGCAAGGCCGAGTGGCGATAGGAATACTCAAGTTCCGCCGCGTTCAGCGTGATGAAGCTGCCATCGTGCAGGATCACCGCGCAGTCCAACAGCACATCGGCCACCTCGCGTCCGTAGGCCCCGCCGTTCATGCGCACGAACCCGCCGACCGTGCCGGGGATGCCGCGCAGGAATTCCAATCCCGCAATCCCGAGATCGCGCGCGGTCGAAGCAACCAGAATGCCGCTCGCCCCGCCGCCGCAGGTGAGTTCCAGCTCGCCGGTGTGCTTGACCCCCGCAAAGGCCTTGCCCAGCCGCACCACCACGCCCGGAACCCCGCCATCGCGCACGATCATGTTCGAGCCGAGCCCCAGCGCCATCACCGGAATCTCGCCGCCGAGCCGTTCGAGGAAGGTCTTCAAATCGTCCATGTCAGCCGGTTCGAACAGCCAGTCGGCCGGGCCGCCGGTCTTGAACCACGTATAGGGCGCAAGCGGAGCCTTGCAGGTCAGCTTGCCGCGAATGCCTTCGAGCGGCACGGGCGAGGAAACCGCCCCTTCGACCGCGCAGGTTGGGGCCGAGCCGTCATCGTAATCGAAGGTATCGCCGGGCTGGTTCATGCCGCGCCCCGCTGATCGGCGATGGCCGTTGCGAGTCCCGCCGCCCAGCGCGTGATATCGCCCGCGCCAAGGCACACGATGATATCGCCAGCGGCAATCTCGTCAGCGAGGGTCGCCGCGAGCGCATCGGCACCGGCAATCTCGCGCGCGGCACGATGCCCGCGCGCCTTCATGCCCGCGACCAGCGCGGCGTGGTCGACGCCGGGAATCGGCTCCTCGCCCGCCGCATAGACCGGCGCGACATAGGCGATGTCGGCATCGTCGAAGCAGGACTGGAAGTCGTCCATCAGATCGCCGAGGCGCGAATAGCGGTGCGGCTGGGCGACCGCGATCACACGCCCTCCGGAGCCCGCCACAGCCTCGCGCGCGGCGGCGAGCACAGCGCGGATTTCGACCGGGTGGTGGGCGTAATCGTCAATCACCGTGGCCTTGCCGCCGGGCAGATCGACCGTGCCGACCCGGGTGAAGCGCCGCCGCACCCCTCCGAAACGGGCAAAGCCGGTGCGGATCACATCGTCCGAACAGCCCATCTCGATCGCCACGGCAATTGCGGCAAGAGCGTTCTGGACATTGTGGCGGCCCGGCATGGGCAGGTGCACGCCCTCGATCCGGCGATCCTCCAGCCCGCGCTGGCGCACGATCACATCGAAGGTGTTGCCCCCGTCTTCGCTGCGGATGTTGACCCCACAGATATCGGCCTGAAGCGAGAAGCCGTAGGTGACGACCTTGCGATCGCGCACCTGCCCGATCACCGCCTGCACCACCGGATGATCGACGCACAGCACCGCCGCGCCGTAGAAGGGCACGTTGTGGATGAACTCCACAAAGGCGCGCTTCACGCCGTCGAAATCGCCGTAGTGATCCAGGTGCTCGGGATCGATATTGGTGACGACCGCGATGGTGCCGTCCAAGCGCAGGAAGCTGCCGTCGCTCTCGTCGGCCTCCACCACCATCCAGTCGCTATCGCCAAGGCGCGCGTTGGAGCCATATTGTTCGATGATCCCGCCATTGATCACCGTCGGGTCGATCCCGCCCGCATCGAGCAGGGTGGCGATCATGGAGGTGGTGGTGGTCTTGCCGTGGGTGCCTGCCACCGCGACGGTGGATTTGAGGCGCATCAGCTCTGCCAGCATTTCCGCCCGGCGCACCACGGGGACGCGGGCTTCCAAGGCTGAGGCGACTTCGGGGTTGGAGCGGCGCACGGCCGTCGAGGTGACGACCACCGCCACGCCTTCGACGTTCTCGGCGCGGTGCCCGACATGGACCGTAATGCCGCGCGCGCGCAGACGCTCGACACTCGGCCCCTCGGCAATGTCCGAGCCCTGCACCTTGTAGCCGAGATTGTGCATCACCTCGGCAATGCCGGACATGCCGATCCCGCCGATGCCGACGAAATGGATCGTGCCGATATCAGTGCCAACGCCCTTCATGCGTCTGCCCTATCCTTGGCGGCCTCGCGCGAGGCGGCTTGCGGGCGTGCGGCTGCCTGCGCCGCGCGCGGGGCTGCCTCGCCGACGCGGATGACGTCCATCAGATCGATCCCGCTCATGCCTTCCACCAGATCCGCCAGCGCCTTGGCCGCATCGGGGCGGCCGCAGTTGAAGGCGCAATGCGCGGCATTGGCGAGGCTGGAGGGGTTCATTGCCATCGCCTGTATCTGCTTGGCGAGTTCCTTCGGCTGGAACGCCTCCTGCCGGATCATCCGTGCCCCGCCCGCCTTCACCATCTCGCGGGTGTTGACCGCCTGATGATCGTCGGTCGCAATCGGCAGCGGCACAAGGATCGCGGGGCGGCCCACCGCGGTCAGCTCGGCAATGGTCGATGCGCCCGCGCGGCCGATGAACAGGTGCGCGTCGGCCAGCCGCTCGTGCATGTCCTCGAAATAGGTGCCGAGTTCGGCGGGAATGTCGTGATTGGCATAGCGCGCGCGCACCGCCTCAAGATCTTCCGGGCGGCACTGCTGGGTCACCTGCAAGCGCTGGCGCAGCGCGGGCGGCAGCATGGCGAGACCATCGGGCACCACTTCCGAAAGGACGCGCGCACCCTGCGATCCGCCGGTCACGAGAATGCGCAGCAGGCTCTCTTCGGTGAAGGCGGGGAAATCCTGTTCGCGCAGGGCCAGCACCTCGGCGCGCACCGGATTGCCGGTGAGATGCACCTTGGATGCATATTGCGGCTTCAGCCGGTCAACCTTGTCATAGGAGGTCGCGATCGCATCGACCCGGCCCGCGAGCAGGCGGTTGACCCGGCCCAGCACGGCGTTCTGTTCATGGATCACGCTCGGCAGCCTGGCCGAAACGGCCGCGAGCAGCGCAGGCAGCGCCGGATAGCCGCCGAAGCCGACAATCGCGCTGGGTTCAAACGCCTCGAACAGGCGCAGCGCCATGCGCCGCCCTTCCAGCACCGCGCGGATGCCTGCGGGCCAGCCGAGCGGGTTCTTGCCGAACCGGCCTGCGGGCAGGACATGCGCGGTGAGGAAATCGGGCTTGCCGGGGATCGATGCCCCGCGCTCGTCGGTGATGAGGGCCACGTGATGCCCGCGCGCGTGCAGCTCTGTCGCCAGCGCAAAGGCCGGGATCAGGTGGCCGCCGGTGCCGCCTGCGGCCAGCACGTAATGGCGGGTGGCGCCTTTCGGAGTCTCGCTTGTCATGCGGGCGAATCCTTGCGTTCGATCAGCTCGCGCAGGCCCCCGCTCTCGTTGACGAGGAAGGGATTGCGCCGGGTGATCGCGAGCAATAGCCCAAGCGTGAAGCACACCGCCAGTGTCGATGAACCGCCATAGGAAATCAGCGGCAGCGTCATCCCCTTGGACGGGAACAGCTTCAGGTTGACGAGGATGTTGATGAAGGCCTGCCCGCCGAACTGGGTGATCAGGCCGACGCCCGCCAGCAGAGCGAAGAGATTGTCCTCGCCCGTCATGCGGTAAAGCGCGCGCACCACCAGCGCGGCATAGAGCGCGACGATCATTCCGCAGATCAGCAGCCCGAATTCCTCGCCGATGACCGAGAAGATGTAGTCGGTATGGGCCTCGGGCAGGTTCATCTTGCGCACGCCCAGCCACAGCCCGCTGCCGGTCCATCCGCCGGCAAGCAGCGTGCGCTGCGCCAGATCGACCTGATCGAAGGCCGTGCCGCCGCCCAGAAAGCTGTCGATGCGGTGGCGGGCATTGTCGTAGAACATGTAGGCGAGGCTGAGCGCGGCCGCGCCGCCGCCGATCAGCATTGCGATGCGCTGCCAGGCCACGCCCGCCAGCACCACCATCACCAGCCAGATCCCGCCGAACAGGATCGCATCGCCCAGATTGGGCTGCGCCATCAGCAGCGCGGCGATCAGGCCCATCAATCCGGTGACGAAGGCGATCACCGGCATCGAGGCATCGCGCAGCTTCCAGCTCAGCACCCAGGCGCAGATGATCGCGAAGCCGGGCTTGAGGAACTCGGACGGCTGCAAGCTCATTCCGACATTGATCCAGCGCCGCGCGCCGTTCTTCTCCTCGCCGATGACCGGCACCACGAACAAGAGCGCCAGCATGATCGCGCCCACCACGATCCCCAGCTGGCGCGCCTTGTCGCGGCTGAGGAAGCTGAGGCCGATCATCAGCGACAGGCCCATCAGCTGGAAAACGATGTGGCGCTTGAAGAACATGAATTCATCGAGCGTGACCTTGGCGGTCGAAAGCTGGTCGGCGCTGGCGGGCGACGCGGCGGCCACCGCCAGCACGCCGATCGCCATCAGCAACACGATCAGGCCGAGCAGCACCTTGTCGATCTCGCGCCACCAGATGCGCAGATTGTCGCGCCAGCGGCGCTGCACCGAGGCGGGCGGGAGATAGGCACCCGGGCCCGCCGGGGCCGCGGTGCTGCGTGACGGGGTCCAGGCCGTGCTCATGCGCCGGCGCTCCCGCTCTCGCCTGCATCGCCGCAGCCGGTGATCGCGACCACCATCTGGCGGAAGTGGTGCCCGCGCTTCTCGTAGTCGCGGAACTGGTCATAGGAGGCGCAGGCGGGCGAGAGCAGTACCACCTCACCCGGACGGGCGGCTTCGGAGGCGCGGCGCACCGCCTCGCTGATCAGCTCGCAGCGCTCCACTTGCACCAGCCCGTCGAGATGTTCGGCAAACATCGGCCCGGCCTCGCCGATGGTATAGGCCGCCGCGACATTGCCGATATGGGCCGCGCAGGCGCCCAGCCCCTCTTCCTTGGGCAGCCCGCCGACGATCCAGTGGATCCGCGGCGCTCCGCCGTTGATCGCCGGATCGGGCGGGAAGGCGGCCAGCGCAGGAGCGGCAGAGGCGGTGTTGGTCGCCTTGCTATCGTTGATGTAGATCACCCCGCCCGCATCGCACACCGGTTCCATCCGGTGCGGCAGGCCGGGATAGGTCGCAAGGCCGTGGGCGATCTGCGCCTCGCTGAGGCCCAGCTGGCGGCAGATTTCGGCGGCGACCGCGGCGTTCTGGGCATTGTGCGGCCCGGCGAGCGAGGGCGCGCGGCCCTCGGCAAGACCGGCTGCGGCAAGATCGCCGGTCTTGACCCGCACCAGCGGCTTGCCTGCCGCCTCCAGCCGCGCCGCAATCGCTTGCGTGGGCTCGTCCTCGTCGCACACCAGCGCCGTGCCGTGCGCCTGCATGGCGAACAGACGCTCCTTCGCGGCGGCATAGGCGGCGAAATCGGCATAGCGATCGAGATGATCGGGGGTGATGTTGGTGAGCGCGGCCACGTCGCAATCGAGCGTGAAGGTGAGATCGATCTGGAAGCTCGACAGCTCCAGCACATAGACCCCGCCCTCAAGCAGAGGCTCCTGCGCGAGGATCGGATCGCCGATATTGCCGCCCATCACGCTCGGCACGCCTGCCGATTGCAGGATGTGGTGGGTGAGCGCGGTGGTGGTCGACTTGCCGTTGGTGCCGGTGATGCCCACCACCTTGTGCGGCGGCAGCGCGGCGCGGGCCTGCGCGAACAGCTCGATATCGCCGATCACCGGCAGGCCATATTGCCAGGTATGCGGCCCGATGGGGTGGTTGTTCAGCGGCACGCCGGGCGAGACCACCACGCCCGCAAAACCGGTCAGATCAAGCTCCAGCGGGTCAATCAGCCGGCAGCGCCCCTCGAAGGGTTCGCGTGCGATATCCTGCCGGTCCCACCCGATCACCTCCGCCCCGCTCGCCAGCAGCGCCTCGGCTGCGGCTGCGCCCGAACGGGCGAGCCCCAGCACCGAAAAGCGCTTGGACTTGAAGGCGGGCGAGGTGATCATCCGCGCGCGGCCTACCTGAGCTTCAGCGTGGAAAGACCGATCAGCGCCAGCACGATCGCGATGATCCAGAAGCGGATCACGACCTTGCTCTCGCTCCAGCCCAGCTGTTCGAAATGGTGGTGGATCGGCGCCATGCGGAACACCCGCTTGCCGGTGCGCTTGAACCAGAACACCTGCACGATCACGCTTACCGCTTCGAGCACGAACAGCCCGCCGACAATCGCCAGCACCACCTCGTGATGCGAAGCGACCGCAATCGCGCCCAGCGCTCCGCCCAAGGCCAGCGAGCCGGTGTCACCCATGAACACCGCCGCCGGCGGCGCGTTGAACCACAGGAAGGCAAGCCCCGCGCCCATGATCGCTCCGCAGAAGATCGCGAGTTCGCCCGCGCCCGGCACATGGGGGATGCCGAGATAGGCGCTGAAATCCGCGCGGCCCGCCAGATAGCAGATGATCGCGAAGGTGCCGCTGGCGATGATCACCGGCATGATCGCCAGCCCGTCCAGCCCGTCGGTGAGGTTCACCGCATTGCCCGCGCCCACAATCACGAAGGCGGCAAACACGTAATAGGCCGGCCCCAGCGGGATGCTGACGCCCGAGAGGAAGGGCAGGTAGAGATTGGTGTTGATCTGGCTGACGATCAGCCAAGCGGCGATGCCTGCCACCACGAATTCCGCCGCCAGCCGCACCCGTCCGGGAACGCCCGCATGGCTGTTCTTGGCGACCTTGTCGTAATCGTCGAGGAAACCGATGATGCCGAAGCCGATCGTCACGGCAAGGCAGGCCCAGACGAAGGGGTTGGCAAGATTCATCCACAAGAGCAGCGACAACGTCAGCGCGGTCAGGATCATCAACCCGCCCATCGTCGGCGTGCCGCGCTTGGCGAGGTGCGACTGCGGCCCATCCTCGCGGATCGGCTGGCCCTTGCCCTGCCGCACGCGCAGAAGATTGATGAAACGCGGACCGATGACGAGGCCGATCAGCAGCGCGGTCATCAGCGTCGCGCCCGCGCGAAAGCTCTGGTAGCGCACCAGATTGAAGATGCCTTCGAAGCCCAGCCATTCGGCAAGCAGATAGAGCATTCAGCTATTCCTCGGTGCCCGGTAGCTTGGGCGTCAGCCTCCCGCGCGGGCCTTATCGGTAAAATGTGACACCAGCCTGCCCAGACCCACCGAATTGGAGCCCTTGACCAGCACCGCGTCCCCGGGAGCAAGACCATATTGTCCCAGTGCCGCGATGGCTTCGGCAGGTGATCCGCAATGGGCGAAGGTGATGGCCTTGCCAAGCGCAGCGCCGGACAGTTTCCCCAGTTCCTCCGCGAGCGCGCGCATCTCCTCGCCCACGAGGATCGCATGGGTGACGCCCGCCTCGCCCAGCGGCTCGGCCAGCTGGCGGTGGAAGGCATCGGCAAAGTCGCCCAGTTCCTTCATGGAACCCAGCACCGCAAGGCGGCGGGTGGCAGGCGTGGCGGCAAGTGCCTTCAGCGTTGCGCGCATCGAAGCGGGGTTGGCGTTGTAGCTTTCGTCGATCAGCAGCGCGGTGCCGCCGTCCAGCGCAATCTCGTGACGCGCGCCGCGCCCTTTGAGGCCGCCCATTTCCGCCAGAGCAAGGCCCGCCGCGCCCAGATCGCCGCCCGCCGCGCGCACGGCGGCCATGACGCCCAGCGAATTGACGATCCAGTGCTCGCCGGGTTCGGCCACGGTGTAGCAGATGCGCCGGTCGCCGAGGTCCGCCGTCACCAGCGCCCCGCCGCCCGCCGCCGGGATCGCATCGAGCAGGCGCACATCGGCGTCTTTGCTGCGCCCGAAGGTGATGATCGTCGCGCCGCAGTTGCGGGCATGGGCGATCAGGCGATCGGCCCATTCGCTGTCCGCCGGAATGATCGCGGTGCCGCCTTCCACGAGGCCGGTGAAGATTTCCGCCTTCTCGTCCGCGATCGCCTCAAGGCTGCCGAGGTTCTCGATATGGGCCGGGGCAATCGTGGTGATCAGCGCGACGTGCGGGCGCACGCGGGCCGAGAGCGGTGCGATTTCGTGGCGATGGTTCATCCCCATCTCGAACACGCCGAACTTCGCGCGGGCTGGCATCCGCGCAAGGCTGAGCGGCACGCCAACATGATTGTTGTAGGAGCGCACCGAACGATGCGCCGCGCCCCGGCTAGCGCGATCGAGGCAAGTGAAGATCGCTTCCTTCATGCCCGTCTTGCCGACCGATCCGGTGATGCCGATGCGCACTGCTTGTGAGCGCTCACGCGCAAATTCAGCCAGCGCATGGAGCGCCGCCGTGGTGTCTTGCACCAGCACATGCGGATAATCGACGGGGCGATCAACAATGGCTGCGACCGCGCCTTTTTCAAAGGCTTGGGGTAGGAACTTGTGACCATCCATCGCCTCGCCCTTGAGCGCGACGAAGATGTCGCCCGACTTCACATCGCGCGAGTCCATTTCCACGCCCGAGGCCTGAAAATCATGGCTGGCGATGCCTCCGCAAGCCTCGGCAATTTCGCCTGCGGTCCACAGGGCGAGCGGCATCGTGTCGGCAGGCGTGACCGGCCAGACGCGCAAGGCGGGGTGCATCAGGGGGCTTGCAAGGTTCATGCGCCTGCGCTCCCGGCACCGGCACATTCGCGCGCGACTTCGACATCATCGAACTTCTCGATCCGCATGCTTTCTCCTGACCCGAAGATCTGTCCCTGTTCGTGGCCCTTGCCCGCAATCAGCACGATGTCGCTGGCGCCCGCTTCGGCAATCGCGGCGGCGATGGCTGCGCGGCGGTCGCCGATTTCGCGCAAGGCCCCGCCGCCTCCCGCCATGATTGCAGCGCGGATCGCAGCCGGGTCCTCGCTGCGGGGGTTATCATCGGTGACAATCGCCACGTCTGCATCGCGCGCGGCGATGGCGCCCATTTCGGGCCGCTTGCCAACGTCGCGGTCACCCCCTGCGCCGAACACCACGATCAGCCGGCCACCGCTTGCCACATGCGGACGCAGCGCGGCAATCGCGGCTTCGAGCGCATCGGGGGTGTGGGCATAATCGACATAGGCCGGCGCGCCCGCAGCGTTGATCGCTGCCCGCTCCAGCCGTCCGCGCACCGGTTGCAAGCGGCCGAGCGCATCGAACACGGTAGAGGCCGGAACACCGGTCGCGAGCGCAAAGCCAGCGGCGACCAGCGCATTGGCGGCCTGATAGGCGCCGATCAGCGGCAGATTGACCTTCCGCGAACCACCTTCATGCTCGATGTGAAGAACCTGCCCCAACTGGCCGGGTTTGCGAGCTGTCAGCCGCAGGAAGTTCCCGCCCTCGCCCACGCTTAGCACCTGCAATCCGCGCGCTTCGGCTTGCGCAATCGCTCGTGCGGTCCATTCGCAAGCCTCGCCCGCGTCATGGATGATAGCCGGACTGCCGGGCGCGACCACTTCGGTGAACAGCCGCATCTTGGCCGCGAAATAGGCCTCCATCGTGCCGTGGTAATCGAGGTGATCGCGGGTGAAATTGGTGAAGGCCGAGGCCGAGACCGTCAGGCCCTCATTGCGATACTGGTCCAGCCCGTGGCTTGACGCCTCATAGGCGACATGGCTCACGCCCTCGCGCGCAAGGCCCGCCATATTGGCAAGGAAAGTGACGATGTCGGGGGTGGTAAGCCCGGTCGAAACCGAGCCGTCGGGCGTGGTGACACCCAGCGTGCCGATGCTCGCCGCGCGCTCGCCCGCCATGCGCCAGATCTGGCGGGTCATCTCGACAGTCGAGGTCTTGCCGTTGGTGCCCGTCACCGCGACGATGGTGGCGGGATAGGGGGCGAAGAAGCCCGCCGCCAGACGCGCAAAGGCGCGGCGCGGCTCGGCGTCCTTGATGTGGAGCGCGCCTTCAACACGGGCCTCGGGCCGCGCGACAATCGCCACCGCGCCCGCTTCGATCGCGGCGGGGATGAAGTCCTCGCCATTGAAGCGCGCGCCGGCAAAAGCGCCGAACACCGTGCCGGGCGCAACTTTGCGGTGATCGATGGCAAAGCCGGTGATCGCGGCATCGCCTGCATCCCCGCCCGCAGCCGTCAGTCCTGCCTTGGCCAGCAATTCATCGAGGCGCATCAGTGGCTGTCCACCAGATAACGCAGATCCGAGATATCGACATCGCGCTGCTCGTCGGGCTGGACGCCCAGCATTGGGCCGATGCGCGGCACCAGACGGCCCACCACCGGGGCCGAGGTGAAGGCCGCCGTGCGCTGGAACGAGCTGGCGACCGTGCCCTTGGGCTCGTCCACCACGACCACGACGACATAGCGCGGCGCATCCATCGGGAAGGCTGCGGCAAAGGAGGACACCAGCGCGGTCTTGTTATAGCCGCCCACGCCCGCCTTTTCGGCCGAGCCGGTCTTGCCGCCCACGCGGTAGCCCTTGGCATCGGCACTGCGGCCGGTGCCGTAGAGCGAGATCATGCGCAGCATCTGGCGCATGCGCGAGGAGGTCGATTCCTTGAACACCCGCCGCCCGCGCGGCACATCGGCCGGATCGAGCTTCATCAGGGTGGCCGGACGCCAGATCCCGCCGTTCACCATCGCCGCATAGGCGCTGGCAAGGTGCAGCGGGGTGACCGCAAGGCCATGCCCGAAGCCGACCGTCATGTTGGTCACCCGGCTCCAATTGCCCTGCGGCCAGATCGGCCGGCCCTTGGCGGGCAGTTCGATGAACGGGCGGCGGTCCATGCCAAGATCAATCATCGCGCTGCGCAACCGTTCCGGCCCCAGCGCATCGGCGATGCGGGCGGTGACGGTGTTGGAGGAGTGGACCAGCGCCTGGGGCGCGTTGAGGCTGGCGCCGAGCGGGTGCGAATCCTTGATCGTGCGGCTGCCCACCGGCACCGGCGCGGCATTCCACTGGCGCGACAGATCGCTCACCACGCCCGCGTCCATCGCGGCGGCCACAGTCAGCGGCTTGAAGGTCGAGCCGAGCTCGTAGACCCCGTTGGTGGCGCGGTTGAAGACGTTCTTGGCCCCGTTGGCACCGGCCACATTGGGATCGAACTCCGGCAGGCTCGCCATCGCCATGACTTCGCCGGTGTCGACATCGAGCACGATGCCGGCCGCGCCCAGCGCATTGGTCGCCAGCATTCCGCGCCGCAGCTCGTCCTCGAGCGCGCCCTGCACCCGCACATCGAGCGACAGCGCCACCGCCTCGCCGCGCTGCGCCGGATCGGCGAGGCGCTTTTCCAGCACCTCTTCCATGCCCAGCTTGCCGCCCTCGTCCTCGACCACATAGCCCAGCACATGGGCCGCGAGCGTGCCTTGCGGATAGTGACGATCGGTCTCGCGCGGGATTTCCAGCGCGACTTCGCCCAGCGCGAAGACCTTGTTGGCTTCCTCGGGCAGCAGGCGGCGGCGCAGATAGCCCGCGCGGCCCGAGGCGAGACGCGCGGCCATGCGCGCCTCGTCGATATCGGGGAAGATCGTCTTCAACTCGCGCGCGACTTCCTGCGGCGAGCGCACCAGCGGCGCGCCGGTATCGCCCATCGCGGCCGGATCGAACCACAGGGCATAGGCGGGGAATGCGCGCGCCAGCGGCACGCCGTTGCGATCGCTGATCTCGCCGCGCGGGGGCAGCAGGGCTTCGGCAAGGCTGGTGCGCTCGGGCGCCTGCCCGTCAAAGGCCAGCGCCACGATCCGCGTCAGCGCGATCAGGGTCACCAGCGCGAACACGGCCATCACCCACAGGATGCGGAAGCGCGCGGTCCACAGCAATTGCGCCCGCAGGTTGACGCGCTGGACCCGCCCGGCGGGGATCGAGGGGACGGCTGCAGCGGCAGCCATCGCGCTCATTCGGCCAACCCCTTCGCGCTCATGCCCTTGGCAACCATCGACTGGGCCTGCGCGGGGCGGATCGGCGAGGCATCGCCGAGGAAATCACCAAAGGCCTGGGCAAAGACCTCGCCTGCGTCCTTTTCCTTGGAGGCCGAAGCCAGCGTCACCTTCGCGCCCGACAGCGGCGAGCGCATCGGCGCTTCGGCCTTGGCGATGGCGGCTGCGGCCTCGGGGCTGCCCTCCGGCGCTTCGGCGCGGGCCAGCATGATCGGCGCCGGGCTGCCGGGTGCACGGCGCTGGCCGAGGCTTGCGAGCTGGCGCTCGCCATCGAGGAACTGATCGGCGCGCGGTGCTTCATAGCCGAATTCGACCGCGTTCCACGCCGCCAGCTGGCGCTGGCTCGCGCGGGTCTCGAACTCGGTTTCGAGCAGCATCGCCTCGCGCTTCAACCCGAGGATCTGGCGCTCGGCGAGCAGCACTTCGCTCTTCACCGCGTGCACCTTGAAGCTGAGCACCACCATCAGGGCAAGGCAGGTGACAAGCACCGCCATCCAGCCGAGCGAACGAGCCTGAAGTCCGTTGATCATGCTGCCATGCTCCTTGCCGGTGCCATGGTGCGGATCGCATGGCGCAGGGTGGACGAACGCGCACGCGGGTTGCGCAGGGTTTCGGCTTCGGTGGGGCGGATGCCCTTGGAAACGCGGGTGAAGGTGGGCGCAGGGCCAGCGATTTCGCCGGGCAGGTGGCGCGAGACGGCACGGCCCGCCCCGCTGGCTTCGCGCAGGAAGTGCTTGGCGATGCGGTCTTCAAGGCTGTGGAAGCTCACCACGGCGAGCACGCCGCCTTCGCGCAGCAGCGCTTCGGCTGCGGCGAGCCCTGCTTCGAGTTCGCCCAGCTCGTCGTTCACATGGATGCGCACGGCCTGGAAGGTGCGGGTGGCGGGATCCTTCTTGTCGTGTGGCTTGTGGCCGAGAGCGCGGCGCACCACGCGGGCGAGTTCGCCCGTGGTCGCCAGCGGACGCGCAGCAACGATCGCGCGCGCAACACGGCGCGACTGGCGCTCCTCGCCGAAGCGGTAGAGCACGTTGGCAATGGCTTCCTCGTCAGCGGTGTTGAGGAAATCGGCAGCACTCTCGCCCGACTGGCTCATGCGCATGTCGAGCGGGCCGTCATGCATGAAGGCAAAACCGCGGTCACCCTGATCGAGCTGCATCGAGGAGACGCCGATATCCATCACCACGGCATCAACCTCAGTAATGCCGATAGCGGCAAGCTCTGCCCGCATCTGCGAGAAGCGCGCGGGGTGCAGCACCAGCCGGCCTTCGTAGCGCGCCACCAGCGCGGCCCCTGCGGCAATCGCATCGGGATCGCGGTCAAAGGCGTGGACCACCGCACCCGCTTCGAGCAGGGCAGTCGAATATCCGCCCGCGCCGAAAGTGGCATCGACGATGGTCATGCCGGCAGCCGGACGGATGGCCTCGACCACTTCATCGAGCAGCACGGGGATGTGGGGCGCATCGCTCATCACGCAGCCCCCTTCTTTGCGGCGGCGACCAGCTTGGCGCAGGCCGCCTGCGCGCCCTTCCATTCGGGGCCCATGCGGTCGAGCTCGTCCGGGTTCCAGACGAAGAAGAAATCGCCCGCGCCCTGGAAATAGAGGCCCTCGCCGACATTGCCGAGATCGCGCAGATGCTCGGGCATGACGAAGCGGCCGCTTTCGTCGAAGGGGAGCTGTTCAAAGCCGAAGAGCTGCTGGGCGCGCACATCGCGGTCGAAATCGGCAAGGCCGAGGCGGATCGCGCGCTCTTCCTCGCGCTCAAGCTGGGCGTCGAGCTTTGCGGTGCGCGAGAGGCCGAAGCCGACGAGGCAGGCGAAGCGGTCGTGGGCGGCGAGGCACAGGATGCGGCCGTCCGAGCTTTCCTTCACGGCCTTGCGGAAGGCGGAGGGCAGGACAAAGCGACCCTTGTCGCCCGCGGGCGAAAAGGCCTGTCCACTATATCCTCCGAAACCCGACACTGATGCCGATCCCCTCTTGCCCCGATACGGACCGACCTCCCCACGAGACCGGCACGATCACCAGACATGCCTTCTCCGCCGCCGCCCGCGCGCATGGCGAGGCAGCACGCCGGCTCCACCAGCCGCGCGCATCGCAAACAGACATGTTTGATGGACCACATTAATATCGGGGAAGGTCGCGGGATGAAAGGGATTTTTACGGGAAATCGCGGGAAAACTCGGCAAAACTATGGATTCTTGTCATTATTCTGACCCGAACCCGCAGTTTCCCTGAGTTCAGCGCCCCTTGGAACCCCCGAATCCCGCCTAAAAATGCCCCTTTCCCGTGATTTTCCCGGCCGCAAGGCCCCCGAGTCCCGCTCCGAGTCCCTGCTCTCCCGCAAAATCCCCGAAGGTTACTGATCGAAGGCGGCGGTCAGCACCCGGGCGATCTCATCCCCGCCCTCGCCCGCCAGTTCGGCATGCTCGAACAGCGCGGCGTCCGCGATCAGCGTGACCTCGCCCTTGCCGATGCGGCACTGTGCGATGGCGCTGCCGGGCTGCGTGCAGGCCTTGGCGCCAGCGGGGAGCAGGTCGACCTTGCCGACATGGCCTTGTGCCGTTTCGTCGGCAGGCAAGGAGGTGCTCAGCCCCCAGCGCTCCACCACCGGCGGGATCAGGGCAGCATCGACCGGACGGCGCGGATCGCCCAGCGGCG
Source organism: Erythrobacter sp. (assembly GCF_035194505.1). Taxonomy (NCBI): domain Bacteria; kingdom Pseudomonadati; phylum Pseudomonadota; class Alphaproteobacteria; order Sphingomonadales; family Erythrobacteraceae; genus Erythrobacter; species Erythrobacter sp. The sequence goes on along the minus strand of NZ_CP136573.1, from coordinate 2,883,794 downwards.
CTGCATATTCGCCCGTCAGCACCGGATCGAGCACCATGAGCAGCCGCCCGCCCCCGCGCACCCAGCTATCGAGCGCGACATTATCGGCAGGCGAAAGCCCGCGCGGCTGGATCACCGCGAGCCGCACCAGCCCTTTCAAGGGATCGGTCTCCGGCCCGCCCGGGGAAAGCGCGGGGATCGGCGATAGCGTATCGAGCGGAACGATGCGGTAGCGCGTCTCGATTGCGCGGCGCTGCCACGGCAGGGCGGCGGTGCCTGCGGCAATATCGGCGAGCGAAGCGCCTTCGGCCCAGTAGAGCGGCAGGCTCGTCATCAACCCCAGCGCGGGGGTCGCTTGCGGCGGCTCCTGGGCCGGTGCCGCACCGCACGCCGCCAGCAGCAGCGCGAGCGCGGGCGCCGCGCTCTGCCTATTGACCCACAGGCGCATTGCCATTGCCCGCAGCCGGCTCCGGCGCGCCGGAGGGTGCGGCGGCAGGCTCTGCCGCGATATCGGGCACCACGCCCGCATCGGCGAGCGGATTGGCCTGCGAGGGGGCAGGCGCAGGCTCGGTGGTGGGCGCAGCTTCGGGGACGGCGGCTTCCTCCGTAAAGTCGGCCTGCGAGCCGATGATGCTCGCCAGCCCCACCAGCAGCACCATCGCGGCAATGCCGGTGACCCCGATCTGGAGCCGCTGGATCGCCTCCTGCCGCGCAATCGCGGGCGGGGTGGCGAAATCGGGATCGGGATCGATCGTCGGCGCCGGCGAAGCGCGGGGCCCATCGAACAGGCTGCGCTGGGTCATGCCCTTCAGCCGTGAGAGCAGCGAGGGCCGCGTCATGCCACGCCTGCCTCTGAACGCGCCAGCCAGCCGAACACCGGCAGGCCCTTCGCGGCCAGCCAGTCGGCATTGTAGAGCGTCGAGAGATAGCGGAAGCCCGTATCGCACAGGATCGTGACGACCTGCGGCTTTGCGCGCCCCTCGGCCACCAGTTCCTTGCCCAGCCTCACCGCGCCCGCGACATTGATGCCGGACGAGAGGCCGAGGCACAGGCCTTCCTGCTTCAAGAGCCGCTCGACCCAGACGAGGCCCTCCTCGTCCGAGACCCGGTATTGCGTGTCGATCAGCGCGCCTTCGAGATTGGCCGTGATGCGCCCCTGCCCGATCCCTTCGGCAACCGAAGAGCCTTCGGCCTTCAGCTCGCCGTGGGCATAGTAGTTATAGAGCGCTGCGCCATGCGGATCGGTGAGCGCGATGCGGATGTTCTCATCGAAGGCCTTGAGCCCGAGCCCCACCCCCGCAATCGTCCCGCCGGTGCCTGCCGCGCAGGTGAAGCCATCGACCCGCCCGCCCAGCTGCTCCCAGATTTCGGGCGCCGTGCCTTCGATATGCGCGCGGCGGTTGGCGATGTTGTCGAACTGGTTGGCCCACACCGCGCCCGGCGTTTCTTCCGCAAGGCGGCGCGAGGTGTGGACGAAGTGGCCCGCGTCGGCAAACTTGGTCGGCGGCACCAGCACCAGCTCCGCGCCCAATGCGCGCAGGGTGTCCATCTTCTCCTTGGACTGGTTGTCCGGCATGACGATGATCGTCTTGTAGCCGCGCGCATTGGCCACCAGCGCAATGCCGATGCCGGTGTTGCCCGCCGTGCCTTCGACCACCGTGCCGCCGGGCTGCAATTCGCCGCGCGCCTCGGCATCGCGGATGATCCACAGGGCCGCGCGGTCCTTCACCGAGGAGCCGGGGTTGGCGAATTCGCACTTCCCCCAGATGTCGCAGCCCGCCTCTTCGCTGGGGCCGGCCAGACGGACCAGCGGGGTGTTGCCGATAAGTGCGAGCGTATCGCCAAAGGGCTGGGTGATGTTCATGGGGGCAGAGTTAAGCCCTGATGCGGCGCGGGGCAAGCCAGCCCTGCCCTGTCACGTGAGGCTCAGCTCCGCCTCGACCACTGTCCCTTCCGCGATTTTCTCGGCCTTGCGCACCGCGGCCTTGAGAGGGAGCAGCCAGCCACCCGCCTGTTTGGAGGGGAACAGCGAGGTGCGCCATGTGGTGGAGCCGATCGTCACCGCGACATAGACCGAGCCCCAGGCCGCCGCGTTCACCGCCGCGCCGCGGATCGCCTGCGCAGTCTCGCCATCGATGGTGAGGAAATACCAGCTTCCCTTGGCGGGCGCGCCGTCGCTGCCCTGCCACAGCCATACGGGGCCGCGCACTACCCAAGGGCCAGCCGCGCTGCCTTCGGGCGCATGGCCCAATTCGTCGCGCAGGAACCGGGCGAGGTCAGCATCCATCGGCTGCCCCGCCCGCCTGAAATCAATCTTCCGGAGCGATGGTGACGTGCAGGCCGTCAAGCTCGGCGGTGAAGGGAATCTGGCACGACAGGCGGCTCGTGGCGCCACGGTGATCGGAGGATTCGAGCAGATCGTCCTCGTCTTCGCTGATCTTGGGCAGCTTGTCGGCGAAGGCCGGATCGACATGGATGTGGCAGGTCGCGCACGAACAGCAGCCGCCGCACAGCGCCAGCAGTTCGTCAAAGCCGTTGTCGCGGATCGCTTCCATCACGGTGAGGCCTTCGCTGACCTCGATCTCGCTGGTGGCGCCTTCGCGGTTGGTGACGACCAGTCTGGGCATGGATAGGGCTTCCTTTTCGGCTATTGCGCGCAAGAACAGGCGCTGTGAGAGGTTCGCTCGCGCTGCTAAGGCAGTCTGGCGACCAGTGCAAGTTAAGGAAAGTGCGAGTGGGGCTGACAGGCGAAAAATTGCGGGCAGACCTTGATGCACTCGGCGCGCGCGAGCCGCGTCTGGCGCAGGAAATCGCGCGCATCGGCTATCCCGAACCGCGCATCCGTGAGCGCGGCACCACCACCTTGCTACGCACCATCGTCGGCCAGCAGGTCTCGGTCGCGGCAGCGGCTTCGATGTGGGGGAAGCTGGAGGCCGAACTCGGCCCCGACTTCACCCCTGCCTGCCTTCTGGCGCGCGATTTCGAGACCCTGCGCGCCTGCGGCCTCTCGCGCCAGAAACAGGGCTATGCGCGGTCCTTGTGCGAATTGGTCGAGGCCGGAGAGGTCGATTTCGACAACCTGCCTGCGGACGACGAGGAAGCCATTGCCCTCCTCACCCGCATCAAGGGCATCGGGCGCTGGTCGGCCGAAATCTACCTCCTCTTCGCCGAAGGCCGCGCCGATATCTGGCCCGCGGGCGATCTCGCCGTGCAGGAAGGGGTGAAGCGCCTGCTCGATATGCCCGAACGCCCGGCGGAAAAAGCCACCCGCGCTCTGGCGCAAGACTGGTCCCCCCAGCGCGGGGCGATGGCGATCTTCACCTGGCACTTCTACGCCAACCCGGCGCTCTAGGCGCAAAATTTCGTCGCCCCGTGCTTGACACGGGGCTTGGCTAACCTTCTTCAAGCGGCGAAGCGAACCATCGCTGCCACAGATCGTCCCAGTCGGGATTCTCGGCCTCAATCAGCGCAAATTTCCATTCGCGCCGCCATTTCTTGACGAGCTTTTCGCGGGCGATCGCCTGTTCGATCTCTTCATGGCGCTCGACATAGACGAGCCGCGTCTTTCCGAAGTCCGCGACATGGCGTGAGCCTGTGCCTTCACGGTGCTGGTACACACGGGACAGGGCATTGGCCGTCACGCCAACATACATGCCGCCCCGATAGCGGTTTGCCATGATGTAGACCCAGCCGCCCTTCGCCATTCGCCGAGTATTGCGGCAATGGGGAAGAAAGAAAAGCCAAGCCCCGTGTCAGGCACGGGGCGACGGCTCGGGGAAGGCTTGCAGCCCCGCGCATGGTGTCTTACCTGTCCAACACAGGAGAGACCATGACCGCACAATCCGACACAACCCCGCTGATCCCGCGCGCTGCGCTTTTCGGCAATCCTGTCCGCATGCAGGGGCTGATCAGCCCAGATGGGCAGTGGCTCAGCTGGATCGCGCCCAAGGACGGCGTGCTCAACATCTGGATCGCGCCCGCTGCCGATCCCGAGGCCGCCCGCGCCGTGACCAGTGCCACGACACGCCCGATCCGCCAGCACTTCTGGGCGCCAGATGCCAGCGCTGTGATGTATATTCAGGACAAGGGCGGGGACGAGAACTTCCTGCTCTACCGCGTCGACATCGCCAGCGGGGCCGAGACCACCCTCACCCCGTTTGAAAACACCCGCGTCGATCTGGTCGGCGCGTCGAGCACGATCAAGGACCGGCTGCTGCTCGGCCTCAACAACCGCGATCCGCAGTGGCACGATGTCCATATGCTCGATCTGGCCACCGGCGCGCTGGAGCTGGTGATCGAGAACAATGCCTATGCCGGCTTCATGGCGGACGACAATCTGGTGCTGCGCATGGCGATGCGCCAGAACGAGGCGGGCGGGACGGACTATTTCCGGGTGACGGACAATGTGGTGGAAGCCGAGCCGTTCGAAACCTCGGCGATGGAAGATGCGCTCACCACTGCGCCCGCAGGCTACACGGCGGACGGCGCGACGCTCTACTGGATCGACAGCCGCGGGCGCGACACCGCCGCCCTGTTCGCACAGGACACCGCGACCGGCGCAAAGCGCCTGATCGCCGAGGACGAGCGCGCCGATATCACCAGCACCCTGCGCCATCCGGTCACCGGCGAGGTCGAGGCCTATGCGGTCAATTACCTGACCAGGCAGTGGGTCGCGACTGACCCCGGCATCGCCGCCGCGCTGGCATGGCTGGGCGAGCGGCTCGAAGGCGATTTCGGCGTCAACAGCCGCACCGATGACGACACGGTGTGGATCGTCTGGAACGACCCGCTGACCAGGCCGGTGCGCACCTTCATCTATGACCGGGTAACGCAGACGCTGATCCCCTTCTACGTCTCCCGCCCCGATCTTGAAGGCGCGCCGCTCCAGCCGATGCACCCCCTCGAAATCGCCAGCCGCGACGGCCTCACCCTGCCCTGCTACCTCACCTTGCCGCCGGGCAGTGATGCCGATGGCGACGGGCGGCCCGACGCTCCTGTGCCGATGGTGCTGCTGGTCCATGGCGGGCCGTGGGCGCGCGATGCCTATGGCTTCAATTCCGCGCACCAGCTGCTCGCCAATCGCGGCTACGGCGTCCTCAGCGTCAATTTCCGCGGCTCGACCGGGTTCGGCAAGGGCTTCATCAATGCCGGCAACAAGCAGTGGGGCCTCGCGATGCATGACGACCTGATCGACGCGGTCGACTGGGCCGTGGCGCAGGGCATTGCGCAAAAGGACAAGGTCGCGATCATGGGCGGCTCCTATGGCGGCTATGCGACGCTTGCGGGCCTCACCTTCACGTCTGAAGTCTTCGCCTGCGGGGTGGATATCGTCGGGCCGTCGAACCTTGAGACCCTGCTCTCCACCATTCCGCCCTACTGGGCGCCGATGGTGAAGATCTTCCACGAACGCATGGGTGATCCCTCGACCGAAGAGGGCCTTGCCCTGCTGCGCGCGGCGAGCCCGCTCTACAAGGCGGACCAGATCACCAAGCCGCTGCTCATCGCGCAAGGGGCCAATGATCCGCGCGTCAAGCAGTCCGAAAGCGACCAGATCGTGGGCGCGATGCAGGCGGCGGGGATTCCGGTCACCTATGTGCTCTACCCCGATGAGGGCCACGGCTTTGCGCGGCCCGAAAACAGCATCGCCTTCTATGCCATTGCCGAGAACTTCCTTGCCGAATGTCTCGGCGGGCGCGCCGAGCCGCTGGGCGATGCGCTGGCACCGGCGAGTGCGCAGATCATCGAGGGCGCGGGTCATGTGAAAGGTCTGGAAGCCGCGCTCGTCACCTGATTTGCCCTGCTGACAAGCGTGTCAGTCCGCTCTAGATGGGTTGCAAACAGCAATCGGAGAGGGATCACCATGGTAGTCTCAGGGGCAGAACGGCGCAGCATCTTCATCACCGGCGGGGCATCGGGCATCGGCCGCGCTGTCGCCCGCCATTTCGGCGAGCGCGGGTGGTTCGTCGGGATTGCCGACGTCAATGTCGAAGGGATGGAGGACACGCTCGGCCTGATCGAGGGCGGGTTCAAATATATGCACCGCCTCGATGTGCGTGACCGCGCGGCGTGGGACGAGGCGCTCGCGGCCTTCAACACCGCCGCCGGATCGCGGATCGACGTGGTGGTCAACAATGCCGGGATCGGTACCGGAGGCCCGCTGGCCGAGCTCGAGGTCGAAGAGATCGACCGCTGCCTCGACATCAACCTGCGCGGGGTGCTCTACGGCGCGCAGGCGGCCTATCCTTACCTCAAGGCAAGCGCGCCGGGCAGCGCGCTGGTCAATATCGCCAGCGCTGCGGGCCTCACCGGCGGCAGCGGGATGAGCGTCTATTCCGCCACCAAATTCGGCGTGCGCGGGATCGCGGAGAGCCTCGATGCCGAATGGGCGCCCGACGGGATCAAGGTCTCCTCGATCTGCCCGAGCTTCATCGAGACCCCGCTGCTCGACGGCACCGGCAACCGCAAGACCAACGAGAACATCCGCACCCGCGTCACCGCCGCCGGGCTGGAGATCACGCCGGTGGAAGAGGTTGCGCAGGCGGTGTGGAACGCGGTCCACGGAGACGATCTGCATTACCTCGTCGGCAAGACCGCGCGCAGCCTCGCCTTTGCCAAGCGCTGGATGCCCGGCAAGGTGCGCAAGCAGCAGCGCGCTGCGGGGCGGCAGGGATTGCTGGGGCGGTAAGAGTTTTTGTGTCCGCATCGCCTCCGCGATGCGAAATCCTCGCTCACACGCGCTGACGCGCGGGTGTCCCGCCTGCGGCGGTTCAGCTTCGCTTCCGCTGCGGGCGCGCGTTCGCGCTTGCGGCCCGTCCGATGGCGGGCCGAACCAGCGCGATCAGCTGCCGATTATCCCGTCGATCGTCGAAGCGAGCTTGGCATCGCGGGCCGACAATCCGCCGCTTTCGCCCGCATCATGCGTGGTCAGCGTCACTTCGACCCGGTTGTAGACGTTGAACCATTCGGGGTGGTGGTCCTGCGCCTCGGCGAGCAGGGCGACGCGGTTCATGAAGCCCCAGGCTTCGGAGAAATCCTTGAACCGGAAGGTCCGCGCAATCGCCTTGCCCTCGCGCGCCAGCGCCCACGCGGGGTGCGCCGCCAGCAATGCGGTGATTTGGTCAGAGGTGAATTCGGGGACGGACATTGACGGGTTCCTTGTGCGGGTCGCTTGTTTGCGCGCCGCCTTTTCCCTAACGCTGGCCGCCGATGCAAGCCTCGCTGCCGTCCCTTGTTGCTGACAACCTCGCCTGCCGCCGCGGCGAGCGGCTGCTGTTCCGGCGGCTGTCGTTCCGGCTGGAGGCGGGCGCGGCGTGCCATGTGACGGGCGCGAATGGCGCGGGCAAGACGACGCTGATCCGCGCGCTGGCGGGCCTCACCACGCCCTATGCCGGCAGCGTCAACCGCGAGGGCGCGCTCGCGCTGCTGGACGAGCGCACCGGGCTCGACCCCGCCCTGCCGCTGGGCAAGGCACTGGCCTTCTGGTTCGCGCTCGACGGGGCGGAGACAAGCTCCGCGATCATGGAGCGCCTGCGCCTCGATGCGCTGGCCGAAGTGCCGGTGCGCTATCTTTCGACGGGCCAGAAAAAGCGCGCAGCCCTCGCCCGCGTGATCGGACAGGCCGCCCCCGTCTGGCTGCTCGACGAGCCGGTCTCTGGCCTCGATGCCGCCTCGCAAAGCCTCGTCAGCACGCTGGTGCGCGAACATTGCGCGGGCGGCGGGATCGCGCTGATCGCCTCGCACCAGGCGCTCGATGTGCCGGGCATGACGAGCTTTGCGATCGAGGACTTTGCCCCTGCGGGAGAGGACGCATGATCGCCGCCCTGCTCCGCCGTGACCTCGCGCAGTTCTTCCCCTTCACCGGCAGCGGCGCGGCCCTGCCCGTGGTGTTCTTCGTCGCGGTCGCCATGCTGTTCCCCTTCGCGGTCGGGCCGGATGCGAACCTGATGCTCAAGACCGGCGGCGGGGTGGTGTGGATCGCGGCGCTGCTGGCGGCGATCCTGCCGCTCGAAAAGCTGGTGGCGCGCGACATCGAACTCGGCTTCTTCGACCAGCTGCGCCTGCGCGGGATGACGGAAGAGGCGATGATGGCGGTGCGCCTTATCGCCCACTGGCTGAGCTTCGGCCCGCCGCTGCTGCTGGCGACCTTCCCCGCCGCCGCGCTGCTCAAGATCGAGGGCGAGACCTTCGATATCCTGCTGCTCGGCCTTGTCGCAGGCACGCCGGGGCTTGCGGCCATCGGGCTGATGATCGCCGCGCTCACCGCAAGCTTGCGCGCAGGCGCGGCGCTTTCGGGCCTGCTGCTGATCCCGCTCGCGCTCCCGATCCTGATCTTCGGCGCAGGCGCGCTGGCCCGTCAGGACGTCGCGAGCCTAGGCTTCGTCGGCGCGATCAGTCTCGCGCTGGTGGCAATCGCGCCCTTCGCCGCAGGGGCAGCGATCAGGGCTGCTCGGGAGAACTGATCATGCACAAGCAAGCCCGGCGGTTGGCAATGGCGGCAGTGGCGGCAATGGTTGCGGCCGGAGCCACGCCATTACCCCTAACCCGCCCGGCCGCCGCACAGGACTCGGCTGCGACAGCCGAGCGCGATCTCTATCTCGAATGCACCGCCGTGAGCGGGGATTACGCCAGCATGACCCTTGCCATCAACGCTGAGCGCCGGCTCGCGTACGGCAGGCCGCATAACCACCCAAGGGGGAGGACGAGCTTCGGGGTCAGATACGAGACCGATGCGATCTGGCTTTATCGGAACCGATTGTCAAACGGTTGGCCTAAGGTCAACAGCTCGATTGATCGAAAGAGTCTGGTGCTCACCCATTGGCTGACCGCAAATGCAGAATCGCAGGAACGCGAGGTGATCGGCACCGCCCAATGTCGCGAAATCGAGCCTGTGCCGGGCTTGATGCCGTTCGAGAGGCGCAGCGATCAGGGCGGCGCGGGAGGGGCGTCTCCCCGGCCTTGAGCCGGGGGCCCGCTATTTTTCGCAGCCGGGAAGGAAGCTGGATCCCGGATCAAGTCCGGGATGACGAAAAGGGGGGCAAGGGCGCCAAAGCGCTCCGGCGCCCGCCCGCAGCGGGGGCAGCTTGCTGCAGTTCTGGCGAGGATCGCGCGCCCGGAGGGGCGTGCAAAAACCTAAACGTAAGGCGGGCAGTCCCGACCCGTCGGGCTTTTCGTGAAGATCTCGTTGCCCGTTTCGGTGATCGCGATCGAATGCTCGAACTGGGCGCTCAGCGATTTGTCGCGCGTCACTGCGGTCCAGCCGTCGCCGAGCACCTTGGCCCAGGGCTTGCCGAGGTTGATCATCGGCTCGATGGTGAAGAACATGCCCGGCTTCAGCTCCGGCCCCGTCCCGGCCTTGGCGGCGTGGACCACTTCGGGGGCGTCGTGGAACAGGCGGCCGAGGCCGTGGCCGCAGAACTCGCGCACCACGCCGTAACGGAACTGGTTGGCATGGGCCTCGATCGCCGCGCCGATATCGCCCAGCCGCGCGCCCGGCTGCGCCGCCGCGATGCCGAGCATCAGGCATTCATAGGTCACCTCGACCAGCTTCCTCGCCTTCAGCGAGGGCTCGCCCGCGTAGAACATGCGGCTGGTATCGCCGTGCCAGCCGTCCACCAGCGGGGTCACGTCGATGTTGAGGATGTCGCCATCCTTCAGCACCTTGTCGCCCGGAATGCCGTGGCAGATCACATGGTTGATCGAGATGCAGCAGCTATGCGCATAGCCGCGGTAGCCGAGCGTTGCGGGGATCGCGCCCGCATCCAGCATCATGCCGCGCACCGCATCGTCGATGGCCCCGGTGGTGACGCCGGGCTTCACCAGCTCCACGCAGGCATCGAGGATCTCGGCGGCAAGGCGGCCTGCCTTGCGCATGCCTTCAAAGCCCTCAGCCGTGTGGAGCTTGATGGTGCCGTCGCGGTAGACGGTCTGATCGCCGTCAACGAGTTGGTATTCGTGCATGGCCCCCACATAGCGAGGGCCAGCGCAAATTGCTACTTCGCCCTTGCGAAGGCGGCGGCATATTCGGGTTTGACCGCGGCGAGCACCTTGGCGGTGACGGGCAGGGTCACCTCATATTGCCCCTCGGCATAGGAGCCCGCCACGTAAGGCGCGGCGATCAGGCCGATGCGGTTGAAGCGGCGCCTGTTCGACGAGCCGAGCAGCACCGCGAGATCGGCAATCGGCGGGCAGGGGAAAATCCCGTCATCCTCGATCACCTGGCTGGTCTCGGCGCCCATGCGCTTGATCCGCTCGGCCTTCAGCCCCTTGCACCATTCCGCCCCCAGCGCATCCTGCAAGGCGGCGGGGGAGCGGAACAGGTCTTCGGGCATGATCGCGGCCATGGCCTGCCGGTCCCACAGCAGCGCATCGGTGTAGTAATTGCCGTGGGCGCCGCCCGTGTATTCATAAACCTCGACCGAGAGCGAGAGGAAGCGCGGCAGGTTGGTCACCACCTTCCAGGTCTTCTGGAAATCGCGGATCGTGCAGCCGCCGCAATCCTCGCCCGCGAATTCCTTGAGCGAGGTCTGCCATTCGCTTTTCTGCTCGGCCAGCAGCCGCTCGCGCTCGGCGGCGAGTTGTGCGGCAAGCGCGGGGATGGCCGAGACCGCAGCCGGCCAGCGATAGACGAAGTCGCGGGTGGCATTGCCCGTGCCCTCGTGCTCGACAAGCTGCGATCTCAGATCGGGTTTGGGTGCGGCTTGACCCGCAGTTGGCACTGACTGGGCGAGCGCCGCGCCCGGAGCGACGCAGGCCAGAACGGCGGCCATGATCGCCGCCAGACCCCTGCCAGACCCCCCGTAGCCCCGCTTTGATGGCCGGTTGGCATTGCGCGGCGAATGTTTCACGTGAAACATTTCCAGAACACCCATTTCCCTTTTCCCTTGCGTCCGAATCTGCTGGCGACAACCCCGTGCCCGTGATTATGGAACAGGCATGAGCGAAGCCAAAGCACTGATCCAGCCCGATCGCGGAACCGACGCGATTGCCATCCACCTCGTCAACAAGGACGGCTTCGAGGCCTTCGCCAAGGGCCTCTCGGCAGGCCAACGCGCCGCGCTTGCCGCGCAGAAATTCGAGGGCGGCACCTTCCAGACCGGCATCGTGCCCGATGGTGACAGCTGGTTCGCTGTCGGCGGCGTGGCGAACCCGGAAAGCCTGACGAGCTGGTGTCTGGCCAAGCTCGCCGAGGACCTGCCCGAGGGCACCTATCGCCTCGCCAAAGGGGAAGCCGGCCCCGCGATGTTCGGCTGGATCACCGGACAATACCGCTTCACCCGCTACAAGAGCGAGGACAAAGCCCAAGGCCCCCGCGTGCTGCTGACCGCGCAGGTCGGCCAGATCGACGCGCTCACCGCCGAGGCGCAGGCCGAATGTGCGCTTCGCGATCTCGTCAACATGCCCGCCGAGGACTTGGGGCCCGCCGCGCTCGAAGCCGAGTTCGAGAAGCTCGCCAAGGCGCACAAGGCCGATCTCACCGTGGTGCGCGGGGATGCGCTGGAACAGGGCTATCCGATGGTCCATGCGGTCGGGCGCGCGGCGGCGCGGCACCATGCCCCGCGGCTGATGCACCTCGCCTGGGGCGATCCGTCGCACCCGGTGCTGGCGGTGGTCGGCAAGGGGGTGTGCTTCGATAGCGGCGGGCTCGATATCAAGCCTTCCTCCGGCATGCGGCTGATGAAGAAGGACATGGGCGGCGCAGCCCATGCGATTGCGCTTGCGGGCCTCATCATGGGGGCGCGGCTGAAGGTGCGGCTCCATGTGCTGGTGCCCGCGGTGGAGAACGCGATTTCGGGCGGGGCTTTCCGGCCGGGCGATGTGCTCGCCAGCCGCAAGGGGCTGACGATCGAGATCCACAACACCGATGCCGAAGGGCGGCTGATCCTCGGCGATGCGCTGACCCGCGCTTCGGAGGAGAACCCCGATCTGATCGTCGATTTCGCCACGCTTACGGGCGCTGCGCGGGTGGCGCTGGGGCCGGATCTGCCGGCGCTGATGGCGCGCTCCGATGCGACCGCCGAGGCCTTCCTCGCCGCCGGCCGCGCGCAGGATGATCCCGCTTGGCGCCTGCCCCTGCCCGAAGGGTACCGCGAATATCTCGCCTCGGACGTCGCTGACATGGCCAATGCCTCGGCCAATCCCTTTGCCGGCGCGAGTGTTGCGGGACTGTTCCTCGATCGCTTCGTGGGCGAGGGGATCGACTGGGTGCATTTCGATACCTTCGCGTGGAACCCCTCGCCCCGTCCGGGCCGTGCCCGCGGCGGCCGGGGGCTGGGCCTGCGCGCGTCATGGCACGCGATCCGCGCCCGATATGGCGCCTGACCTTGCCCCGCGCGCCGCTTGGCGCTAACGGGCCTGCCACGCTGGCGCAGGGGAGAGCGCGGGCGCAGACGAGAAAGCTGACGGAACGCAGATGAGCGGCATGGCGCCCGACCAAGTGATGTATCAGGTGCCCGAGGGCGTGCTGGGTCTCAAGGGCCCGGTGGAAAAGCCTGCGCCCGGCACTCTGCCCCTGCGCGGCGATCTGGCGCATATTGCGCTCGCCGGTAGCCATCTCGCGGCCCATTATGTGATCCCCCATGTCCACGCGGTGGGCGATGCGGGCGCTGGCCTCAGGCTCAACCCCCGCGGCGATGCCGAAGTATTTGTCACCCTTGCCGCCGGAAGCCGGTTCGAACTGCTCGATGTGGCAGGCGAATGGGTGTGGGGCTGCCCCGGGCCGCAGGGGCCGAGCGGCTGGTGCAAGGCGAGCGAACTCGCCGCACCCGAGGCCTGATCCATGCCGACCCGCCTGTTCATCGACGGGGCTGCGGGCACCACGGGTCTGGAAATCCGCGAACGGCTGGAAGGCCGCAGCGAGTTTGATCTCATCATCCTCGATGATGCCCAGCGCAAGAGCGAGGCCGCGCGCCGCGACGCGCTCCATGCAGCCGACATCGCGATCCTGTGCCTGCCCGATGACGCCGCGAAAGAGGCCGTGGCGCTCGCGGAAGGCTCCGCCACCCGCTTCATCGACGCCTCCTCCGCCCACCGCGTGGCAGGCGGCTGGGCCTATGGCTTCCCCGAGCTGGTGGGCCGCGAGACCATCGCCAATGCCCGTTTCGTGAGCAATCCGGGGTGCTACCCCACGGGCTTCCTCGGCCTTGTCGCCCCGCTGGTGCGCGCGGGCCTGCTGCCTGCCGATTGGCCCTACACCGTCAATGCGGTGAGCGGCTATTCGGGCGGGGGCAACGCCCTGATCGACCGCTTTGCGCGCGAGCCCGACATCGCCTTTCGCGCCTATGGCCTCGGCCTTGGTCACAAGCATCTGCCCGAAATGCAGGCCTATGCGGGCCTTGCCCATGCGCCGGTGTTCTCGCCCGCGGTGGTGCCGGCGCATCGCGGCATGGTGGTCGATGTACCGCTGCCGCTCGCCGCGATGGGGGCGACGGTGAGCCTTGCCGCCATGCGCGAATGTCTCGCCGCGTTCTATGCAGGCAGCAGCGTCGTCACCTGCGCCGAGAGCGTGCCGGACGAATTGCTGCTGCGTCAGGGCGCGCCCGCCAGCGACGGGATGGAACTGTTCATCACCGGATCGGCCGATGGCGCGCAAGCCCGTCTGCTCGCGGTGCTCGACAACCTCGGCAAGGGCGCTTCGGGGGCTGCGATCCAGAACCTCAACATCATGTGCGGCCTCAGCGAGACTACGGGCCTTCGCCTATAGTCGCGGCGCAGTTGCTTAAAATTTAGGCAAGGTCCGTCCATGCACTGTGCACCATTGCGCGGTGCACCATAATCTTGCTACCGGCGCTGGCACGGCGAAAGACATCCCCTGTCGGGAATCCCCTGACAGCAAGGATTGTTCAGGACACCGCCGGATGGCCTTGGCACGATTCTTGTAAGGATTTGGTCAGGAATCCGGTCAGCCGCGGATAGGAACGACGTGAAAAAGATCGAAGCGATCATCAAGCCCTTCAAGCTCGACGAGGTGAAGGAAGCCCTCCACGAAATCGGCGTGTCGGGCATCACCGTCACCGAAGCCAAGGGTTTCGGCCGCCAGAAGGGCCATACCGAGCTCTATCGCGGCGCCGAATATGTCGTCGACTTCCTGCCCAAGGTGAAGCTCGAAGTGGTCGTCGCCGACGATCAGGCCGCGCGCGTGGTCGAGGCGATTGCCGCTGCCGCGCAGACCGGGCGCATCGGCGACGGCAAGATCTTCGTCAGCGCAATCGAAAGCGCGCTGCGCATCCGCACCGGCGAGACCGACGAAGACGCCATCTGATTTTCCACCCTCTCCGGCCCGCCACGGTGGCGGGCAGGTCCACCACACACGCAACCACAATTCGGAGGCACCAAACAAATGTCGAAAGCAAAAGACGTCCTGAAGCTGATCAAGGACGAGGAAATCGAGTGGGTGGACCTGCGCTTCACTGACCCCAAGGGCAAGTGGCAGCACCTCACCATGGTCGCAGGCGTCATGGGCGAAGACGAGCTCGAAGACGGGTTGATGTTCGACGGTTCGTCGATCGCCGGCTGGAAGGCGATCAACGAGAGCGACATGATCCTCAAGCCCGATCTCACCGAGACCTGGATCGATCCGTTCAGCGCCACCCCGATGCTGATCATCAACTGCGACATCGTCGAGCCGTCGACCGGCGACTGGTACAGCCGCGACCCGCGCACCACCGCCAAGCGCGCCGAAGCCTACCTCAAGTCGACCGGCCTGGGCGACACCGTCTATGTCGGCCCGGAAGCCGAGTTCTTCATGTTCGACGACGTGCGCTTCGAGGACGGCTATGCCGGCTCGGGCTTCTCGATCGACGACATCGAACTGCCGACCAACACCGCCAAGGAATATGACGCGGGCAACATGGGCCACCGCCCGCGTGCCAAGGGCGGCTACTTCCCCGTCGCGCCGGTCGACAGCGCGGTCGACATCCGCGGCGAGATGGTCACCACCATGCTCGAAATGGGCCTGCCCTGCGACAAGCACCACCACGAAGTCGCCGCCGCCCAGCACGAGCTGGGCCTGACCTTCGGCACCCTCGTGCAGACCGCCGACCGCATGCAGATCTACAAGTATGTCGTGCACCAGGTCGCCCATGCCTATGGCAAGACCGCGACCTTCATGCCCAAGCCGATCAAGGCTGATAACGGCTCGGGCATGCACACCCACATGTCGATCTGGAAGGAAGGCAAGCCGCTGTTCGCGGGCAATGAATATGCCGGCCTGTCGGAAATGTGCCTCTACTACATCGGCGGCGTCATCAAGCACGCCAAGGCCCTGAACGCCTTCACCAACCCGACCACCAACAGCTACAAGCGTCTGGTGCCGGGCTTTGAAGCACCGGTGCTGCTGGCCTATTCGGCCCGCAACCGTTCGGCCTCGTGCCGCATCCCCTATGGTGCGGGCGAAAAGGCCAAGCGCGTCGAGTTCCGCTTCCCCGATGCACTCGCCAACCCCTACCTCGCCTATTCGGCGCTGCTGATGGCGGGTCTCGACGGGATCGAGAACAAGATTCACCCGGGCGAGGCGATGGACAAGAACCTCTACGATCTGCCGCCGGCCGAACTCGCCGAAGTGCCGACCGTGTGCGGTTCGCTCCGCGAGGCGCTGGACTCGCTGGCTGCTGACCACGACTTCCTGCTCAAGGGCGACGTGTTCACCAAGGACCAGATCGAAGCCTACATGGAACTGAAGTGGGAAGAGGTGATCCGCACCGAAACCACCCCGTGCCCGGTCGAATTCGACATGTACTACTCGATGTAATCCGGCCCGGATTTCATCCAGTCACAAGAAAGGCCCGGAAGGTTCGTCCTTCCGGGCCTTTCGTTTGCCCCCGACCCTATTTGCCCGAGGTCATCACCGAGCCGATCCTGAGGTAGCGCTGGATCACCTCGCGCTGGTGGCCGGGATCGGCCCCCATGCAGGCGAACAGCAGATAGCCGATCTGCGAGGGCATCAGCGTCCAGGTCGCGCGGATGCCGTTGTCCGAGCGCGAATCCCACGCCAGCAGCTTGAGCGGGACGGCGCTACGCTGTCCGGCCGAATCGAGCACGAGGCTCTCGCGGTGCTCGATCGCGAAGCCCGCACCGGTGATGGCGCTGTCGAACTTGGGATAGAGCGTATCGAGCTCGGCCTGGATCTGCGTGATCGGGAACTTGGCGAGGCTGGCCTCCTTCACCTTGATCGCAAAGCAGGTGGTCGGGATCGTCCCGGCGGGGAAGGAGAACTGTCGCATCTCCCCTTCAAGCGCGGTGGTGCCGCCATCGGGCATCATGAAGCGATACCAGCCGAGCTCGTCAGCGAACACCACGCCGCCGGTCGCAGCGTTGTCGGGATCGGGCCGCAGCTGGCCGCGCTCGGGTGCGGGGATGATGAGCCCGCCGAAGCTATCGGTCGTGGCGGCTGCCTGCGGTGCGCGGGTGGCACCGGCAAGCGGATTGGCGTTCTGCGCCCCTGCGGGCACGGCGAGCGCGATCAGCGCTGCAGCGAGCGGGGCAACCCCAAGGCTAGGCCGGACGATTGGCATTGATCACCCCCATGTAAAGCCCGTGCGTGGCGCGCGCGGCGTCGAGCACAGCATTCTGCAGCAGCGCCGGATCGACGCGGTATTGGTAGTTCGAATAATTATAGCCCAGCGTCGGGCGGCTGGGGGCGGCCATGTTCGGCTCGGTCCACCAGGCGTTGGAGCGGATATAGGCGTTCCATTCCTCGATCTGGGCATTGTTGTTGAAGTTTCTGGTCTGCACCAGCTCCCCTGCCTGCCCGACCGCGACCCGGTCTTCGAGGATCAGCCGCCCGCCCTCGCCTGCCAGCGCGATCTTGGCGTGGTAGAAATTGAAGTGGGTGAACAGCGGCACCATGAACAGCCCCGGCTGGATGCCGACATTCGCGCCCCCGCCATAAACCCGGTGCCCGCTGCCGGTGAGCGCGGCGAAGTCCATCGCCAGACTGGGGATCATCACCAGACACTTGAGCGCGGCCGACATGGAATTGAGCGCCCGGGCATTGCCGAGGTTGAACGGCGAGCGATCGGACAGCGGCGCTTCAGGCCCGACGGTAAGCAGCGGCAGATATTCCGGGCTGACCACCGCAACCGTGCGCGAATCCGCAAACGGCTTCTTGATGAAGGGATCGGGCGTCGGATCGAGCTTCTTGAAGCCCTCGCTTGCGCTGATCTCGTCCCAGCCGAGCACGGTGGGCCCGTGGCGCGCAGCCGCTCGATGAAGTCGCTGAAGGCAAGGTGCGCCAGCTGGCGCATCAGGCCTGCATCCACCCCGACGAGATCGGCGGTGAGATCGACCGTGGTCGTGCCGGACCCGCCGCTTGCACCCATGCCGTTGCGCATCACCAGACCGAACCGGTAGGACGGCACGGCAATGCGCTCGGTCCGCGCCAGCACCTTGGCCATCACCTGATGGTAGTTCTTGAGGCTCATGGAAGTGAGCGGCACCATGCCACCGGCCGCCTGCGCCGGGCTGGCCGAAAAACCGCCTGCCGCCAGCGCTCCCATCACGCCCATGCCGCCATGCAGCACCGAACGCCGATCCCAGTCATGTCCGCTCATTTGGCTCTCCCCAAAAGCAAATGCGCGACCCGGTTATCTATGTGCCTGCAAGACTACCAATCCACGCATCTTCCTGCAAGTTCGCGCCCCGGAGATGCGCGTGGAACCGGCTGGGAAACGGGAACAATTCGCAGCTGTTGAATGTTGCCAATTTTCGAATTGCCTTCGCACAACGGGACGTTAAAGCGTCTCATCCAATTTTCGCTGCCGTCGTAAATTTTTTCGTCAAAAGGGGGCCCAATGACGTTCACCGATACCTGTCGCCGCAGCCTGCTGGCCGGCTCCGCCACCCTTGCGCTCGCCATGGCTGCCACGGCCACCCCGGCGCTGGCCGTTGTGCCCAACGAGAACACCACCTCGGGCAACATCGTCGACAACCCGGATGAATTCCGCGGCGTCGGCATGATCGTCACCAATGTCGTGGGCCAGGGCGGTATCGGCATCTGCACCGCAACGCTGATCAACCCGCGCACCGTGCTGTTTGCCGCGCACTGCGTGAACACCCGCCCGGAAACCGGCTATGACCAGACCACCGTGCGCGCCGCGGTGTCGTTCAACGTCAATGCGCTGCCGGGCATCCAGAGCTGGTTCGCCAACACCCGCACCAACACCGCCCAGCGCGTCTACAACATCAACCGCATCTTCTGGGACGCGCGCTCGCGTCAGAATCCGGCTGCCAGCGGCTTCATCGAAGCCGACATCGCGCTCGCCAGCCTTGATACTCCGGCGGTCGGCCTGCCGACCTGGGCGATGCTGTTCAGCACCCTGCCCGCTCCGGCTTCGATCGATCCGGTGCGTGGCACCGGCTACCAGGTCGAGATCGTCGGCTACGGCGGCACCGGCAACGCGACCCAAGGCGCGGTTTCGGGCATCGACTTCCGCCGCCGCGCGGCCGAGAACATGCTCGGCGGCTTCATGTCGCTGTCGGATCGCAACGCCGTGATCTTCGGCGCTCCGAACACGCTGACGCAGAACCTCTACCACCTCGATTTCGACTCGCGGAACCGCAACTTCGCGACCGACATCAATGCCCACCGCGATGCGGCCCTGCCGAACGAAGGCACCACCGCAGGGGGCGATTCGGGCGGTCCGCTGATCCTCGATTCCTCGACCAACACCCTGTCGAACGAAGACCTCGTGATCGGCGTGCTGTCGGGCGGTTCGCGCTTCTTCGGCAACCAGCCGTTCAGCTCGATCGGCACCACCAGCTTCTACCAGCCGCTCTCGCTGTTCTGGCAGTATATCGTCGCCAACAACCCCTACCGCTACGTCGGCACGGTGGCCGGTGACGGCAACTGGGAAGATCCGAACCGCTGGGTCACGCTGCTCGACCCGATGTACCGCGTGATCAACGCCAATGGTCAGGTCGTGAACGGCCTGCCGACCACGCCGGAACTCGGCCTTGGCGGCACCGGCGGCGATTTCGGCTCGGTCTGCATCGAATTCGAGAACCCGAACGATTTCTGCACCGACACCCGCACCGGCGTGACGACCAGCACCGCTCCGCCGGCCAATCCGACCAATGCCGCGACCGAAGTCGACTTCTCGCCCTTCATGAACGGCGGCGAGCAGCAGGACGCAGGCACCGCCCCGGCGCAGGTCGCGGGCGCACGTGCGGTTGCTCCGGCCAACACCGGCCGCACCGGCACCGAGCTGACCGTGCAAGACATGGCGCTGCCCGGCTTCGCCACTGTTCCGGGCGCGCCTGAAGACGCTGCGATCACCGCCACCGCCGTGGTTCCGACCGATGCTTCGGCGAGCGCGATGCTGGAGACTTCGGAAGAGACTCCGCAGAACGGCACCGCGACCCTGCCCGCCCCGACGCTGGCCAATGGTCTGCCCGGCGCGACCGGCTTCATCGCCAACAACGTCAACCCGGTGGTCAGTTCGACCAACCCGGCCGCCAACGTCCTGCCGCGCTACTTCGACGTGACCCTCAGCCAGAACGGCACCACGACGCTCAGCAGCACCGTCACCATCGATCGCCTGACGATCCGCAACAATGCGGGCCTAAATGTCGCGGCGGCGGGCAACCTCACCTCGCTGATCGACATCAACCAGTTCGGCGGCCGCGTGAATGTGGCGGGCGCGGTGACCTCGGTGGGTGACTACACGCTGTTTGCGGGCATGATGGAAGGCACCGGCATGATCACCGCGCCGTTCCTCACCAGCATCGGCGGCACCTTCTCGCCCGCCACCATGGGCACCACCGGCACGCTCAACGTCACCGGCAACCTCGTGATGGCTTCGGGCACGACCTACCTCGCCGACTTCACCGGCGCGGGCGCGTCCGACCGGATCGCGGTGACGGGTGCGGCCAATGTCGGCGGCCTCGTGGCGCTCGGCGGCGGGCTGACCCAGCAGGTCAACGGCCAGGGTCGCCGCTACACCATCCTCACCGCCACCGGTGGGGTGACCGGCACCTTCATCAACACCACCATCTCGCCGATCCTCAAGCAGGTCTTCGTCTACCAGCCCAACGCGGTGCTGATGGAGATCACTGCGGCGAGCTACAACACGGTGATCAACCAGAACGACAAGATCCAGACTGCCTATGCGCAGCTGTTCGACCAGAACCGCCCCAACGCGGCGCTGGCCGGCCTCTATGGTCTGGACTTTGCCACCACCGACACGATCCGCTCGACCTTCCGCAACCTTGCTCCGGTGAGCGAGCAGGCGGTGCGTTCGCTCGCGGCGCAGAACGTGAACCTGCTGCAGAACTTCAACGACCAGCGCATGCGCGAGGCTGATCGTGCCCGCGCCGGCGGCAAGATCGCGGTGAGCGGCGCGCCGATGGGCGTGGTGCAGGCCGGTCTTGCTCCGCAGGGCCAGCCGGTCGGTCTGGAAGTCATGGCGCTCCAGAGCGCCGGAGAAGAGACCGAGCTCAAGGACGTGAACCTGCCCGAGAACGTCGCGGCGTTCATCTCGGCCGGGATCGTGGCCGGCAACGTCAATTCGCTGCCGGGCTTCACCCAGAAGAGCGAAGTGAACGGCCTCTACGTCGCAGGTGGTCTGGAGTTCTATCCGGGCGACAAGACCATGGTCGGCCTGTCGGGCTACTTCAGCACGCTCGAAGCCGATGCGCCGCTCGGCCAGCAGGTCGACAGCGAAACCTATGCCGTCTCGCTCTACATGCGCCACAAGTTCACCGATGGTCCGGTGGTCGACGGCCAGTTCTCGATGGCGAACATGGGCTTCGACACCCAGCGCAACGTGCCCTTCCTGGCGGGCTTCCAGAGCCTCACCTCCTCGACCGACGATCTGCTGGTCTCGGGGGCGCTGGGCCTGTCCTATGACATCGACACCGGCATCGGCACGATCTCGCCGGGCGTCGAGGGCCGTTATGCCAGCGTCGATCTGAGCGCCGCGCGCGAGACCGGCGGCATCGCCGCGCTGCGCTTTGATCGCGAGAGCTTCAAGAGCACCCAGGCGCGCTTCGGCTTCGATTTCGAGAAGGAATCGAGCATGGTGCAGATCAACGCCACCGCGCAGCTGGTGTGGGAGTTCGAGGAAGGCCCGCAGCTGGTCGGCGCCAACTTCGCGCAGGGCATCGGCCCGAATGCGAACTTCGTGCTCGAAGAGGCCGATCACACCTGGGGCGAACTCGGGATTTCGGCGACCGTGGGCGATGGCCCGCTGGTGGCGAGCTTCGGGATCGACACCACCGTCGGCCGCGACACCGCCGAAGCCCGCGTGTTCCGCGCCACTGCAACCTATCGCTTCTGAGCGACGGCCACAGGCACAAAAAAGGGGGCGTCCGCGAGAAGCGGACGCCCCTTTTTTGTCGGGTACAAGGTGGCTTTAGCGGATCGTCAGCATTCCGCGCCGGCCCACCGCGATAAAGCTCGCCGCGAGTGCCAGCACATAGAAGATGGTCAGCAGATCGAGCGGCGCAGGCGCGGCCACGAAGCCGAGATGCGCGAGGATCGCCCACATCCCGATCACCACCAACGCCATGGTGTAGCTGATAGTGCTGCCTTCGAGATTGACCGCCAGCATCAGCTCGTCACTGGCGCGGTAGACGATCACCGACAGCGCGGTGCCCGCCAGCAGGCCGCCAGCGCCGATCACCAGCGCGGCGGTCTGCGGCAGCGGGCCATCGGGCGCCGCCAATGCCAGCGCCAGCAGGGCGACGCCCCACAGCAGCATTGCCGCGCCCGACCACATCAACACCCGCTTCTGTTCGCGCAGCTCGTCGGCATCTTCGACATTGAGGAAGCGCGCGCCCAGCCCCGGGCTCGCCGTGCCCAGCAGCATGCCGATTGCTATCACGCAATAGAGCACCGCCACCAGCGCCGCGATGCTGGCCGACAGGTTCAGCCCGCCCACCGCGTCGCTATCGATGAAACGCATCATCGCGAAACTCGCGCTACCGCCGGCCACGCCGCCGATCAGCGCCGGGATCACCAGCTTGCGCATCACGCGGCTGGATTGGGAGGTCTGATTCTCGCTCGTCATACTTCGGGTTCCCATTGATCGATGAACAGCTCGGGCACTCCCACGCCGAACAGCCGCGCCATGCGCAGTGCCAGCGGCAGGGAGGGATCATACTTGTCGGTCTCAACCGCATTGATCGTCTGGCGCGACACGCCGAGCCGGCGGGCAAGCTCGCCCTGGCTCCAGCCCTGCGCCTCCCGATAGTGCTTCACGCGGTTTTCCAAGTCGTCTGATCCGGTGGCTGGTTGATGGACTGCCTCCAGAGCGCGGTTTGCCGGTGAACCGAATCAATCCGCGCCCTGACAAGAGCTCTTTACAGTCAAGAACTCTTGTCAGTCAAGAACTCTTGTCACCCTCTCTGCCGCGCGGGCGAAAAGGCATTTTCCTACTCGCCCGCCTTGTGCCTAATTGCCGCGCCTCACCGCTGTTCACCCCGATGAGGAGGCCCTGCCATGCCCTATCAACCCGCCACTCCCCTGGTCTCGCTGCTGCGCAAGCTGGCCGCCCTGCCCGCTGCGGCAAGCCGCGAGAGCGCGCCCGCAGCGCCCGCCAATCCCGCGGCGGTCGGCCCGGCCGGGACTGCGCTGATCAAGCGGTTCGAAGGCTGTGCGCGGCTGCGGCCTGACGGAATGGTTGCAGCCTATCCCGATCCCGGCACCGGGGGCGAGCCCTGGACGATCGGCTGGGGCGCAACCGGCAAGGATCATTTCAACGGCGGCAGGATCGGCCCGGCGACCATGTGGACGCAGGCACAATGCGACGCGCGGATAGCCGCCGATCTGGGCCGCTACGCCGCCGATGTTGCCGCCGCCTTGGGCGATGCGCCGACCACGAAGGCGCAGTTCGATGCGCTCGTCGCCTTCCACTACAACACCGGTGCCATCGCCCGCGCCACCCTGACAAGGAAGCACCGCGAGGGCGCCGCACGCGAATTCGCGCGCTGGAACCGCGCCGGGGGCAAGGTGATGAAAGGCCTCGTCCGCCGCCGCGCCGCCGAGGCAGAGCTTTACCTTAGCGACCCTCAATAATCCCGGCTGATTTCCACCAGCACCGAATCGCGGCCGATGGTCGACACCGTGCCCAGCAGGGAAAGCCAGCTGGTGATGCGATATTCGACCTGCGTGGCGCTGTAGCCCTGCCCGTCGGTCACCAGTTCGACATAGATGCGGCGGGTGATGTTCTTGCCCACCGCCACGCCGACCTCGCGCCCGATCAGCGGATCGGCGCTGATGATGCGCAGCTGGTCGAGCCCGATCGAGCGGCGCAGATCGCCGATCGGATCGAGCCCCGCGCCTCCGCCCTGCAAGGCCGCCAGCGCTGCCGCCAGCTGCAAGGCGTCGGTTGCCGAGAGCGAGGTGACCGATCCGCCGAACAGCAGGCGCGCAACGATCTCTTCCTCCGGCAGGGCCGGATCGGAGGAGAAGCCGATCAGGGGTGACTGGGCATTGCCGCTGATCGCGATATCGACATTGGTGCCGCTGCGCGAGGTTTCGGCAAGGATGTCGAGCCGCGGATCGATCGGCCCGTTCTCGTCGAACAGGATGCGCCCGCGGGTGAGTTCGAAACGGGTGCCCGCGAAGGTATAGTCGCCGCGCACCAGCCGCGCCGTGCCGCCGATGCGCGGATCATCGACCGTGCCGCGCAGAGCGATGTCGATGCCCCATTCGCTCTCCAGCCCCAGCCCGTCGACCTGCACCCGCGAGGGAGCCGAGGCGTTGACGAGATAGCGCCACGCCACATCGCGGCCCGAGACCCGCTCGCGCGTGCGGCCATCCTGGCCATTGATCTCGCGTGTGCCGATCTGCGGCAGGGCGACATCCTCGGCCGCCATGCCCAGCGCCCAGCGCGCGCGGTCGATGGTCACCCGGCCCGCGATGGTTCCGCCGCGCCCGTTGGAGACGATCCGCAAGGGGCCGGTGATGGTCGCCTCCAGCCCGTTCGCATCGAGTATCCGCGCATTCTTCGCCGCGGCGCGCAGATCGAGGCTAGGCCCGCGCGTGGCGCTGATTCCGGCGAGATCGATCGTGCCGCTGCCGTTCACGCTCCCGCCGCCCGGCGTGGTGCCGGCAAAGCGGGTCAGCTCCAGCCGCGAGCCGGCAAAACGCCCGCGCGCGGCGACCTTCTCGATCCGCGTGCCGGAGAGCGCGCTCGATACCTTGAGCGCATCGCTCGCCAGCGCGCCGGTGATGCGAGGCTCGGCCAGCGTGCCGGTGGCGCGCGCGGAGATGGTGACGGGGCCGGTGAGATCGAGCGCCTCGATCGCCGCCAGCCGCCACAGTGTCTCGGCCGCGCCTTCGAACATCAGCCGCCCTTGCAGCCGCCCTTTGAGCAGCCGGTCAGCCAGCGCGCGTTCGTCCGGAAAATCGGTGATGCGCAGGGCAATATCGCCGAGCCGCGCCCCGCCCTCGGTCAGGCGCCCGGCAGCTGTGAGGCGCTCGGCATTGAGATCGATCACCCCCAGCACGCCGACGGGTTTGGACGACAGCACCAGTCCGGCGCGGCTGAAACGGTCGATCTTTACTTTCGCCGTGGCCGTCGGCGCGGCCTCGCCCGTCTGGCGGTAATCGACCACGCCCGACAGGCGCCCGCCAAAGCCCAGTTCCGCGCCCGCCAGATCGAGCAGGCGCAGCGGCATGCGCGCAAACTTGAGCTGGAGCGCGGTCTCCCCGCCGCCAAGCTCGCCCTCGATCAGCGCATAGCCGCCCGCAAAGCCGATCTGCGATTGCGCCAGTTGCCAGCCGCCATCCTCCTGCCGGCTCAGCACCGCGCGGCGCGGCATGGTGATCGCCTCGCCCGCAAACTGCCCGCGCGCGACCGCCGCGATCTGGTCGGCCGCGACGTCCGCATCGAAATTGAGCGCAAACCGCTCGCGCCGCCTGCCCGCCACCCCGCCGGTGACCTTGCCTCTGCCATTGTCGATATCGGCCTTGGCCTCCAGCGTGGCGAGGTAAAGCGCACCATATTCGAACCCGCTGGCGCTGATATCGGCATCGATGCGGGTGTCGTTTTTGGCATAGCGGCCCGTGGCGACAATGCGCGCGCGATCAATGCTGATCGGCACCGCTCCGCCAAAGCTCGCCTTGCGCGCCGTGAGATCGACCGCGAAGCCCAGCGCATCGCCGCTCTGCGGGCGGAAAGACAGCGTGCCATCCAGCCCGCCGCCTGCCAGCGCGAGATCGCCCGAGATACCTTCGTCACCCAGCACCACAGCACCCCTCACCTTGGTGCGATAGACATCGAGCCGCTCGATCCCGATCCGCGCAGGGCCGGTCTCGGGCAAGGTCAGCCCCAGCCGCCCGTCAAACCGCCCGAGCAGCGATCCGCCCTCGACATCGAGCGCAAAGCCCTGTTCCGAGGGCGCGACAGCGATGCGGACATTCTCAAGCCCCGCGGCGGGATAGGGATCGGCCAGCACCAGCACCCCGCGCGGGCCATCGGCGGCGATCTCGGCGTCGAAGGTGAAGGGGCCATATTGCGCCTGCTTGCCGCTGCCGGCGAGCACGGTGCGCGCGCCGCCGGGGCCGGTCACGATCTTGCTGTCGAGCCTGGCATTCAGCCGCGCGCTCTCCCCCACCACCTCGCGCAGCACCAGCGGCTGGTCTGCGCCGATGCCGAGCATCCCCTTGAAGCGCAGCGGATCGCCCGCGAGACCGGCGATGGTGTCATTGCCGATCTTCGCCAGCGTGCCCGCCAGATTGGCGCGCAGGCTCCACGGCACGGAAGGGCCGAACTTGACGAGGATCTTGGCATTGGCAGTGACCTCGCCCGCGCCGTCGACCTTGAGGNCGCGCGCTGCCACCGGACCGGCGATAGCATAGGCTCCGGCGCGGATATCGCCGCGCAGCGCGAGCGTGCCTTCGAGGCCGGGGAAGCTCACCCGTCCGGCATCGATCGCCAGCTTCTGGCGCGCAAAATCATAGGTCAGCGCGCCCGCCAGCTTGCCTTTGACCAGGCGCGGATCGGCATATTGATTGCCGGTGGTGATCCGCTCCGCCGTCACCGCCAGCGGCACCGCGATCATCTTGCCATCGAACTGCGCAAGGCCCTCCTGCACCAGCCCTGTGGCCTCGACCCCGTTCGCCAGCAGCCGCCCGACCGCAAGGCGATGATCAATCGCAAGGTCGCGGAAATCGCCTTCGATATCGGCGGCGATGCGCGTATTCTCGAACCGCCAGCCCGCACCCAGCAGATCGGGATCGCGCAAGGCAGCGCTGGTGCGCGCGCCTTCCACTCGGTTTTCCGCCAGATCGACCACGCCTGCGCCGCGCAGATCGAGCGCGCGGCTCACCAAAGCTGCGCGGCCTTCCAGCACGCCATCCTCCAGCGTGAAACTGGCCGCGAGCGCGAGCTTCTCGCCCACCGCGCGGGCCAGCAGGCTCTCCCCCGCCAGACCCGGACGCACCCGGCCCAGCACGCCGATCTTTCCGGCGGTATTGGTGACCTGAAACGCCGCCACCGCCGGGCCGCTCACCGGCTTGCCGCTGCCCTGCTCCAGCTGCCGCGCCACCGCCCAGCCGCGCCAGCGCTGCCATGTCCCGTCGCCCGCAATCCGCGCGTCATACCCTTGCGCAAACCCCGCCAGCCCCGCCAGCACGCCGCCCGCAGGCGCGCGGTATTCGCCTTCGAGATCGAAACGGTCCCCGTCCGGCTCGGCATCGAGCAGCAGCGCGATCCGGTCACGCTGGCCCAGCTCGGCCTTGGCATCCACCAGCGCGCGGCCTTCGCGGATGTCGATCTGCGCCAAGGCGTTCACCCGCTCGGCACGGGCCGTCGCCACGCCTTCCGCGATGACGAGGTTCTCAATCGCCAAGCGATCCACGCGGATATCGAAATCGGGCAACAGCGGCGCATCGGGATCGCCGGGGAGCAGTTCGGGCAGCCGCGTCAGCCGCCCGCGCCGCGCCGTCAGCTCGCGGATATCGAGCCCGCTCCACAGCCAGTTCAATGGCCGCCATTCGAGCGCGACTTCGGGGATGGTGAGGAACACGCCCTTGGGATCGCTCACCCGCACATCGCGCAGCACCGCCTTGCTGTAGATATCGCCCTCGATCCGTCCGACCGCAAAGCGCAGGCCCGATGCCGGCGCGACGGCCGCGATCTGATCGGCGATGTAGCGCTTGCCGATGGGGGTGGAGAGGAAACCCGCCACCAGCACCAGCGGTGCCAGCAGCAGCGCCAGCGCCCAGCCCAGCCGCTTGCCCCAGCGGCGCTTGTTGCGCACGGCGGGCGTGTCCTCCCCCGCGTCCAGCACGGTGTCCCCGGCCTCTGCCATCAGAAGGCCTGCCCGAGGCTGACATAGAC
This sequence comes from Erythrobacter sp., assembly GCF_035194505.1. Lineage (NCBI taxonomy): Bacteria > Pseudomonadati > Pseudomonadota > Alphaproteobacteria > Sphingomonadales > Erythrobacteraceae > Erythrobacter > Erythrobacter sp. The sequence continues at coordinate 2,856,531 of NZ_CP136573.1, read as the reverse complement.
CACGACGGGACTATCGAAGGGGGTGGGATTGAGCGGTGCGGCGACATCGATGCGGATCGGGCCGAAGCTGGTCTTGTAGCGGATGCCCACGCCTGCGCCGACCTGGATGAAGCGGAAATCGGGGGTGGAGCCGAGCGAGACCGTGCCCGCGTCGATAAAGGGCACCACCTCGACCGCGCCGCCCAGCAGCGGCGTTTCGATCCGCGCTTCCACCGAGGCCTCGACCAGCGAGCTCCCGCCCACCGGCTCGCCGCGATCATTGCGCGGGCCGACGCCCTGGAAGCCGTAGCCGCGCACCGATCCGCCCCCGCCCGAATAAAGCCGCCGCGAAGGCGCGACATCGACGCGGCTGGCGCCCTGGATGCTGGCGGCTCTGAGGCGCGCGGCCAGCACGGTCGAGCTCACCTGTTTGTAGATGCTCGCATCGGCCTGGGCGCGGACATAGAAACTGTCGTCCCCCTCCGAACGCGAGACTTCAGGCGCGAGGAAGAAGGTGGCGCGATAGCCGCGGCTGGGATCGAGCAGATCGTCGCTCTGATCGAGGGTGATGTTGCCGAACAAGCCGCCGATCCAGTAGGTCTGGCGCGGCAGGGGGATGGTGCTGCCCCGCGCACGCCGGTTGCGTTCGTCGGAATAGACCAGCTCGCCCCCCAGCTGCCAGCTGACCGGCTTCTGGAACAGGATGTTGGAGACCTTCTCGAAGGTCGCGCGCAGGCCGAAGCCGCGCGAATCCACCGCGAGGGTCTTGATATCGCTGGCATAGAGATCGGCGGAGAGGATCTGGTCGCGCCCGCGGAAATTGTTGCGGCGCACGCCGATGCTGGCCAGCGCCTCGCGCGTGCCGAGGATGCCGCGCAGCCGCAGCGCGCCTTCGGGCGGGAAAATGTTGCGATGCTCCCAGCGGCCCTCCAGCTTGAAGCCGTCCTCGGTGCCGTAACCGATTGCCCCCGCAATGGTGCGCAAGGGTGCGCGCTCCAGCGCCACATCGAGCGCGACCTCGCCCGGCTGGCCATCGGCAGGGGGCGTGGTTTCACTCGGAGTGATCGAGACGCTGGTGACAAGGCCGGTGGCGATGATCGCGCGCCGCAGATCGGTCTCCATGCTCTGCTGGTAGACATCGCCCGGCGCAAAGCGGGCAATGCGCGCTAGATGGCGGCCGGAGAGGAACTTGGGATCATTGCTGGTGACCGGCCCGAACACATATTTCCCGCCGGGATCGACCGCGAGGGTGAGATCGCCCTCGGTCCGGGCGTGATCGATCAGCAGATCGGGATCGCCGAGCTTGGCGAAGGGATAGCCGCTTTCCCCCAGCGCCACGCGCAGCTCCAGCTCGCGCTCAAGGATGCGGTCCGCATAGAGCGGATCGCCCGCGGCAATCGCGAATGCGGCCCTCAGGCGCGTGCCGTCGGGATCGGGCATCTGCGACAAGCCCCCCAGATCGACCGCGCCGAACCGGTAGCGCGTGCCGGGCAGCAGATCGAAGCGCACGGAGGGCTCGATGGCGGCGTCGGCATCGACGAGCGTATCCTCGCTCGCACTATCCTCGCCCGCGCGCCGCCCGCCGGAAAGCTGGCGCACCACCTCGCCCGCGTAATAGCCATAGGTGCGCAGCATATTGCCGAGCAGCTCTTCATCCGCCCGCGCCCGCGCGGCGACCAGCGGCGCGCTGTCGGCCCCGCCATCGAGCCCGCGCACAGTCGAAAGCTGGCGGAAGCGCTCGATGAATTCGCGCTGTTCTGGAAAGGCACCGGGCGCAGCGGGGAAGCCGAGCACCAGCGTGTCGCTGATCCGCACATCGGCGAGTTCGGGCAGCTCGCCGGTGACCGGCATGGCGATCGCAGCCAAGGCCTCGACTTCGGGATCGGGGGTCAGCGGCTCGGGCAATTCGAGCGCGAAATCGGCAAAAGCGGCGTCGATTGCGTCCTGGAGGCCGGGTGGAGGGGCGGGAAGGAAGCCACTTGACCCCTCGATGACCCCGACTTGGGGCGGGTTTGACCCCGCCTCAGCGGATGTTTCACGTGAAACATTTGCCTCTTCCGGCCCCTGCGGCGCGCCGCGGGTGGCCCAGCCTTCGGGATCCGCGACCGCTTCGGCCGGGATCAGCTCGTCCAGCGTGGCGGGGACCGGGGGCGGTTCGGGCGGAGCGGTGATCGCGGCGGGCGGCGGGGTCTCGCTCTCGTCCTGTGCCTGCTGCGCATGGAGCGGCGCTGCTGCCAGCGCGACCGGCGCGAGCCCGGCGGTCAGCAGCAGACCGCGCTTTATCGAAAGGCGCGTGTCAGCTGCCCGGGAACTTGACGGGCTGGCCATCCTTGCCTCGGGCGCCGGCCAGCGACGCGTCCTGCGGCTGGCGCGGCGCTGTCGCCGCGGCGATCAGCCGGTGCTGTTCATCGGAGTCCATCAGCTGCCAGCCCTCACGCGTCAGACGCTCGAGCGGGCGATAGCGGACCTTGTACTGCATCCGCGGGCTGCCTTCGACCCAGTAGCCGAGATAGACATAGGGCAGGCCTTCGGCGGCCGCGCGGCGGATGTGATCAAGGATGATGAAGCTGCCCATCCCCGCCCGGCCTTCGAGATCGGGATCGTAGAAGGAATAGATCATCGACAGCCCGTCACCCTGCCGATCAGTGAGGCAGGCGCCCACCAGCCGACCGGGACGACCGCCCGGCCCGGGCAGGCGATATTCGGTGACGACCGAACTGACCGGCGTATGCTCGATCATGTCGGCATAATCGAGCTCGTCCATCGCCGCCATGCCGCCATCGGGGTGGCGTGCGCCGAGATATTTGGCGAGCAGGGCGAATTGTTCATCCGTCGCCCAGGGGCGGCATTCGGTGACGATCAGATCATCATTGCGCTTCAGATCGCGCTTCTGCGTCCCCGAGGCGCGGAACTGGCTCGCCACCACCCGCACCGAAACGCAGGCCTGACAATCAAGGCAGGAGGGACGATAGGCAACCGTCTGGCTGCGGCGGAAGCCGATGCGGCCCAGCGCCTCGTTGAGCTGATCGGCGTGGGCGCCCTTCAGCTCGGTGAAGACCTTCCGCTCGCTGCGCCCGGGCAGATAGGGACACGGTGCCGGGCTGGTCACGAAGAACCTCGGGAAGCGGATCGGTGCCGTCACGTGCGCGCTCAGTCCTCTTTGCCGGTTGCTATGGCCCCGGAATCACGGGGTGCGATGCATGGTTGCTGAGAACTTTATGCATGCACGCGTGGTTCGGTAAAAGTCCCTTAACCACGAAACTGCGCGAAATATCCGTCACTGTGGACAAGCGGGGGCGCGAATTGCTGCCGGAATGGCGCAAAACGGCACGCCCCGCTGGCGCAAATGCGAAAAAATGACGGCTTAGCCGAGCTCGACGAGCTGCACCGAATAGCCATTGGCGCGCAGACCCTCGACCAGCCGCTCGACCTGCTCGGCATCGCGGGCCTCGCATTCGATATCGGTGATCAGGCCCTTGGCCGGCAGGGTGGTGAAGATGCGTTGGTGGTAGATCTCGATGATGTTGACGTTGTGCTCGTCGAACAGGCGCATCACCCGGAACAGCGCGCCCGGGCGATCCTGCAAGGTGATCCGCAGCCGCGCGAGGCGGCCCTGCCTCGCCAGATCGCGCAGAAGCACATTGGCGAGCAGGCGCGTATCGATATTGCCGCCGCACAGCACCAGCCCGATGGTCTTGCCGGCAAAGCGCGAGGGATTGCTCAGCACCGCCGCCAGCCCCGCCGCGCCCGCGCCTTCAACCACGGTCTTTTCGATCTGCAGCAGCAGCGCCACCGCCTTTTCGAGCGCGGGCTCGTCCACCAGCAGGATGTCATCCACCCGCTCGGCAATCACCTTGGAAGTGAAATCGCCCGGCACCTTGACCGCGATGCCTTCCGCCAGCGTATCGCCGCCGCAGGGTAGGCTCGCGCCCTTGATCTTGTCGAACATCGAGGGGAACAGCGCGGCCTGCACGCCCACTACCTGCATGTCGGGATTGGCTGCCTTGGCAACCGTCGCCATGCCCGAAATCAGCCCGCCCCCGCCGATCGGGGTGACGATGCAATCAAGATCGGGCTTCACCGCCAGCATCTCGAGCGCGACCGTGCCCGCGCCGGCGGCGACATGGGGATCATCGAAGGGGTGGACGAAGGTCAGCCCCAGCTCGACTTCCAGTTTGCGCGCATAGGCATAGGCCTCGTCGAAGGTCTCGCCCTCCAGCAGCACCTTGCCGCCGACGCTCTCGGTCTGCATCACCTTCACCGTCGGCGTGGGCTTGGGCATGACGATGGTGACCGGCACGCCCAGCCGGGTGCCGTGATAGGAAAGGCCCTGCGAATGGTTGCCCGCCGAGGCCGCGATCACGCCGCGCGCGCGCTGTTCCTCGGTCAGTTGCAACAGCGCATTCAGCGCCCCGCGCTCCTTGTAGGCGGCGGTGAACTGGAGGTTCTCGAACTTCAGCCAGATATCCGCGCCGGTGATCTGCGACAGAGTAATCGAATGCATCATCGGGGTGTTGACCACCGCGCCGGCAATGCGCTGCGCGGCGGCGCGCACGTCGTCGATGGTGAGATCCGCCGGAGTGGCGGCGGCGCCCTTGGGGTTCGATGCTGCTAGCTGTGTCGACATAACCTGCGCGGATTAGGCGCTCGGGCGCGCAAGGGCAATCGCCTGCGCGCGGATTTCGTATGCGCACGCAGGCGTTGGCAAGTGCGCGGCAAAGCGATAGCAAGCCCGCGCCTCCATCATCCTGCCTGCAAGGATCGCCATGTTCCGCTCTGCCGCCTTTGCTTTTGCCGCCGTCTCCGCTCTCGCGCTTGCTGCGCCCGCCTGGGCTGACACACTGGTCGACAATGTCGACGGGGTGACGATCGACGAGGCGGGCAAGGTCAAGCGCTTCACCGGCCTCGTGTTCGACGAGGAAGGCAAGGTGGTGGCCGTGCTCGCGCGGGGCGAGGCGCGCCCGCAGGTCGATTACCGGCTCGATGCCAAGGGCCGCGTGATGCTGCCCGGCATGATCGACGGCCATTTGCACGTGATGGACATCGGCTTTGCCGCGCTGACGCTCGATCTGTCGGACACCAATTCGCTCGAAGAGGCGCTGGCCAAGATCAAGGCCTTCGCTGCCGAGAACCAGGGCCGCCCGTGGATTCTCGGGCGCGGCTGGAACCAGGAGAAGTGGGGCCTCGGTCGTTTCCCGACCGCCGCCGAACTCGATGCGGTGGTGTCCGACCGCCCGGTGTGGCTCGAACGCACGGACAACCACGCCAATTGGGGCAACACGCTCGCAATTACCACTGCGGGGATCACCGCCAAGACGCCCGATCCCGCTGGCGGGCGGATCATCCGCGATGCCAAGGGCGCGCCCGCCGGCGTGTTCGTCGACAAGGCGGTTCAACTGGTGGGCGCGGTGGTTCCTGCCCCGCGCCCGGAAGACCGCGATCTTGCTTTCGCCAAGGCGCAGGAGGTGCTGCTGGCCAAGGGCGTCACCGCGGTTGCCGACATGGGCACCAAGGCCGCCGACTGGACCAGCTATCGCCGCGCGGGCGACGAAGGGCGGTTGCAGGTCCGCATCATGTCCTATGCCGACAGCTTCGAGACGCTGGAGCTGATGGCGGGGCCGGAACCCACCGGCTGGCTTTATGATGACCGGTTGCGGATGGGCGGGATCAAGTTGTTCCTCGACGGGGCGCTGGGATCGCGCGGGGCGAGCCTCAAGGCACCCTATGCCGACGAGCATGGCACCCGCGGCCTGCCGCTGCTCAGCCCTGCCCAGCTCAGAAACATGATGAGCCGCGCGAGCATGGACAATTTCCAGACCGCCGTTCACGCCATCGGCGATGCTGCCAATGCCGAGGTGCTGGCCGCGATCGCGGAGCTTTCCGAAAGCTACAAGGGCGATCGCCGCTGGCGCATCGAACACACGCAGATCGTCGATCCCATCGACCTGCCCAAGCTGGGAGAGCACGGGGTGATCGCGTCGATGCAGCCACTCCACCAGACCTCCGACCGCCTGATGGCCGAGGCACGGCTCGGGCCCGACCGGCTGGCGGGCGCCTATCCGTGGCGCAGCGTCGTCAGTGTCGGTGGGCGGCTGGCCTTCGGCTCGGACGCGCCGGTGGAACCAGCCGACCCCTGGGCCGGGATGGCTGCCGCGATCAGCCGCACCGATGCCAGCGGACAGCCTTTCGGCGGCTGGTTCCCGCAGCAGACCGTGACGCGCGAACAGGCGCTGGCAGGCTACACCTCGGGCGCGGCCTATGCGGGCTTTGCCGAGGGGCGCTTCGGTCGCCTGATCCCCGGCGAGCGCGCCGACTTCCTGCTGGTCGACCGAGATCCTCTGATGAGCGCGCCCGACGCAATCCGCGACACGAAGATCCACGAGGTGTGGATCGGCGGGGTGAAGGTGCGTTAATCATGCGGGTTCGCTAACGCGAACCGCAGACCGCCCGCCCCGCCTCCCCACCCGGCCACCAATGATACCATCAGGCTATGGTGGCCGGGTGGGGAGGCGGGGCGGGCGGTCTGCGCCACCGACAGGTGGCCGAAAACAAAACGCTACTCCGCCGCTTGCCCCTCGGCAGCCGCTTCAACCTCGCGCGCGGCCTTGTCGGCGGCGACGGCCTTTTCCTGGAAGCGCATCAGCAGCAGCGAGGCTTCGAACAGCAACCACAGCGGCACCGCCAGCACGATCTGCGAGCCGGGATCGGGCGGGGTGACGATCGCGGCGATGATGAAAATGCCGACAATCACATAACGCCGCGCCGCCACCATCTGCGCGCGGCTGACAATCCCGGCGCGGTGGAGCAACAACAGGAGCACCGGCAAGAGGAAGGTCAGCCCGAAGGCGAGGATGAACTGCATCACGAGGCCGAGATAATCGCCGGCGCTCGGCAGGGCCTGCACCTGAAGACCGCCCGCCTCTCCGCCAAAGCCGAGGAAGAATTTGAAGGCGACCGGCATCACCACGAAATAGGCGAGCGCTGCGCCTGCGCCGAACAGCACGGGCGTTGCGAAGAGGAATGGCAGGAACGCCTTCTTCTCGCGCGCATAGAGCCCCGGCGCGACAAAGGCCCAGAGCTGGTTGGCGATCACCGGAAAGCTCACCATGAAGCCGGCAAACAGCGCGACCTTCAGCTCGACGAAGAAGACTTCGGGCAGCTTGGTGAAGATCAGCTGGCCCTCGCCATCGGGGAAGGCCTGCTTGAGCGGCAGGACCAGGAGGCCGAGGATTTCGTCGGCGAAATAGAAGCAGATCGCAAAGCCCACGCCCAGCGCCAGCAGCGCGCGGATGACGCGGGTGCGCAGTTCGATCAGGTGATCGAGCAAAGGCTGGCGGGTCTCGTCGAGATCCTTCACCTCAAACATCGGCGCTGCCCCTAGGCGCTTCGACAGGTGCTTCGACCGGTGCGGGGCTCGGTGCAGGTGCAGGTTCGGCTGGCGGAGTGTCGACCGGAGGCGGCCCGGTCATCATCGGCGCGCCCGCTTCAGCTTCGGTGAGCGCGGCAGAACGGCGCATGATTTCCTCGTTCTGCGCCTTCCACTTCTTTTCCATGTCCTCCAGCTCGGCCTCGCGCACCATGGCGTCGATGCCGGAGCGGAAATGGGCCGACATGCGGCGCATCTTGCCGATCCAGCGGCCCGCCGTGCGCATGGCGAGCGGCAGGTCCTTCGGCCCGATCACGACGACCGCGACGATCAGGATGACCAGCAGTTCTCCGATGCCGATGTCGAACATGACAAGGTGCGGCCGCGCCGCCTCCTAACGAGGGGCGAGAAATCAGGCGCCGGTGGTGTCGGTCTTGTCGGCCGCAGCGGCCGTTTCCGCCGGAGCGGCAGGCGCTGCCGGAGGCTCGATCCGGGCCGCCTTGGTGACGGTGTCCTCGGTTTCGTTGAGGCCCTTCTTGAAGCTCGAAATGCCCTTGCCGAAATCGCCCATCATCTCCGAGATGCGGCCGCGTCCGAACAGCACAAGCACGATCACGAGCACGATGACCCAGTGCCAAATCGAACCAATACCCATTGTCTCAACTCCTGAACTGCGCACCGGGGGAGCAGGCCTTGTCAGCCGGGGCGGCGCATGACCGGGCCAGACCCCGGCGGGTTACAACGCAGCATTTAGGACAAGCCTTCGCGAAATGCGAGTCAGTCCGCCAAATTCTCGTCGTCCCCGCTATCGCTTTCGTCGGGTTCCTCGTCCGGCTCGAAGCGCATCTGCGCCTCCAGCGCCTCGTCGACCGGATCGAGCAGGCCGGCGGCGCGCAATTCGTCGATCCCGGGCAGGTCGCGGCGGCTTTCAAGGCCGAAATGATCGAGGAAGGTCGGCGTGGTGGCGTAGATCACCGGACGGCCGGGAACCTCGCGGCGGCCCGCAGGACGGATCCAGCCTGCCTCCATCAGAACGTCCAAGGTGCCCGCACTGGTCTGCACGCCGCGAATGGATTCGATTTCGGCGCGGCTGACGGGCTCGTGATAGGCGATGATCGCCAGCACCTCGGTCGCCGCGCGGCTGAGGCGGCGCACCTGCTCCTTCTCGCGGCGCAGCAGGTGGGCAAGATCGGGCGCGGTCTCGAAATGCCAGCGGCTGGCGCGCTCCACCAGATCCACGCCGCGCGCGATGTAATGGCTCTGCAAGCTCGCGAGCGCGCTGCGCACATCGGCAGGCTCCAGCCCGCCGAGATGGGCAGCCAGCGCCTCGACCGTCATGGGCTCCTCGGCGGCGAACAAAGTCGCCTCGATCGCGCGTTCGAGGGTGCCCAACTCTTCGCTCACGCGGCAACGCCCTGCTTCAGGCGGCGGATACGCAAGGGGGCAAAGGTGCCGTCCTGATCGAGTTCGGCAGTCCCGCGCTTGGCCAGCTCCAGCGCCGCGACGAAGCTCGATGCCAGCGCCGAACGCTTCAATTCGGGCGAGGCATGGGGCGGCAGGAAGTCGCGGATCTCCATCCATTCGAGCGTCACGCCGAGCATCGAGGACACGCGTTCCAATGCGGAATCGAGCGTCATCACCGGGCGGTTCGCCACGTGGTAGATGCGCGGCGCGGTGCGCGCCTTGACCTGCCCATAGGCCTGCATCAGCGCGAACATGTCCGAGCGCCACAGGATCTTGCGATCGGTGCGAAGGCCCTCAGGGGCCCCGCGCAGGAAGACATCGCGCCCGATCCGGTCGCGCGCCATCAGCCTTGCGGCCGCCTCGCGCATCGCGCCGAGGCGTTGCAGGCGGATCTGGAGGCGCAGCGCGAGTTCTTCGGGGCTCGGGTCTTCCTGCTCGTCCTTGGGCAGCAGCAGCGCCGATTTGAGATAGGCGAGCCAGGCCGCCATCACGAGGTAATCGGCGGCGAGTTCCAGCTTCAGCGCGCCGGCCTTCTCGATGTAGCCGAGGTACTGGTCCACCAGCGCAAGGATCGAAATCTGGCGCAGATCGACCTTCTGCCGCCGCGCCAGATCGAGCAGCAGATCGAGCGGGCCTTCCCAGCCATCGAGCGCGATGTAGAGCGCATCCGTGTCCGGCTTGGCCGGATCGGGCGGCGGGAACATGAAGGGCTGATCGAGATCGCTCATGCCGCAGCGCCCGCAAGCGCCAGCAGCGCGTCGCGCTTGGCCAGCAGTTCGCCCTGTTGAGGCGCAATTTCAGGGGCAATGCGGGTGGGTGCGAGGGCGCGGTCGAGCCGCGCGGCGGTCGCAGCCGACATGGCGGGGAGCACCGCGCAGATGCCCTCCATGTCGTCCATCTTGGCCCAGCAATTGAGGATGATGTCGCAGCCCGCCGCATGGGCGCGCGCGGCGCGTTCAGGGATGGTGCCGCCCAGCGCCTCCATGTCGATATCATCGGTCAGCAGCAGGCCGTCAAAGCCGATGCTGCCGCGGATCACATCGCGGATGATCGCAGGCGAAAGCGTCGCCGGGTTTTCCGCGTCCCACACAGGAAACACGAGGTGCCCCGTCATCCCGATCAGCGCGTGATTGAGCGTGCGGAACGGGGCGAGATCATCCTCCAGCTCCGCCGCGCTGGCCGAGACTGTCGGCAGGGCCTTGTGGGTATCAACGTCCGTCCGGCCATGCCCCGGCATATGCTTGACGCAGCCGGTCACGCCGCCAGCCGCCAGCCCTTCGAGCACGGCGCGGCCAAGGGCTGCGACCTGCATGGGATCAGCCCCGAAAGCGCGGTCCCCGATCACGTCATGCGCGCCGGGAATACGCAGATCGAGCGGCGGGTGGTAATCGACCGTGATGCCCATCGCCGAGAGTTCGAGCCCCATGGCGGTGGCATTGGCCCGCGCCGCCTCGATCGCGCTGGCGGGCGCAATGTCGTAGAGGCGGGCAAAGGCCTCTCCGGCGGGGTAAGGCGACCAGTGCGGCGGACGCAGGCGGGCAACGCGGCCGCCTTCCTGATCGATCGAGACCAGCAGGTGCTCGCGCCCGTGGATGGACCGCAGATCATCGGTGAGCGCGCGCAATTGCTGCGGGTCCACGCAGTTGCGGCCGAACAGGATATAGCCCGCCGGATCGGCCTCGCGGAAGAAGGCGCGCTCGTCAGCGGTAAGGTGCGGGCCGCCGAGGCCGAAGATCGCCGGAATCATGCATGCAGCCTTGCAGGCAAGCCCGCATCAGGCAAGCGGGCTAACCATCCGGAACGGGGAAAAGCGCGCCTACTTGACCTGGCAATCGAGCCCGTCGGCCTTGAGCGCGCCGCACAGGCGCTCGGCTTCGGCGCGGCTGCCGGCGACGGCCTGCAGGCGGAACACCGTGCCGATATCCACCTTGCCCTCGATCACGCGGTGCTTCACGCCGGTCAGCGCATCGGTGCGGCGGGCGAGATCGACCCAGCCCTGTTCGGCCCGGGCGCGCGAGGAATAGGCGGCGAGCTGCACGCCCACGCCCGACATGTCGACCGGCGCGGCAGAGGCGGCGGGCTTGGCGGCGGCAGCAGCGGTCGCCGAAGCGCTCGGCGCAGGCTTGGGCGCGGCGGGCTTGACCGCAGGTTCGCCCACGACAGCCTCGGTCGAAGCCCCCTCGCCCACCAGCGGCGCGATATTGCCCGTGCCGGCAAACTGCTTGCCGCCCGGATCCTCGGGACGCTCCTTGATCGGACCGGCAGGCGCTTCGATGATGCTGCCATCGGCCACCGCCTCGACGTTGGCCGAGCGGTTCGTGACGAACCACACCGCACCCACGACCACTGCGAGCAGCAGCAGCAGCACGCCCGCAAAGCCGAGGATCTGGCCCATGTCGAGCCCGCCTGCGTCCTCGTCCTCGGCATCGGATTCCAGCCACGGCAGATTGTCCGTGTCGGCCAGATCAAGCTCGCCGTCGAAGCCGTCCAGCTCCTCGTATTCCGCATCGACCATCACGACACCACCAGCCCCCCAAAGGCCAAATTACATGCTTTCCACCGCCTCGACGCCGAGCACGCCGAGACCATTGCGGATCACTTGCCCGATTGCCTGCGCAAGGAAAAGCCTCGCCGCAGTCAGTTCGGTGTCTTGTTCCACGATGAAGCGCTTTTCCGGACGGTCATTACCGAGGTTCCAGTAGGAATGGAGATCGGCGGCCAGATCGTAGAGATAGAAGGCGATCCGGTGCGGCTCGCGCGCACGCGCTGCGGCTTCGATCTCGCGCGGGAACTGCGCGGCGCGGGCGACGAGCGCGAGCTCCTCCGCCCCGAGCCTGTCCAGCGCAGCATCGGACGGGGTCACGCCCAGATCGGCGGCCTTGCGCAGCGTCGAGCGGATCCGGGCATGGGCATATTGCACATAGAACACCGGATTGTCCTTCGAGGCTTCGACCACCTTGTCGAAGTCGAAATCCATCTGCGCATCGGGCTTGCGGGTAAGCATGGTGAAGCGCACCACGTCCTTGCCGACCATCTCGACCACATCCGCCAGCGTCACGAAATTGCCCGCGCGCTTGGACATCTTGAAGGGCTGGCCGCCCTTCATCAGCTGCACCATCTGGACGAGCTTGACCTCGAAGGGCTTCGGCGCCGCGCCGTCCGCGCTGGTGAGCGCAGCGACGGCAGCCTTGATCCGCTTCACCGTGCCGGCATGGTCCGCACCCCAGATATCGACCAGCGCGTCGGCATCCTGTGCCTTCTGGAAGTGGTAGGCGAGGTCCGCGCCGAAATAGGTCCACGCGCCGGAGGACTTCTTGATCGGGCGATCCTGATCGTCGCCGAACTTCGTCGAGCGGAACAGCGGCAGCGAGACCGGCTCCCAGTCCTCGGGCGGGGCCTTGCCCTTGGGCGCTTCGAGCACGCCGTCATAAACGAGATCATGCGCGCGCAGCCACGCCTCGGCGGCATCGACCTTGCCCGAGGCCTGCAATTCGGCCTCGGAGGAGAACAGGTCGTGCGCGATGCCGAGCGTCGCCAAGTCCTCGCGGATCATGTCCATCATCGCCGCGACCGCGCGGGTGCGGAAAAGGATCAGCCAGTCGGCCTGCGGCGCGGCGGCGTATTGATCGCCGAACTCGGCGGCGAGCGCCTCGCCCACCGGCTTCAGATATTCGCCCGGATAGAGACCCTCGGGAATGGTGATCTCTTCCCCCAGCGCCTCGCGGTAGCGCAGGTGCACCGAGCGGGCGAGCACATCGACCTGCGCGCCCGCATCATTGACGTAATATTCCTTGGTGACCTTGTGGCCCGCAAATTCGAGCAGCCCGGACAGCGCATCGCCCACCACCGCGCCGCGGCAGTGGCCCATGTGCATCGGGCCGGTGGGATTGGCCGAGACGTATTCGACATTGACGCGCGTGCCACCGCCCATCCCCGAGCGGCCATAATCGTTGCCGAGCTGCGCGATGGCAGCGAGCTCCTCCAGCCATGCCACGGGCGCAAGGCGCAGGTTGATGAAGCCCGGGCCGGCAATCTCGGCGCTGGTGATCGCGGGGTGAGCCGAAAGCTTGGCGGTGATCGCCTCGGCCAGTGCGCGCGGGTTCAGCCCGGCGGGCTTGGCCAGCACCATCGCGGCATTGGTCGCCAGATCGCCATGCGACGGATCGCGCGGCGGCTCGAGCGTGACGTTGGCAAAGGACGTGCCGGCAGGCAGCGTGCCCTCGCCGACGAGCTCGGTCAGCACGGTGTCGATCAGCGCCGCATAGGCGGCGTAAAGGGTCTTGGGTTGGGTCATCGTGGTCTCGTGCGGATTTGCGCGGATGCAAAGAAGCAAGCGGGGTCCCGGGTCAAGCCCGGGAAGGCGTAGGATTGAAATCCCCTCTCGACGCCGCAGGCGTCGCGAGCGCAAGCGCGCGAGCCGCAGGTGCCCCGTAGCGGAGCGGAGGGAACAGCACCGAGGACGCGGGCGCGGAGGCGCCCGCGAAAAACTAACGCCTGACGTTATAGGCCAGCTGGTCCTCGGTCAGCTGGAAGCCGACGAGCATTTCGAAGCGGGTGCGGGCAATCGCCGCCTTCACTTCGGGATCGGCCAGCGGATCGAGCGCCGCATCGACATCGCCGGCGCGACGTCGTCGGGTAATCTTCTCGCGCACATCCTCGGGCAGCGCGGCATCGGCGCGGTTCACGAAGGAGCCGACCTTGGCGGTCGCCACGGCGCGCTCCTGCCCGTCGGCGAAGGTCAGCGTGACCTGGCCCACGCGCTTGCTGACCACGGCATTGCCGCCGCGCAGCACGGTGACGAAATAGGGGAGCGAGACCGTGCGGCTGCCGCGCACATCGGCGCGGCGGGCGTGAACCTCGAAGGTGCCCTCGCTATAAACCTGCTCCGCGCTGTCATTGCAGCTGGCCCGCAGATTGGTGATCGCGGCGCTGATGTCGAGGCTCGCGGTGCTGCGATCCTCGCCCGGCGCGAAGGTGGTGATATCGCCGGTATAGTCGGGAATCCCGACCGCAGGGCACGTGCTCAGCACCGAGGTGATGCCGACGCCCTGATCGATAACCAGTTCGCCTTCGCTAGCACAGCCGGCCAGCACCGCCACTGCGGCAAGGACAGGAAGAACGCGGGTGCGAGACATCATCAGGGGGGCCGTCCTCGAAAAACCGATCCATTTGCGCAACAGCTTGCGCAACCACGCCCTAGCGAGACGCGCCGCAAAGCGCTAGAGAGGATGACATGAACGCGTCCTTTCCCGTTTCGCCCCCCGGTTCACCCGATGCCGCCGCCAATGTGGCCGACCGTCCCGACCTCAATCTGCTGATTGCCGCCCCGCGCGGCTTCTGCGCCGGGGTCGACCGGGCGATCGAGATCGTCGAGAAGGCGCTCGAGCGCTATGGCTCGCCGGTCTATGTGCGCCACGAGATCGTCCACAACAAATATGTCGTCGAAGGGCTGAAGGCCAAGGGCGCGATCTTTGTCAAGGAACTGGACGAAGTGCCGGACGATGCCCCGGTGGTGTTCAGCGCCCACGGCGTGCCCAAGGTGGTGCCGGCCGAAGCCAAGCGCCGCCAGCTGCTCTACGTCGATGCCACCTGCCCGCTGGTGAGCAAGATTCACCGTCAGGCCGAACGCCAGATCGAAAAGGGCCGCCACATCATCTTCATCGGCCATGAAGGCCACCCCGAGGTGATCGGCACCATGGGGCAGGTCGAACCCGGGCAGATGACCCTCGTCGAGACCATCGAGGATGTCGACAAGCTGCCCTTCGATGCGGACGAAGAACTCGCCTACCTCACCCAGACGACGCTTTCGGTGGATGACACGCGCGAGGTGATCCAGGCGCTGGAATGGCGCTATCCCAACATCTCAGGCCCGCGCGCCGAGGACATCTGCTATGCCACCTCGAACCGCCAGGCAGCGGTCAAGGAACTGGCGCATGACTGCGATCTGGTGCTGGTGATCGGCGCGCCCAATTCGTCCAATTCGCTGCGGCTGGTCGAGGTGTCGGAACGGCTGGGCACGCCTGCCAAACTGATCCAGCGCGCGAGCGAGATCGACTTTGCATGGCTCGAAGGGGTCGAGACGCTCGGCCTGACCGCCGGGGCTTCGGCGCCTGAAATCCTCGTGCGCGAAGTCGTCAGCGCCCTCGCGGAGCGGCGGACGATCCACGAGAAGGAAATCACCGCCACGGTCGAGAAGATGGTGTTCAAGCTCCCCCGCCAGCTGACCGAATAACGCCGGAGCGGGGCGGATGGCGGTCTATACCCATCTCGGGGCGGAAGACCTCGCGCGGCTGATCGCGCAATATGACGTGGGCGATCTGGTATCGGCCAAGGGCATTGCCGAGGGCGTGTCGAACTCCAACTGGCTGGTCGAGACGACCGGCAACGGGAGCAGCGGCACGCGCTTCATCCTGACGCTCTACGAACGGCGGATCGACTATGCCGATCTGCCCTATTTCCTCGACCTGCTCGATCATCTCGCCGAACGCGGATGTCCGGTGCCGCGCACCATGCATGACCGCGAAGGCGCATCCTTCCGAATGGTCGAGGGCAAAGCCGCCGCGCTGATCGAATTCCTGCCCGGCGTCTCGCCCACCCGGCCGACCGCCGCACAGGCGAAAAGCGTCGGCGCAGTGCTCGCGCAGCTCCACCTTGCCGCGCGCGATTTTCCGCGTGCGCGCGCCAATGCGATGGATTTTGCCGCCAGCGCCGCGATCCTCGATGCGTGCGGGGCCGACCGGCTGGCGACCATAAATCCCGCCCTTCCCCCGATGCTCCCGCAAGCCGAGGCCGCCGCCGCGCTCGATCTGGCCGCCCTGCCGCAATCGCAGACCCACACCGATCTCTTCCCGGACAATGTGCTGATGCTGGGCGATCAGGTGACGGGCCTCATCGATTTCTACTTCGCCTGCACGGGGCCGATGGTGCTCGATCTGGCGGTGACCCATGCCGCATGGTGCTTCGACAGCGACAACCGTTATGCCCCCGCGCTCGGCTCCGCGCTGATCGCGGGCTACGAAAGCGTCCGCCCGCTGGAGCCGCAGGAGCGCGCGCTGTTTGCGCCGGTGGCAAAGGGCGCCTGCCTGCGCTTCGTCGCCAGCCGCGCCGAAGACTGGCTCGACACGCCCGATGATGCGCTCGTCACCCGCAAGGACCCGATGCAATTTGTGGAACGCTGGCGGTTTTACGACACTGAGGGCGCCGCGCTGCTTGCCTGACGAGCGCTCACGCCCCTAGGGCTCACCCGATGAGACAGGTCGACATCTTCACCGACGGTGCCTGCAAGGGCAATCCCGGCCCGGGCGGCTGGGCCGCGATTTTGCGCAGCGGCGGGCACGAGAAGGAGCTGGTCGGCGGCGAGCCCGAGACCACCAACAACCGGATGGAAATGACCGCGATCCTGCGCGGCCTGTCGGCGCTGAAGGAGCCCTGCGCCGTCACGGTCCACACCGACAGCCGCTATGTCATCGACGGCATGACCAAGTGGATCTTCGGCTGGCAGAAAAAGGGCTGGGTCAACGCGGCGAAGAAGCCCGTCGCCAATGAAGACCTGTGGCGCGAACTGCTCGCCGCAGCACGGCCGCACAAGCTTTCATGGGAATGGGTGAAGGGCCACTCGGGCCACCCCGAAAACGAACGCTGCGATGCGCTTGCGAGTGCCGAGGCCGCACGGCAGGCGGATCCGGGTTCAGCATTTTCGCACTGATCTCTCCTCGTCATTGCGAGGAGCCGTATGCGACGAAGCAATCCATTGACCGGGCGCGCTTCAGGCGGAAACCTCAGGCCATGGATTGCTTCGCGACGCTCGCAATGACGAGCGAACAGTTGGCGTCAAAAATCAGCTGTTGTCTTCGACCTCGGCGTCGGGGCCGTTCTTCTTGATCGAATCGATTGCGTTCTGCGCGCTGGCCTTGCTCGAATAGCCCTGCGTCGAGAACATCACTTCCGAATTGTACTTGAACCGCACGCGGAACTCGCCGGCGTTATCCTTGTAGATCTCGAACTTGTGCGCCATCGGGCCCTCCTCCTTAGCTGTGCTGCCGTTCAGCACGCCTTTACCATACAGCAGGATAAGCCGCTGGCTAGCGGGCAAAACGCGCCGGAGAATAGCGTGCCGGATCAATGGCCGCCGTCATCGCGTCGGGCGCAAGGCCTAGCGCGATCTGCGCTCCCAGCCGCGCGGCGGCAGGGGCGGTCTGGATGCCGAAGCCACCCTGGCCTGCAAACCAGAAAAACCGCTCTTCGGCAGGATCAAAGCCATAGACCGGCAGCCGGTCGGGCGCGAAGCTTCTGAGGCCCGCCCAGCGCCGCTCGAGCGCGGCGATGTGCCAGTCGCTCACCTGTTCGAAGCGGTCGATCGCGATGGCGACGTCAAGCTCGTCAGGCGCAGCGTCGACCGGATCGGATGGCACCTCGTCATGCGGGCTCAGCCACAGGCGGCCATTATCGGGCTTGAAGTAGAAGCCTTCATTGATGTCGAGCACCAGCGGCAGATTGGCAGGCGCAGGCGGATCGACGCGCAGTTGCACCACGGTGCGGCGCAGCGGCTGGATGCCGATCGGTGCAAGGCCTGCCAGCCCCGCGACCTGATCGGCCCAGGCCCCCGCCGCATTGACGATGCGCGCTGCGCGATGGACATCGCCAGCGGCGGTCACGATGCGCCAGCCATCCTCGTCGCGCATCAGCCCGGCAATCCGCGCCCGGCAGGCCAGCTCCACCCCGCCCCGCCGCGCCATGGCGAGATAGTGCTGGTGGAGGCCTGCCACATCGATGTCGGCGCAGGCCGGCTCGTGGATCGCGTCGCACCAGTCCGCATGCATGGCGGGCACCAGCCGTTCGAGCCCGGCGCGGTCCAGCCGCTCGATGGTGACGCCGGTGCCGGCGAAGGTTGCGACAAAAGCGTCCATCGCGGCGCGATCCTCGGTCCGCCCGACATAGAGCGCACCGCGCGGGGAGAGGAAGCCGTGCTCGGCCAGATAGGGGCCGGATGCCAGCGTCAACGGCACCACGCCGGGGCCGCCATAGCACTCCTCCCAGAACGCGGCCGAACGCCCGGTGGCGTGATAGCCGGGCGCATCCTCGGCTTCCAGCAGCAGCACCCGCGCATAGGGCGAAAGTTCGGCCGCAAGGCTTGCACCGGCCATGCCGGCACCGATCACCGCAAAATCATAGGTCATTGTGCGGGTGCCGCCTTGTCGAGAAACTGGGCGATGTGCGCCATTACCGGCCCGCGCACACTATCCTCCTCGCGCAGGATCTCGTGATGCGCCTCGGCCCCGAACGCGACCATCTCGCCCTTGGGCAGGCGCCGGGCGGCGCGCAGGTTGGCGGGGTGGCTCACCAGCTTGTCGCTGCTGGTCGAGAGGATCAGCACCGGCACCGCGACCTTCTCGAGCGCGCCGGGCGCTTCGAGCAGACGGGAGGAGGCATAGGCCCGCTCGACCCAGCGCCAGCTCGCCGGGCCCATCACCAGCTCAGGGCGGTGATCGCGCCACCATTCCTCATCGGCATAACGCTCGGCGTCATGGGTGAGCAGGTTCGCCCGGCCAGCGGGCAGCACGCCCGGCTTCTCGCTCCACTTCCATGCCTGCCGCATGGGATCGCCAACCGCGCACATCATCCGGGCGACCGCGTGGAGCGCCGAGAGCGGCAGCGGCGGGCCGTTGATACCGGTCATCGGCGCGCTCAGCACCACTGCATCGGGGGTGACCCTGCCCTCCACGAGCGCGCGCAGCACCAGATGCCCGCCCATCGAATGGGCCGCGAGCACATGCGGGCCGGGGGTCTCGGCCACCCAGCGCGCCCAAAGATCGGCCAGATCATCGACCCAGATCGCGAGATCCTCGACATGGCCGGTGACCGCATCCTTGCCCAGCCGTCCCGATCCGGCCTGCCCGCGCCAGTCCGACGCCGTGACCCGCCAGCCGTCGCGATGCCATTGCTCGAGGGTTTCGAGATATTTCTCGTAACAATCGCCGCGTCCGGGAAGGAACAGGATCGACCCGCGCGCGCGCGCGCCAGCACCGGGCCAGTCGATCCGGCGCACCGCATGGCCATCGCCCGCGTGCCACACGCTCTCTCGCGCCGCAGGGGGAATGGCCCTGCGGTCGATCGGCCCGGAATCGCTGGAATCGTAAATGGGAAGCCTCCGAGCGTGGTTACTTTTTGGTAAGCATACACCTGTAACACCGGCTCGAAGACCGCCCGAGAGCACTGACGCTCTTGGCCACTTCGGGGGCACGATGTTGACGACCACCATTCACTACGGGCTGCTGATTGCCTTGGCAATCGCGCTGGTTTTCGCCGCTTTCACCGACATTCGCCGGCGTCAGATCGACAATTGGCTCAATGCGGCCGTGGCGCTGGCAGCGCCCGCCTTCTGGTGGTCGAGCGGCCTGTCGCTGTGGCCCGATGTCGCGCTGCAGGTGGGTGTGGCGCTGGCCGCCTTCGTGCTGCTCGCCGGCCTGTTCGCCATGAAGATGATGGGCGGCGGCGATGTGAAGCTGCTGACCGCGCTGGCGCTGTGGATCCAGTGGGACATTTTCATCCAGCTGCTGGTGGTGATGGCCATCGCCGGCGGCATCCTGACCGTCATCATGGCGGGATACCACGCCATGCGCCGCCAGCGCGAGAAGCTGGCGATCCCTTACGGGGTCGCGATCGCGATCGGCGGCTTGTGGGTGCTTTACTTCAATCTGCTGCCTGCGGCCGTTCCGGCCATGGCTGCAGCACAACCCGATTTTAACCAATCAGGACTTACGCATCGAAACCTTACCTGCCCGCTGACGAAACCACGGGCGATTACGAGGGGGCTATTTGAGCCATGGATAGGAAGAAACTTGTTCTGCTGATTGGCGCGCTGATCATCGCGATCGGAACCGCCTTTGCTGCACGGAGCATCTTCGCCGGAGGTTCGGCCCCTGCTGCCGAAGCCGCCGCCCCGACCGGCCCGCGGGTCCTGGTCGCCAAGCGTGCGCTGACCGCAGGCACGATCATCACCGCCGATGCGCTGGGCTTCCAGCCCTGGCCCAAGGAGCTGGTGAAGGACGCCTATTTCATCGACGGCGAAGCCGACATGAACAAGCTGCTCGGCACCGTCGTGCGTTTCCCGATCACCGCAGGTGAGCCGGTCACGCAGGGCACGCTGGTGGCTCCGGGTGACCACGGCTTCCTCGCTGCCGCGCTCGGGCCGGGCATGCGCGCTGTCACCGTTCCGGTGTCGGCCATGACCGGTGTCGCCGGCTTCGTCTTCCCGGGCGACCGCGTCGACCTGGTGCTGACCCAGACGGTCGAGGGTGACGAAGGCCCGTCGCTGCGCGCCGCTGAAACGGTGATCCGCAACCTGCGCGTCCTCGCAACCGACCAGACCACCGAAACCACCACCGACGAGAACGGCAAGACTGTCGTGACCGCGTTCCGCACCGTCACGCTCGAAGTCACCCCGAAGATCGCCGAAAAGGTCGCCGTGGCCCAGACCATCGGGACGCTCAGCCTCGCGCTGCGCTCGCTGGCCGATAACGACGCCGAACTCGAGCGGGCGATTGCCGCGGGCGATGTCACCATCCCCGACAACGCCACCCCCGAGCAGGAAGAGCGTCTGCTCAAGGCTGCCATGGCCCGTCCGATCGACAAGGGTGCCAGCTTCGTGACCGGCGGCGACGTCTCGCGCTTCCAGCGCAAGACCATGCCGGCGCAGGATTCCTCGCGTCCGCAGGCTGCTCCGGCTGCCCCCACCGGCATCCCGGCCCAGGCCAACAGCGCCCCGGTCTACAAGGGCCCGAGCGTCCGCGTGACCCGTGGCAAGGAGACCGAGGAAACCCAGGTCAGCAGCGGGATCGTGCGCACCCAGTCGAGCGCGACCCGTCGCGCCGGCCAGGTGATCAGCTCGACCATGGGCAATTGAGGGGAATGACCATGGGTCTCAATCAAACGCTCGCGCACCAAGTTGCCACTGGCAAACCCGAGGGGAGCCGCAAAATGACACTGAACCTGAAAGCCAAGCTGCTGCTTGCTGCCATGGTGGCCGCACCGCTTGCCTCCATGCCGGCCACCACGGCCACCGCGCAGCAGGTCGTCAAGCCGTCGCAGGAAATCGTCCTGTCGATCGGCAAGGGCGAGCTGGTGACGGTGCCCGGCGCCATGGCCGACGTCTTCGTCGCCAATGACGAAGTCGCCGACGTCCAGATCAAGTCGCAGCGCCAGCTCTATGTCTTCGGCAAGGCCGGCGGCGAGACCACGATCTACGCCAGCAACGAACGCGGCGACGTGATCTTCTCGGCCAATATCCGGGTCGGCTCGAACATCGGCAGCGTTGATCAGATGCTGGCGCTGGCCATGCCCGACGCCAAGATTTCGATCTCGACGATGGGCGCGGACACCGTGCTGCTGACCGGCACCGTCGGCTCGCCCGAGGATGCTGCCGAGGCCGAGCGCCTGGTGCAGGCCTTCCTTGGCGACAAGGCGAACGTCATCACCCGCCTGCGCACGGCCACGCCGCTGCAGGTGAACCTCAAGGTCACCATCGCCGAAGTCAGCCGTTCGCTGCTGCGTGCGATCGGCGGCAACCTTAACAACATCGACGGTTCGAGCGGCTTCCGCTTCGGCGTCGGCACCGGTCGTCCGATCGGCGGCAAAAGCTTCCGCTTCGATGGCCCGCTGGGGGTCGGCAATGAGGTTGCACAGGCCGCCTTCATTCTGCCCGATGGCACCGAAATCCCCGGGCCAGCCGTCAGCTCGCGCGGCGGCACCACGATTGCGGGTCTTGGCCGCCTGTTCGGGATCGACATGCTCGGCGCACTCGACCTGTCGGAGCGTATGGGCCTCGTCAACACCCTGACCGAACCCAATCTGACCGCGCTGTCGGGCGAAACCGCGACCTTCCTCGCGGGCGGCGAATTCCCGATCCCGATCGCACAGGGCCTCGGCCAGGTGACGGTGCAGTTCCGCCAGTTCGGTGTGAGCCTCGCCTACACCCCGACGGTGCTCTCGAACGGCCGCATCTCGATGCGCGTGCGTCCGGAAGTGTCCGAACTCTCGACGCAGGGCTCGATCACGCTCAACGGCTTCCAGGTTCCGGCGCTGACCACCCGTCGCACCGAAACCACGATCGAACTCGGCTCGGGCCAGAGCTTCATGATCGCCGGCCTGATGAGCTCGAACTCGCAGAACGTGCTCGACAAAGCGCCCGGCCTCGGTGACGTGCCGATCCTCGGCAACCTGTTCCGCAGCCGCGAGTTCCGCAAGGGCGAGACCGAGCTGGTGATCGTCGTCACCCCCTATCTGGTGAAGCCGGTCGACGCCAAGGACATCAAGCTGCCGACCGACGGCTATCGTGCCGCCAACGAAGCCGAACAGCTGCTCGGCTTCCAATCGACCGCCGGTGTCTCGGGCGAACAGCGCCCCGGCCCCGTGTCCTCGCAGCCCGAAGCCCCGCAGCCCAAGGTGAGCGCCGCCGATCCGGCCGCGATCGTCCCCAACGCTCCGGAAGCGCCGCGCCGCGCCGACAAGAAGGGCCGCAAGGACCAGCGCGAAGCCAGCGCCGCCACCCCGGGCTTCAGCCTCTAACGTGAGAAAGGTGACCACAATGCCTGTTGCACGACCGAACACTTTGACGGGACGTCTGGGCCGCGCGCCTGGCCTCGCCCTTGCTCTCACGCTTGGCCTCGGGCTCGCCGGTTGCGGCGGGATGCCGACCAACACCACCCTCTATTCCGTCAAGCAGCCGGTGGTCGAGCGGACCAATTTCACGCTCGACGTCAACACCAGCCCGTCGGGCCTGCCGATCTCGGAACTCCAGCGCCTCAACGGCTGGTTCGAGACGATGGACCTGCGCTATGGCGACCGCATCGCGATCGAGAACCCCGGCCAGAACCCGGCGGTGACGGGCGCGATCCGCGAGCTGGCGGGCCGCTATGGCCTGATGATCAGCGATGCGGCTCCGGCCACGGCGGGCATGATTGGGCCGGGTCAGGCGCGGGTGGTGATCACCCGTTCGAACGCCTCGGTGCCGGGCTGCCCCGACTGGTCGGCCAATTCGGACATGAACTACACCAACGGCACCAGCCCCAATTTCGGCTGCGCCGTGAACAGCAACATGGCCGCGATGGTGGCCGACCCGCAGGATCTGCTGGAAGGCAAGCAGGGCTCGGGTGAAACCGTGCTCGCGACCTCGAACAAGGCGATCAAGACCTTCCGCGAAGCCGCTCCGACCGGCGCGGCTGGTTTGTTGGATGCAACCGCCGGTGGCGGCGGCGGCGGTGGCGGCACCGGAGGAGGTAACTAAGCCATGAATGCTCCCTGGAAATCGGGCCTGCCCGGCAATCGTGATCCGTTTGCAGCCTATATCTGCGACGACAGCGCCCTCGACGTTCTGCGTCCGGTCGTGATCGAACTCGGCTGGCAGCCGGAGAAGTGCAACAAGGGCGGCCTGCGCAACGCGGTGCAATCGCTCTCGGTCAGCGCCTCGCCGGCGATCCTCGTGGTCGACCTGTCGGAAAGCTGCGATCCGCTCAACGACATCAACGCGCTCGCCGAAGTGTGCGAGCCGGGCACGGTGGTGATCGCCATCGGCCAGGTCAACGACGTGCGCCTCTACCGCGATCTGCTCTCGAGCGGGATCCACGACTATCTGCTCAAGCCGCTTTCGGCCCAGCAGGTGCATGATGCGCTCAACCAGGCGCTGGCCGTGTTCATGAGCCCCAAGGGCGGCGATACGGACTCCTCGCGTCGTCACATCTCGACCGCCGTGGTCGGGACGCGCGGCGGCGTCGGTGCCTCGACCATCGCGACCTCGCTCGCCTGGCTGTTCAGCGAACACCACAAGTCGCCGACCGCGCTGCTCGACCTCGATGTCCATTTCGGCACCGGCGCTCTGGCGCTCGATCTCGAACCGGGCCGCGGTCTCACCGACGCGATCGAAAACCCGAGCCGCATCGACCCGCTGTTCATCGAACGCGCCATGGTGCGCGCCAATGACAACCTGTCGATCCTCTCGGCCGAAGCGCCGATCAGCCAGCCGCTGATGACCGATGGTGCCGCTTTCGTGCAGCTGGAGGATGAATTCCGCCAGACGTTCGAAATGACGGTGATCGATCTGCCGCGCAACATGCTGATCAACTTCCCGCAGCTGATGGCTGACGTGAATCTGGTGCTGCTGACCTGCGAACTGACGCTCGCCTCGGCGCGCGATACCATCCGGATCCTGTCGTGGCTCAAGAGCAACGCCGCGCACGCCCATCCGATGATCATCGCCAACAAGGTGCAGCCGAGCCTCGCGGAAATCAGCAAGGCCGATTTCGAAGCCTCGATCGAGCGCAAGATCGATTTCATGGTGCCCTATGATTTCAAGGCCGCCTCGAATTCGGCGAAGCTTGGTCAGGTGTTCGTCGATGCCAACCGTTCGAGCAAGGCGAGTGCGGCCATCCGCCAGATCGCCGAGCGCGTGATGGGGGCGAATGCCGACGATCTTTCGTCCGCGACCGAAGAGAAGAAGTCGCTGCTCGGCGGGTTCGACTTCAAGTCGCTGCTGGCCAAGAAGGCCAAGCCCGAGCCCGAAGCGGCAGACTAAAAGGTGCCCCGTGCGGGGCGGGCGGCTGGCACCGATGCCGGCACGCCTGCCCCCACAGGGAGCAAATTTGATCCGGCGCGGCACGCCCGCGCAGCAAGGCAGGAAGCTTCAGCATGGACTTTTTCCAATCCCTGCTCATCACGACGGTGATCTTCACCGTGCTGGTTGTCGGCTATCTGGCCGCAACCGGATCTGGCGCGGCCAAGGCCCAGAAGCGCCGGATGCAGGCGCTGCGCTTCCGCCATTCCGAGAGCGTCGATGCCAAGGTCGACGCGCAGTTCAAGCGCGCCGTCGCCGCCCGCAAGCCGAAGGGCTACAAGGTCGCCGGCTCCGGCTCGCGCACCGAAGCCCTCGCCGTCCGCCTCGAGCGCACCGGCAAGGGCTGGTCGGTCTCGCAATATATCTACACCTCGCTCGGGCTCGGCATTGCCGTCGCCGTGATCATCTTCATCCAGAGCGGCGCGCCGATGCTGTCGCTGGGGATCGGCGGCGCGGTCGGCGCAGGCCTCCCGCACATGGTCGTGGGCCACTTCATCAAGCGCCGCACCAACGCCTTCATCACCAAGTTCCCCGATGCGCTGGAACTGCTGGTGCGTGGTCTGCGCTCGGGTCTCCCCGTGACCGAGACGCTCGGCGTCGTGTCGCAGGAAGTGCCCGGCCCGGTGGGCATCGAATTCCGCAGCATCGTTGACCGGATCAAGGTCGGCAAGACCATGGAAGACGCGCTGCAGGACACCGCCGACAAGCTCGGCATTGCCGAATTCAACTTCTTCACCATCACCCTGGCGATCCAGCGCGAGACGGGCGGCAACCTTGCCGAAACGCTCTCGAACCTCGCCGACGTGCTGCGCAAGCGCGGCCAGATGAAGCTGAAGATCAAGGCGATGAGCTCGGAATCCAAGGCCTCGGCCTATATCGTCGGCTCGCTGCCCTTCATCGTCTTTGCGATGATCACCTGGGTCAACCCCGAGTATATCGGCGGCTTTTTCACCGATGATCGCCTGATCGTGGCCGGCCTCGGCGGGCTCACGTGGATGGGCATCGGCGTCGCCATCATGGCCAAGATGGTCTCCTTCGAAATCTGATCCGGGACACAAGCGATGATCGATCAACCCACCGGACCCATGCTGCTCGGTTTCGACGTGATCATGGTCGGCACCGTGCTAGCCGGCCTTGCCGCCTTCGCGATGGTGCTGGCGATCTACGCCGCCGTCACGATCCGCGATCCGATGGCCAAGCGCGTGAAGGTGCTCGAAGCGCGGCGCGAACAGCTCAAGGCGGGGATCATCACCTCCTCGGCCAAGAAGCGCACGCGCCTGACGCGCCGCAGCAACAACACCGACAAGGTCAAGGAAAACCTGTCCAAGCTCAACGTGCTTCAGGACAGCCAGATCAAGGTCATCCAGCAGAAGCTGGCCCATGCCGGCTATCGCAACAAGGAACTGGCCTATTTCATCATCGGCGCCCGCGCGATCCTGCCGCTGGTGCTGGGCGGCATTGCCGGCCTGATGATCTACATCGTCGATTTCTGGCCGACCTGGGGCCCGATGACCCGCCTGTTCGCCTTCGCGGCGGTGGTGGCTGTGGCCTACAAGGGCCCGGAAATCTTCCTCTCGAACAAGGCCAGCAAGCGTACCAAGGAAATCCAGAAGGGCCTGCCCGATGCGCTCGACCTGCTGGTGATCTGCGCCGAAGCCGGTCTGACCGTGGACGCCGCCTTCAACCGCGTCGCCAAGGAACTGGGCCGCGCCTATCCCGAACTGGGTGACGAATTCGCCCTGACCGCGATCGAGCTCTCGTTCCTCACCGAACGCCGGCTGGCCTTCAACAACCTCGCCTACCGCGTCAATCTCGAAGCGGTGAAGGGCGTGGTGACGACCATGATCCAGACCGAGCGTTACGGCACCCCGCTGGCCTCCGCGCTGCGCGTGCTCTCGGCCGAATTCCGCAACGAGCGCATGATGCGCGCCGAGGAAAAGGCCGCGCGTCTGCCTGCGATCATGACCGTGCCGCTGATTCTGTTCATTCTGCCGACGCTGTTCATCGTCATTCTCGGCCCGGCCGCCTGTTCGATCTCCGACGCGCTGATCGGCCCGGGCTCGGCCATGGGCGGCGGCTAGCCGGAGACTGCACCCCATCCCGCTGCGCCACCAACGGCGCGGCGGGATGGGGGCGCACTACCTTGGCCCCTTCTACCTCGGCCCCAACTACCTCGGGCTACGCGCCATTTCGCCAGCCCGCTTCCGCAGCGCTTCCAGCATATCGCGCAGCACCTGCTGCTCGTCGGGCGCAAATCCGCTCAACAGATCGCGCTCGGTCGCCAGCGCCAGCGGCATGACCTCGGCATGGATCGCCCGCCCCTCGCCCGTCAGTTCGAGCAGGTGCGAACGTCCGTCATCGGGATTGGGCACCCGCGCCACCAGCCCGCGATCCTCCAGCACCTTGACCGCGCGGTTGACCGCGACCTTGTCCATCAGGGTCGCCGTGGTGAGATCGCGCTGGGTCATGCTGCCGGCATCCCCCAGCACCGCCATCACCCGCCATTCGGGCACCTTCAGCGCAAAGCGGTTGCGATAGCGCTCGGCGATAAGATCGCTCACCGCGTTGGACGCGACCGACAACTGATAGGGCAGGAACCCGGCCAGCCGTCCTTCATTCGGCCGCGCCTCACCGCCCTCACTCATAGGGCCGCGCATCCCACCAGGGGTAGAAATCGGGCATGTCGGCGCTCACCTTGCCGGGATAGGCGGGGGCACGCTTTTCGAGGAAGCTGGCGATGCCTTCCTTGGCATCGGCCCCGCGGCTGAGGCGATAGATGGCGCGGCTGTCGATCTTGTGGGCTTCCATCGGGTGATCGGTGGCAGACAGGCGCCACATCATCGCCCGCGTCATGGCGACGGAAATGGCCGAGGTGTTGTCGGCAATCTCGCGCGCCAGCGTCTGGGCTGCGGGGAGCAGGTCCTGCGGTGCGTGCACCGAGCGCACCAGCCCGCCCGTCTTGGCTTCCTCGGCATCGAAGATGCGGCCCGTGTAGCACCACTCCAGGGCCTGCTGGATGCCGACGATGCGCGGCAGGAACCAGCTCGATGCGGCCTCGGGCACAATCCCGCGCCGGGCGAAGACAAAGCCGTAACGCGCCGTGCTGCTGGCAAGGCGGATGTCCATGGCGAGCTGCATCGTCGCGCCGACGCCGACGGCGACGCCGTTGCAGGCCGAAATCAGCGGCTTCTTGCTCTCGAACAGGCGCAGGGTGAGCAGCCCCCCGCCATCGCGCACGCGGGTGTCCGACAGACTGTCCACCGTATCGCCGCTGGAGAACACCTGCCCGCCGCCTTCGGGGGTCAGGTCCGCGCCCGCGCAGAAGGCCCGCTCGCCGCTGCCGGTAAAGATCACCGCGCGCACAGCATCATCGGCGTCGATATCGTCCATCGCCGCCATGATCTCCTCGCCCATGGTGCGGGTATAGGCGTTGAGCTTGTCCGGCCGGTTGAGCGTGATCGTGGCGATGCCATCGGCCTTGGTGACGATGATCTGGGTATAGTGGCTCATGCGGTGTTCTCTCCTGACAGATGGCTGTGATGCCATGGTGCGCGCAAAAGAAAACCCCCGCAAAAGCGAGGGTCTGGCTGGCTGAAGGGTGGCCGGAAGTTGGAAAAGGCGGCGATTTTAGACCCCCTCCAGCCCCGGTTTGACCCCGAGTTGGCACTCGTTTGGCAAGGCCGGGGGCAATGTTTCACGTGAAACATTGCCCCTCTGGCGGCCCCTTTTTAGCGCGGCGCCATGCGAATTGCGCCGTCGAGGCGGACGTCTTCGCCGTTGAAGTAGCCGGTCTCGATCATGGTCATGGCGAGCTTGGCATATTCCACCGGCAAGCCGAGACGCTTGGGGAACGGCACCGACGCGGCCAGCGCATCGCGCACATTCTGCGGCGCAGCGGCGAGCAGCGGGGTGTCGAAAATGCCCGGCAGGATGGTGTTGACGCGAATGCCCTCGTTCATGAGGTCACGCGCGATGGGGAGCGTCATGCCGATCACGCCGGCCTTCGAAGCCGAGTAGGCGGCCTGACCGATCTGGCCATCTTCGCCCGCCACCGACGCGGTGTTGACGATCGCACCGCGCTCGCCGAATTCGTCGATCGGATCAAGGGTCATCATGCCCGCCGCCGACTTGGCGATGCAGCGGAAGGTGCCGATCAGGTTGACCTGAATGACAAAATCGAAGGCGCTGACGGGGAAGTGCTTGATCGAGCCGTCTTCCTTCGAGCGGCTGGCGGTCTTGATGGCGTTGCCGATCCCTGCGCAGTTCACCAGGATGCGCTCCTGGCCGTGGGCGGCGCGGGCCTTGGCGAAACCGGCGTCGACGTCCTCCTCGCTGGTCACGTTGACCTTGCAGAAGATGCCGCCGAGTTCTGCTGCGAGCGCTTCGCCCTTTTCCTCGTTCATGTCGAAGATCGCGACCTTCGCGCCTTTGGCAGCCAGCGCACGCGCCGTCGCCGCGCCGAGGCCAGAGGCACCGCCGGTGACGACGGCGGGGGTATTGGCAGAAACTTCCATTATTATCTCCTGATATTCAAAGGTTTTCGCGGGGAGCCTCAAAGGCTCTCGATGATGGTCACGTTGGCGACGCCGCCGCCTTCGCACATGGTCTGGAGACCATATTTCTTGCCATGGCGCTTGAGGGCGTGGACGAGGGTCGCCATCAGCTTGGTGCCCGAGGCGCCCAGCGGGTGGCCCAGAGCAATCGCGCCGCCGTGGACGTTGAGCTTTTCCGGGTCCGCGCCAGTGTGCTTGAGCCATGCGAGCGGCACGGAAGCGAAGGCTTCATTGACTTCGTAGAGGTCGATATCGGCCATCGTCATCCCGGCGCGCTGAAGCGCGCGATCGGTCGCAAACAGCGGCTCTTCGAGCATGATCACCGGATCGCCCGCCGTCACAGTGAGGTTGTGGATGCGCGCCAGCGGGGTCAGGCCATGGGCCTTGAGCGCCGCTTCCGACACCACCAGCACCGCCGAGGAACCGTCGCAGATCTGGCTGGCCGAGGCCGCCGTGATCGCGCCATCCGGCGAGAGCAGCTTGACGCCCGCAATGCCTTCCAG
The DNA here is from genome assembly GCF_035194505.1 of Erythrobacter sp. Lineage (NCBI taxonomy): Bacteria > Pseudomonadati > Pseudomonadota > Alphaproteobacteria > Sphingomonadales > Erythrobacteraceae > Erythrobacter > Erythrobacter sp. The sequence goes on along the minus strand of NZ_CP136573.1, from coordinate 2,827,062 downwards.
CGTCGCATCGAAGCGGATGCCCTCATCGATGGTATGCATCTGGGTGCCTTCGGGGGTTTCGATCTCGACGGCCACGATTTCGCGGTCAAAGGCGCCCGCCTTTGTCGCGGCAATCGCGCGCTGGTGGCTTTCATAGGCGAAGCGATCGAGATCGTCCTTGGTGAAGCCATGCTTCTTGACGATCATTTCGGCGCCCATGAACTGGCTGAAGTTGATCCCCGGCCACTTCGCCTCGATCCCGTCGGCCTTGGCGTAGAGGCCTTCCTTCATGTGCAGCGTGACGTTGGAGCCCATCGGCACGCGGGTCATGCTTTCGACGCCGCTGGCGATCACCACGTCCTGCGTGCCGCTCATCACGGCCTGCGCGGCGAACTGGATCGCCTGCTGGCTGGAGCCGCACTGGCGATCGATCGTCACCGCCGGGGTCGATTGCGGGAGCAGCTTGGAGGCCAGCACGCCCATGCGCCCGACCTGCATTGCCTGCTCGCCCGCCTGGCTGACGCAGCCGGTCACCACATCGTCGATCGCCTTGGGATCGATGCCCGACCGCTCGACCACGGCATCGAGCGACTTGGCCAGCAGATCCACCGGGTGCACCCCGGCCAGACGCCCGCCGCGCCGGCCACCGGCCGTGCGAACCGCTTCGACGATATAGGCTGTGCTCATCTCTCTCTCCTTGAAATCCGGCTTCGGATGGGGCGTATCCGGCAATCAGTTGCGGATCGCCACTTGCCTTGCGGCAACCCGACTATTGAAGGCGCTTGCGCAAATCAAGCGGCCAAAATGATGGTCCTGCGGCGGGAGGAATGCTTGCCTTGGCGCTGGCAGGGTGGCAGGCACCGAGCGGGAGCGGCGATGAAGACCCTGTTTGAACTCAACCCTGCACTCGACATCGCTGCGCACGCGGCGCGCTTTGCCGCCACCGGGCGTGTGCAGATCCGCAATGTGCTGACCGACGAGACCGCGCGCGAGCTTCAGATGGTGCTCGCCCGCGGGACGCCATGGGGCATGGCGGTGGGTGCCGGCACCGCAAAGCCGCGCAGCTTCCGCGCCGCCGAAACCCGCAGCGCCCAGGGCCAGCAGGCCCTCGCCGCCGCCTCGCGCAGCGCCGAGGAACATTCCGCCCGCGGCGAATACGGCTTCCGCTTTGCCCATTACCCGATGCTCGACGCGCTGAAGGAAGGCTGGGACCCGGACGGCCCGCACGAGGTGCTGCTGGAGCATATCAACACCCCCGATTTCCTCGGCCTCGCCTGCGCGGTGACCGGTCTCGATCTGATCAAGGCCGACGGGCAGGCGACGCTCTATGCACCCGGCCACTATCTTGGACGCCATATCGACAGCCACGTCGCGGAAGGCTGGGAAGTGGCCTATGTGCTCAATCTCGCGCGTGATGACTGGCATCCCGACTGGGGCGGCTATCTGCTGTTCCTCGACGAGGACGGCGATGTCGTCGAGGGATTCCGCCCGCGCTTCAACGCTCTAAACCTGTTCCGCGTGCCGACTCCGCACTGCGTCAGCTATGTCCCGCCCTTCGCGCCGATGGGCCGCATGTCGGTGACCGGCTGGCTGCGCAGCAAGTGAGCAGCGCCCAAACCCTCGCGATGGCGGCCAACCAGCTCGCCCAGCAGGGCGACGACAGCGGGGCCGAGGCAGCCTTCGTACAGGCACTCGCCGCCTTTCCCGATGACGCGCGGCTGGCCAACAGCGCGGGCAATTTCCACTTCAAGGCTGGCCGGACGGACCGCGCGCTGGCGCTGTTCGAGCGGGCGCTGGCGCTGGCGCCTGACATGGTCGAGGCGGGCGTGAACGCCGCAATCGCACTCGGCCGGGTGGAGCAGCACGCCCGTGCCGCGGCCCTGCTCGCCCCGCTCGAACCCCACGGGGCAAACAACGCCGGATATTGGCGGGTGCGGGCCGATAGCCAGCGGCAAGCGCGGCGCTGGGCCGAGGCGAGCATCAGCATGGAACGCGCCGTGGCGCTCGATCCGGCAAACCCGCGCACCGCCCGCAGCCGCGCGCGCCTGTCGCTTGAACGCCATGATCCGGCAGCGATCCCCCATCTCGAAACCGCGCTTACCCTCAATCGCGGCGACCCCAATTTGCTGTTCGATTACGCGCAGGCGCTCGCCATTGCCGGTCGGCTCAGCGAGGCGCTGGAGTGCACCACCACGCTGGTGACGCATGTTCCCGGCTGGACAGATGGCCTCAAACTCCATGCCGAACTGCGCTGGGCCGCGGGTGACCGGGCGCGCTTTGCCGATCATTTCGAGGGGATTGCCGCGGCGCAGGGTGCGTCGCCATCGATATATCTCGCTTGGGCCGAGACGCTGGACGGCGTTGACCGGCCGGAGGAAAGCACCGCCGCCCTCGCCCGCGCCCGCCGGCTCTGGCCCGATGAGCCGGCTCTGGCGCTGGCCGAGGCGGTCTCTCTCGGTGAAGCCGGACAGGCGCGCGAAGCACAGACAGTGCTCGACAGTTTCTCCGCACTTCAGACCTCCGAGTGGATGACCGCGCGCGGGCGCAACCTCTTGCGGCTCGGCGACCCGCTTGCGGCCGAGGCCGCGCTGGCGGCTGTTCTGGCGGAGGCTCCGGGCGATGTCGCGGCATGGGCGCTGACCGATCTCGCATGGCGCATGACCGGGGATGATCGCCATGCGTGGCTGCACGGGCAGGAGGGGCTGGTGCGCCAGATCGCCCTGCCCCTCACCGCAGAAGAACGCAGCGAAACCACCGCGCTGCTCGATCAGCTTCACCGCCACTCGGCCATGCCGATCGGGCAGTCGGTCAAGGATGGCTCGCAGACCAAGGGCGCGCTGTTTGCCCGGGCGGAGCCGGAGCTGGCGCGGCTGGAGGCGGCGCTCTTTGCCGCGATGGAGGACTACCGCTCTGGCCTGCCCAAGGCTGACCCCCGTCACCCGCTGCTGGCGCACCGCGATGCGCGCTGGGCGATTACTGGCAGCTGGTCGATCCGGCTTGAGGGACAGGGCCACCACGCCGCGCATATCCATCCACGCGGGGTGCTGTCCTCGGCAAGTTACTGGTTGGTGCCGGACGAAGTCGATGCGCCGGGCGGGCCGGGCTGGCTTGAACTCGGTAATCCGCCGCCGGGCCTCGCTGAAGGGCTTGGCCCGCTCCATGCGATCAAGCCTGCCGAGGGGACGCTCGCGCTGTTCCCGAGCACCCTGTACCATGGCACCCGCCCGATCCATCGCGGCACACGCATGACCGTGGCCTACGACATCACTCTCGACATCTGAGACCGAACCCGAGGTCGGACGCGCCCTCGCCCCGGCTGCGACTTCTTGCAGGCAAAAGAAAAGGCGGCGGACCTTCCGGTCCACCGCCCTTCTTTTGCGTTTCGCGTTTCCGCAGGGATTAGAACCGGAAGTTCACGCCCATGAAGAAGTCGCGGCCGAGCACGTCGAAGAAGCTCGGCAGAGTGTTGGCCTGCTCGGCAGCCGAACCGAGAACCGGCGGCTGCTTGTCGAACACGTTGTTCACACCAGCGTTGATGGTCATGCGCTCGTCTATGTCGAAGCCGACAGCGAGATCGATGTAGTTCCAAGCGCTGATGTTCGGACGCGGCAGAGCAGCGTTCGGCACGCGGTTGTTGCCGTCGAAGGTGTTCCGCACGCGGAAGTCTTCGGTAGCACCTTCGTAGCGCCAACGCAGCGACACCAGAGCCGGACCCTGGGTGTAGGTCACACGCATGTTGTGACGGTACTCGGGGAGGCCGAAGGTGCCTTCGGTGATGTTCTCGCGCAGCGGCAGCACAGCCACCGGGGTGTTGCGGAACTTGTCGAGGTAGGTGCCGAGGTAGAACAGGCCGAGTTCGCCGTTGAACAGCGGCAGGGTGTAGTCGACCTGGAAGTCGATACCGCTGGTTTCGAGCTTGCCCACGTTGTCCTGCACGAACGAGGCGTTCTGACCACCGACGGTCAGACCCAGAGCACCGGTGGTCGGGTTACGACGGCCAGCGAAGATCTGGCACGACGGATCGGCAGCGTTGCGCACGGTGTTGAAGCAGATCGAAAGCGCGGTGTTCATCCCGCCCAGACGAGTGCCGATGGTGTCTTCAACCTTGATGTTGAAGTAGTCGACCGTGACGTTCAGACGCGGAATGAAGCGCGGACGGATGACAGCACCGACGGTGAAGGTGTCGGAGGTTTCCTCGCCCACGTTCGGGTTACCGCCGAAGTCGGCCTGGATCTGCGCGTTCGGCTGCACACCGCGGGTGAAAACGGCCGCAGCCGGCACGCCCGAAGCGATACAGAAGGCACGCAGAGCATCGGTACGATCCGACGCCGGACCACGATCCGAACAGGGATCGATCGCGCCCGGGAAGCCGGTCGAGGCGCCGCCGAACAGATCCTGCACGTTCGGAGCGCGAACCGCACGCGAGTACTGGCCGCGGAAGCGGATGTCCTCGATCGGAGCGAATTCGCCGCCGAAGTTGTAGGTCCAGTTGCCGCCGACGCGATCCAGCGAGTAGTCCGAATAACGGAACGCACCGTTGACTTCGAGCGCGTGGATGAAGCCATCCTCGACGATCGGAACGCGGACTTCGCCGAAGACTTCCTTCACGTTGTAGCCACCAGTGGTCGGCAGGCCGGCGTTGAAGCCGAGCACGTCGCCCGAGGCCAGGAAGGTGTCGGGAATGAATTCCGAACCCATGCTGCGGTATTCGACACCGGCCGCGAAGCCGACATCATCCGCACCGAAGCCGAGGTTGAAGAGGGTACCGTTGACCGAGGCCACGGCGTTCTTCAGTTCCGAGGTGGTGATGTTGGTCGCCTGGATGGCGAGGTAGTTGAGCGCCGCCCGGCTGGCGAGACCATTACCGAAGATGTTCAGCGGCACACAGCCGGCCGCACGGGCCGCCGCATCCTGGCAGCGAATCTCGGTGGTGCTGCCGGGCACGAATTCCACGGTCAGCGCGTTACGGAAACGGCTGGACGAGATGTTGCCCTTCTGGATGTTGGTGTTGGTCGTGCGCGAGTACGAGTAGAACGCATCGAAGTTGATGTTGTCGGTGATGCTGCCACGGACACCGCCGAGCACGCGGAACGCCTCACGGCTGAATTCCGAGTTACGCGAACCGATGTCGTTGAAGCGGAAGCTGACCGAAGTCTGCCGGTACAGCGCGTTCCCGAGGGTCGGGCCAGCGGTGGTGCTCACCGGGTTCAGGTTAAGCAGCGCGCGGGTCTGATCATTGAAGAACGGGCTGTTGACGAACAGCGGAGCCGAAATCCCGGCCGGGGTCGGCGCGAGTTCCTGGCTGACGTTGTTGCGCACGAACGACAGTTCCGAATAGGCTTCGATGCCATCGGAGAACTCGTAGTGGCCATAGGCACCGATCAGGTAACGCTCTTGCGGCAGCTGCAGGTAGTTGTCCGGCGCGAAGTTGTAGAGGTCAGCCGGATCCTGGAAGGTCCGCGAACCGCCACCGTTCGGGTTGAAGATGTAGCTGGTGCCGCCTGCGGTGAAGGTGCCAGTCGGCGTGGTCGCCGAACCCTGCGGAATGAAGCCGAGTTCACCAGCGCGTGCAAGGCAGGTTGCAGCAGAGATGCCGGTCGGGTTCGGCCTACCGATGTCACCGCGGCCGGTGCTGCCCGGAACGATACAGCCGTCGCCGCCTGCACGCTCGGAGAATTCACGCGCGTCCTGGAACACCGCCTCACGACGGGTGTAGTTGGCGAACATCGTCACCGCGCCGCGGCCGTCGTCGAACGACGAACCGATGGCAGCGTTGAACTGGTAACGGCCCGCATCGCCGCGGCCGGTCAGCGAGTAGCTGCCGCCGAGCTCGAGACCTTCGATGTCACGCAGCTTGAAGTTGACGACGCCGGCAACAGCGTCCGAACCGTAAACGGCCGAGGCGCCGCCGGTCACCACTTCAACGCCGCCCAGCAGGAACTGCGGGATGGTGTTGAGGTCGACGATCTGGTTGGTATCGTAGAACATCCAGCGGCGGCCGTTGACCAGCACCAGGGTGCGGGTGGCAGCGAGGTTACGCAGGTTCAGCGTAACGGCGCCGTTGCCGGGGTTGTTCGAGAAGCCGGTCACACCGGGAAGGATTTGCGGCAGCGTGTTCAGCACCTGCTCGACGTTGACCGCACCGGTCAGACGGAACTCTTCGGGCGAAACGACTGCGACCGGGCTGGTCGAGTTGAGATCGGTGCGCTGAATGCGCGAACCGGTGACCAGGATCGCCTGCTCTTCAGCCGGCTGTTCAGCGGTGGTCACATCGGCGTCCTGCGCATAGGCAGGCGCGGAGAACATGGCACCGGCCATGATCGTGCCCGCGAGGAGCGAAGCCTTGTTGAAACGAGTCATTTTTGTCCCCTTGATGCACGCACGCCGAAAGATCCGGCGCACGCTATCCAAAGTCACGGGCGGATGCCCGGATGGCGCTCCTCTAGGTCATTCGATGCATTCATCGCAATCATGCCGATGCGACGCGTTTCGAGATGCGAAGGAACTGTTGCATTCTGGCGACACTCTGATTTCAGTGCGGCTTTATCTCGTCCCCGTTTGGCAATAATGCTGCGCAAGGGCGTAATGCAGGCGCGCAAATCCGTCTTTCGGCGGTGCGCAGCAAGGGAGAGGACATGATGACGAGACTGAGGCCGACCATCCGCCTGACGGCGCTGTGCACCGCCGGAGCTGCGGGGCTGCTGACCCTCGCCGCGCCCGTTCCCGCTGCCGCGCAGGACGCCGATTATCTCGCCCAGCTCAAGGCCTGCCGTGCGATCACCGACGAGGCCGAGCGGCTCGCCTGCTATGACGCCAAGGTCGGCGCGATCGTCTCGGCCAGCGATGCGGGCGATGTGAAAGTCGTCAGCCGCGAGGAGGTGCGCAAGACCCGCCGCCAGCTGTTCGGCATCACCATGCCCGACATCGCGATCCTGAGAGGCGACGGCAAGGACGAGGAAGAGCTCACTGACCTGTTCGAGACCACCATCTCCAGCGGTCGCCAGAGCGGGCAGAGCACATGGCGCTTCACCACGGTGGAAGGCGCGGTGTGGGAGATCAACAATCCCCCACGCAAGATCCCGCCGATCAAATCGGGCGACAAGGTAGTCTTCAAGAAGGCCTCGCTCGGCTACTATTTCATTCGCATCAACGGCGCGATCGGGGTCAAGGGACGCCGCGTCGAATAGGCTCAGGCGCTGTGGCGCAAAGCGAAGGGGCCCGGCCTCGCGGCCGAGCCCCTTTTTTCATGCCCTCATCCGGCGCGGTTACAGTCCGCCCGGACCGCAATCATTGGCGAGGTAGTCGAGCATCTTCGTGTAGAGCTGCTGCTGGTGGGTGAACATCAGCGTGTTGTAGAAGTGGTCCGCCCCCTTCAACGTGATGAATTCGCCCGTCTTGCCTGCGGCCTCGAAAGCCTTCTGGTAGTCCTTCAGGTGGTAGTACATCACGCGCCGATCGACATCGCCATGGATCATCAGCAACGGGATGTTGACCTTGGCCACTTCACTGATCGGGTTGACGGTGGTGCCGCCGCGATGGCGGTTCCATTCGTCGAGCGTCTTGAGAGTCGGGTCACGCCGGCCGAGATACTGCTTCTCGGCGTCGGCGACGGCAGCGCCGGCAATCGCGCACTGGTAGAGCTGCTCGTCGCGGCTCAGTGACACCAGCGCGGAGTAGCCGCCATAGGACCAGCCGAAGAAGGCCACCCGGTTGGGATCGGCAAGCCCCTGTTCGATCAGGTACTTGACCCCGTCATCCTTGTCGTCCTGCATTGCCAGCCCGTGCTGCATGTAGCCGGCATCGAAATGCTTCTGGCCCCAGCCGGTCGAGATGCGGTTTTCGGGGTGGAACACCATGTAGCCGGCATTGGCCAGCATCTGGCCCCATTCGTCATAGCTGACCATGCCATTCACGGCCGGGCCGCCATTGTGCTGGACAATCAGCGGGAATGGCCCCTTGCCCTTGGGCATGGTGACGTAGCCGGGAATGATCATCCCGTCGCGCGCCTTGTAGCGGATGTACTTCACATCTGCGAGCTGCTCGGGATTGACCAGCGGGTTGCGGCTGCCGAGCTTGGCGAGACGGCCATCCTTCACCAGCCAGAACGAGCCCGGATCGTGCGGTCCGGAGTTGGTGACGACCATGGTCTGTCCGTCGAGCGAACGGCTGGCGATGCGATACTGCCAGGCATAGGGGATTTGCTTTTCGAGCGCTTCATGGAGCGCCTTTTCCTCTTCGTCGAACCAGAACCGCTCCATCCGCGCGCCGGGATAGCGGGCGGCGACGAGCTTCTCGTTGCCGGGGATCGAGTGGAACTGCACTCCCGTCACGTCGGCATCTTCGGCCTGGAACAGCTTCTTGCCGATCTGCCCCGTGGTGAAGTCGAACTCGTAGAGCCCGGCCTTGTCCTCGCCATTGGGATTGTCGATCAGATAGCCGAGGTTGGGATTGTCGGGATCGAAGCCGACGACCCCGTGGAACCCGCTGAGCACGCGATAGGTGTTCTTGGGATCCTCGATGTCGAGCTCCTGGAACTTGGTCCAGTCGCTGTCTCCGGGCTTGCGGTAGTAGTAGATGTACTTGCCGGCCGCCGTGTCGGGCGAAACGGCGAAGCGCGGGTTGCCGTTGTTATCCCACGTCGAAACGCTGCGGATCTTGCCGCCCGTGCGCAACACCAGTTCGCGCGTGCCGGTCTTGAGGTTGAACTTGTAGTAGGAGCGCGGACGGAACGCGGCCAGCGGATCGACGCCGGTCGGATCGGACACCGCCGAACCGGTGCTGATCAGCACGTGATCGGGATCATTGGGGAGCGTGTTGACGATGCCGAAATTGCCGTCGACACGGCTGAACTTGTTCTCCGCGAGGCTGTAGGAATAGGCGAGATAGTCGCGCACATCCTCTTCCGGCCCCTTCACCGTCGAACGCTTGACCTGCCAGGCCGAGCCGAAAATGAATTCATTGCTGACCCATTGCGCGCTCAGGATCTCCATCGGATCGGCGTTGAGGCGGCGGAAGGGCTTTGACAGATCGTCGGTCTTGTAGATCTCGAGCAGGTACTGACCGTCCCTGCTTTCCACCTTGTGGACCAGCAGGTGCTTGCCATCAGGCGAGATCTGCACGGCGTTGACGACATCGCGCAGCGCCCAGACGTCGACCGGAACGCTGGCAGTCGATTGCGCCTGCGTATCGGCGCCGCCGACGAGAGAAAGGCCGATAACCGAAACGCCGGCCATTGCGGCCATGAGGGGGGCTTTGAGAAGTTTCATGGGATCACATCTTCCATGGTCAATGTCAGACTAAGACGCGGGCCGGATCGGCGCAGCTGCAAAGCGGCAGACACCTTCGTATTTCAACAAAAAAGCGGCCCCTCGGCAAGTACCGAGAGGCCGCTTCATTTTGAACGGTCAGTTCATTCTGCGATCAGAAGCGGTAGAGCAGCTGAGCGAAGAATTCACGGCCTTCGAGGTCGTAACCGTTACCGATCGGCGTGTTCGCGATCTGGAGGACGCCGGAACGCGGCGACACCAGCGGCGGAGCCGTGTCGAAGAGGTTGCGGATACCGGCGATCAAACGCAGGTCGCCGTTGTCCCAGCGCACCGAGGTGGTGTGCTCGAAGTACTCGGGCGCGGTGCCGACCGGGCGACAGAACAGCCCGTCACCAGCCACAACACCGTTGGCCGAACCGCGACCAAGGCAGGTCGGGGAGAAGGCCGCAACGCCGCCTTCAGGCCCGCGGTTGAACGCGTCACCAAAGGTGACACGATCACGCCAGCCCACGCCGTTCAGGGAGTTGCCGATCGCGTCGATGTAACGGATCTGGTAGGTGAACAGGAAGTCTTCCCAGCGCGCGCCGAAGGTGGCGCGGCCGGTCCAGTCGGGGAAGCCGAAACGGTCGGTGAAGTCCGTTTCCACAAAGGTGCTGACACCGGTGCGCTGGATGTTCGAACGCTCGAGCAGCTTGTTGGCCACCAGGTTGAGCGACAGATCGAAGGTTTCCTCACCGATCTGCAGCGGATAGCCGAAGGTCGTGTTCAGATCGATCCCGCGAACCGCTTCAACGTCGCGGTTGAGGAAGCCGGCGCGCACACCGCGGATCAGCTGGCGATCCGTGTTGTTGACGTCGATACGGTCGCAGAACTCGCTGCGGGCCGTGTCATCGCGCAGGTAGCAGTCAGCCACGATGAACGCACCGCCCGGCTCGACGATCGCGCCCTTCACCTTGATGTCGTAGTAGTTGAAGTTGAACGCGAAGCGGAAGCCGCTCGCCCAATCTTCTTCGAATGCGAAACCGGTGGTGATCGAACGCGAGGTTTCCGCGCGGATGTCGAGCGAACCGCCCTGGGTGATTTCCGCGCTGACGAGCTGCTGCGTGTTCAGGTTCTGGCCATCGATACCGACGCGGGTCGGGTCACGACCTTCACGGCGGCAGTTGGCGAGAATGAACGGCTCGCGCGTGTCGAGCTCGGGACGGTAGGCAAAGTTCACGAAGGCAGCCGTCGGAACCGCACAGGGGTCCGAAAGCTGGGTGAAGCCCGACTGTGCACGCAGGAAATTCTCGCGCAGGTTCGGCGCACGGAACGAGGTGCCGTAGCTGAACTTGAACAGCAGCGGAGCCACCGGACGCCAGCCACCCTTCAGGGCGAAGGTGCCGTTGGTGCCGTAGAACTCTTCGTCGGTGATACGGCCCGAGACGTTGACGGTCAGTTCTTCGACCATCGGCTTGCCCGCCATGAGCGGGAGGTCGATTTCGCCGAAGAGTTCACGGATCCACTTGGAACCGTTGGCGCCGCCGTCAGCGAAGAAGCCCCAGAACAGACCGTTCGAAGCCACGAAGCTGGGCTGCGAGTCGATCTTGTCCTCGCGCCATTCACCACCGAGCACCACGCCGACCGGGCCGGCGGGGAGTTCGAACAGGTCGCCGGTAACGTATGCCGACAGCAGGGTCTGTTCGTAGATGGTGTTGAAGTCGCGCGAACCGAACAGGTAATCGCGTTCGGCCTGGGTGGCGAAGTCGCCCACGGCGCCGGTCAGCACGCTCGGTGCGAACAGGTTCACGGGGACGCAGCCGGCAACGAGGTCGGGCGCGGCCAGACCGGGGTTGCGCAGACCGGCAGCATTACACTCGCCGATGTAGAGCGGGTTGCCGATGCCGACCTGAAGGCCGTTGTTGTAGTCGTCGGCGATGCCGTCACGGTCGTTATCGAAGATGCCGTCGCCGTTGTAATCGGCCGTCGGGTCGAGACCCATGGCGAGCGCGAGACGGTCTTCACGGATCCCCAGACGCGAGGACTTGCCTTCCGAACGCGAGTAGCTGCCGGCCACTTCGAAGGTCCAGCTCGAACCGATAAAGGGCAGGTCGCCGCGCACACCGAGGACGCCGCGCATCTGCTCCTGCGTCACTTCGAAGTTGTTGCGGTCACCCACGATCGACACGATCGGCTGCACCGCGAAGCGCAGGCCGGTCGAGAGAGCGGGCGCAACACCGTTGGTCAGCCCGTTGATCGCGTTGTCGACCGAACGGCAGTCGACGCCGTTGGGGTTGGTGACAAAGTTACAGGGGTTGAAACGGTTGGCCGCCGGAACGAACGGGAACAGCTGCGGGTTGCCCGCGCCGGTGTTCTTGATTTCCGAACGGGTGTACTGCGCTTCGAAGAAGGGCGTGATGTTCGCTTCGCCCGGGAAGGTGTATTCCCCGTAGGCGAACACGTTGATCAGGTCTTCACCCGAAACGATCGTGCGGTTCTGTTCCTCGACGCTGCCGTTGATGTTGACGTTCTGGAAGTCGACATCGTTGATGCCGTCGTTGTTGACGTCGAGATCGACACCGAAGGCGTTGGCGTTGTCACCGAAGTTGAACGGACGGCCGGTGATCGGATCATTCGGGAAGTTGCGGATGTTGCCGTTGGCCGGGAAGTAGACCGAACCCGCACGTGCCGAAGGCAGGAAGACGCGGCCCGAGATACCCGAAACGGTGCAATCGCTTTCCGAAGCGCCAACGCGGTTGTTGGTGCGCGAACGGATCAGCTGGTTGTCCGAGATGCCGAGGCGGTAGATGTTGCCTTCGGCATCTTCTTCGAGGTTGGTGCTGCAACCGGCGAGGAAGTCACGGTCACGCGCCTTCCACTCTTCACGCTTGCGGTATTCGGCAGCGATACCGAACACGGCACGGTCGGTGTTGAAGCCCCAGGCAGCGCTGACCGAGTAGTCTTCGCCTTCGCCCTGCGGGTTGATGTCGCCGTTGGCCTGGATTTCGAGGCCATCGAAGTCCTTGCGCAGGATGACGTTGATCACGCCCGCGACCGCGTCCGAACCATAGACCGACGAAGCACCGTCGGTGAGGATGTCGTAACGGTCAACGATCGTGGCCGGGATGAGGTTGATCGACACGCTGGTCGGCGCGCCTTCCACACCGGCCGGTGCGATACGACGGCCGTTGGCGAGCACCAGCGTACGGTTGGCACCAACGCCGCGCAGGTTGATGGTCTGCGAACCCGGGCCGTTGTTGAGCACGAAGCCCTGGAAGGTCGCATCGATCTGGGTGCCGGAGGCGGCTTCCGAACGCTGCAGGATCTGCGCCGGGTCAAACGCGCCGACGGCCTGCTGGTTTTCGGTCGAGAGCACCTGAAGCGGCGAGATCGAGCTGTAGGTGTCGCGGACGATACGCGAACCGGTAACCGTGATGTTGCCCTGCTTCGCGTCCGAACGGCCCGAGGCGTCAGTCGCGACTTCGACCTTTTCTTCCTCTTCCGGCTGCTCCTCGGCGTCCTGCGCCCACACCGGGCCAGCCACAACAAAGGCGATAGCCGAGGCCGAGAAGGCCAGCGTCTTCAGCGAATTGCTCTGAAATTTCTTCATGATCACTCCAGTTGCCCTAACCGGAGACAGAACGACAATCTGGCGCGAACGTCACATAATTGCCCCATGTGACAGGCTCACGCATTCAGATTGTCCAAGTCTGCCCCCGCAGTGGGGGATTTGTGCAATAGCGAAGGTTTGATGTCAAAGCGCTGCGCCGCGACCTCCAACTTTTCCGGTGGGTGTTGCGTTAATCCCACATTCAGGGCGCGCGCGGGGGTTGGCCCGAAACTTTGTTAGAATGTGGCTTTGCGATTGTTAAAACGAAGGGCGGCCTGCACGCAACAAACCGCCCTCCATCCCGATTAGGATGTTATCTTGTCACTTTGTTGCGAACCGCAAGGGGCGGCGCGCGGCTCAGCGAATCACCATGGCCAACGCGCCGTCACCTTCATCGATCGCCAAGGTCGAGCCGTCGGGCAGCTTGCCCTCCAGCAGCATCTCGGCAAGCGGATCCTGCAGATAGCGCTGCACCGCGCGTTTCAGCGGCCGTGCGCCATAGACCGGATCATAGCCCACCCTTCCGAGCCAGCGCAGCGCGGCATCGCTGAGATCGATCGTGATCTTGCGATCGGCGAGCAGCTTCTGCACCCGCTTGACCTGGATTTCGACGATCGGCGCCATGTGTTCCTGCCCGAGGCGATGGAACAGGATGATCTCGTCGAGGCGGTTGAGGAACTCGGGCCGGAAATGCCCGCGCACCACGTCCATCACGTCCTTCTCGACGCTCGCGACCTCGGCTCCGTCAGGCAGGTTGGCGAGATACTGGCTGCCCAGGTTGCTGGTGAGGATGATCAGCGTGTTGCTGAAATCCACCACCCGGCCCTGCCCGTCGGTCAATCGGCCATCATCGAGCACCTGAAGGAGCACGTTGAACACATCGGAGTGCGCTTTCTCGACCTCGTCGAACAGCACCACCTGATAGGGACGGCGGCGCACGGCCTCGGTCAGCACCCCGCCCTCTTCATAGCCGACATAGCCCGGAGGCGCCCCGATCAGGCGGGCGACGGCGTGCTTCTCCATGAACTCGCTCATGTCGATGCGCACCATTGCGCTGTCATCATCGAACAGGAACCCGGCGAGCGCCTTGGTCAGCTCGGTCTTGCCGACACCCGTGGGGCCGAGGAACAGGAAGGAGCCGAGCGGACGGCCCGGATCCTGCAAGCCCGCCCGCGCGCGGCGCACGGCCTTGGAGACCGCCTCGATCGCCTGGGACTGACCGATCACGCGGCCGCCGAGGATCTGCTCCATCTGCAGCAGCTTCTCGCGCTCACCTTCCATCATCTTGTCGACCGGCACGCCCGTCCAGCGGCTGACGACGCCGGCGATGTCCTCCTCGGTCACCTCCTCGCGCAGCAGGGCGTTGGCGGCCTGGCCCTGGGCTTCGGCCAGCTGCTTCTCAAGCGCCGGGATGGTGCCGTAGGACAGCTCGCCGGCCTTCGCCAGATCGCCTTCGCGCTGGGCCTGTTCCAGCTCCAGCCGCGCGCCATCGAGCTGTTCCTTGATCTTGCCCTCGGCCTCGATCTTGTCGCGCTCGTTCTGCCAGCGGGTGGTGAGCTCGGCCGATTGCTGTTCGAGGTTCGCCAGCTCCCCGCGCAGGGCGACAAGGCGGTCCTTGGAATTCTGGTCGGTCTCCTTCTGGAGCGCCTGTTCCTCGATCTTCAACTGGATGATCCGCCGGTCGAGCGCCTCGATCTCCTCGGGCTTGCTCTCCACCTCCATGCGGATGCGGCTCGCGGCTTCGTCCATCAGGTCGATCGCCTTGTCGGGCAGGAAGCGGTTCGAAATGTAGCGATCCGACAGCTTGGCCGCGGCCACGATCGCGCCATCGGTGATGCGCACGCCGTGGTGCAGCTCGTACTTGTCCTTGATGCCGCGCAGGATCGAGATCGTGTCCTCGACCGTCGGCTCGGCGATAAACACCGGCTGGAAGCGGCGCTGGAGCGCGGGGTCCTTCTCGACGTACTTCTGGTATTCGTCGAGCGTGGTCGCGCCGATGCAGTGGAGCTCGCCGCGCGAGAGGGCCGGCTTCAAGAGGTTCGAGGCATCCATCGAGCCCTCCGAAGCGCCCGCCCCGATCAGGGTGTGCATCTCGTCGATGAACAGGATGATGTTGCCCTCGGCATGCTTGACCTCGTCGAGCACGCTCTTGAGCCGCTCTTCGAACTCGCCGCGATACTTCGCACCCGCAATCAGCGCGCCCATGTCGAGGCTCATGAGCGTGCGACCCTTGAGGCTGTCGGGCACGTCGCCATTGGCGATGCGCAGCGCAAGGCCCTCGGCAATCGCGGTCTTGCCGGTGCCGGGCTCGCCGATCAGGGCGGGGTTGTTCTTGGTGCGACGGGCGAGGATCTGGATCGTGCGGCGGATTTCCTCGTCGCGGCCGATCACCGGATCAAGCTTGCCCTCGCGCGCGGCCTTGGTGAGATCGCGGGCGAACTTCTCCATCGCGTCATAGGTGCTCTCGGCCCCCGCGCTATCCGCGCGCTTGCCGCCGCGCAGTTGCTCGATTGCGGCATTCAGCGCCTGAGGAGTGATCCCTGCGCCCTTCAACGCCTCGCCCGCAGCGGTCTGCGACACGGCCAGCGCGGTCAGCAACCGCTCGACCGTGACGAAGCTGTCGCCCGCCTTCTCGGCCAGCTGTTCGGCGGAATCGAGCACCCGCACCGCGTCATTGTCGAGACCCGGAGTGGCCTGCGCGCCGCTGCCGGTGACAGCCGGGATCTTGGCAAGCCCCGCATCGACCGCCGCCACCGCCAGCGCCGGCGTGCCGCCCGCGCGCTGGAGCAGGCCGGCGGCCATGCCCTCGCTATCTTCGAGCAGCGCCTTGAGGATGTGCAGCGGCGTGATGCGCTGGTGGTTCACGCGGATCGCGACGGTCTGTGCGGCTTGCAGGAAGCCCTTTGCCCGGTCCGTGAACTTTTCGAGATTCATGATCGTCAAACCCCTCCAAAGGTTGTGCCATCCAAATAGTGTTGCACTTTAGCAACACAAGACGCGACCCCGAAAAAAGCCGCATGCAGGTGTATTACCCGAGTAGGTGGGTTCGTCATTGACGCAAGACAAGAGCCCCCCCCTCGCTTGACCTTGAGCACGCGCCGCGCAATGAAGCGCTGCGCCCATGGCGCAGGGGAGAAAAACACCATGAAGTGGTTGAAGCGCGGCGCAATTGTGCTGGTGGCGGTTTGCGTTCTGGCGTTCGCCGTGCTGGCCACCTGGGAACCGCATTTTGCCAGCGCCGCCACGCCGCCGGCTACCCGCGTCTACAAGGCCGAGATCATCCGCGACAAATTCGGCGTGCCCCATATCTACGGCAAGACCGATGCCGACGCAGCCTTCGGCGTCGCCATGGCCCACTCGCAAGATGATTTCTTCACGCTTCAGGATGTGATCGCGATGAGCCGCGGGCGCTATGGCGCGATTGCGGGCGAGGACGGCGCCAAGGTCGATTATGTCTACCATCTGATCGACGCGCGCGGCACGGCGGAGCGGGAATATCCCAAGCTTCCCGCCGACACCCGTGAACTCTTCGAGGCCTATGCTGCAGGCCTCAATCACTATGCGCAGCAGCATCCGGGCGAAGTGAAGCTCGCCAATCTCTTCCCCGTCAGCGGGATGGATGTCGCTGCCGGCTTCGCGCTGCGCCAGCCGTTCTTCTTCGGGCTCGACAGCGTGATCGGCCCGCTTGTCTCGGGCGATGATCTGCGCCGTGAACATGGCCCCGACATGCCCGGCTTCCCGCGCCCGCCGCTGGAAAGTGCTCCGCCGGCCGAAGCCGCCCCCACCGCTGCCAAGCAAGCGCACAACCTGGTGCTGCCGCTCGGCGAGGATGCCGAACATCTTGGCTCCAATGCCTTTGCCGTCGCACCCGAAAAGTCGGGCGGGCCGACCACCCTCATCTCCAATTCGCACCAGCCGCTGCGCGGCGGGGTGGCGTGGTATGAGCTGGTGGTCGAAAGCGGCGAAGGCTGGCATTTCGCGGGCGCGAACTTTCCGGGATCGCCCTTCCCCTTCCTCGGCCATAACGAGACGCTGGGGTGGACCAACACGGTCAACACCCCCGACATGATCGACATCTACCAGCTGGAACTCGACGAGACCGGCATGCGCTACAGGCTCGACGGCGAATGGCGCGATCTGGAAAGCCGGTGGGTGACCCTGCCGGTCAAGGTCGGCCCAGTGGTGGTGCCGATCCGACGCGAGGTTCTGCGCTCGGTCCACGGACCGGTGATCCGCAACGACAAGGGCGCCTTTGCGGTGCGCTATGGCGGGATCGGCAGGCTCGAGCAGCTCGATGCCTATTACCGGCTCAACAAGGCCAAGTCGTTCGCGGAGTGGGAGGGGCAAATCGCGCGACTGGCGATCCCGTCCACCAACTTCATCTACGCCGATGCCGCCGGCAACATCGCCTACGTCTACAACGCCGCGATCCCGGCGCGGCCCGAGGGCGCGAAGGCCGACTGGCGTTCTGTCCTGCCGGGCAACCGCTCGGACCTGATCTGGAACGGTGCGGTCGATTATGCCGCCCTGCCCAAGATTACGAACCCCGCCTCGGGCTGGCTCTACAATTCGAACAACGCGCCCTTCACCGCAGCAGGGGCCGGGAGCGATTTGGCGCCTGATGCGTTTGCGCCGATCATGGGGATCGAACTCAAGCAGACCAACCGCTCGTGGCGCGCCTACAAGCTGCTGAGCGCGGCGGCCGTGCTTGACCGCAAGGCTCTTGAGGCGATCAAGTATGACACCGGCTACGAGCGTGAAGGCTATGTCGCCCGGCTGTTCGATGCGCTCGACAAGCTCCCTGCCGAGGGCGAACTTGCCGAAGCACGCGATCTCCTCGCAAGCTGGGATTTCAACGCTGACGGCAAGGGCAAGGCCGATGCCATCGCGCTGCTGATCATCCGCGACTTCATGTCGGCCGATTACGGCAACAAGCCCTTCCCCGATGTCGCCGAAAAGCTGGCCGCGGCGCGCGATCATCTGATGACCCATTTCGGCCGGCTCGATCCGCCGATGGGTGAACTGCTGCGGCTACGGCAGGGCGGGCTCGATCTGCCGCTGGACGGCGGCTCGGACACGCTGCGCGCCTCGACCACCTGGGATGTCGACGATGACGGCCGCCTCAGCCTCAAGCATGGCGACAGCTTCATCCAGTGGGTCGAATGGCAGCCAGGCAAGCCGGTGTTCTCGCGCTCGGTACAGCCCTTCGGCTCGGCCAGCACCCGGCCGGACAGCCCGCATTACAACGACCAGATGCGGCTGTTCGTCGAACACAAGCTGAAGCCGGTGCATTTCTGGCGCGATGATGTGCTGGCGAATGCCAGCAAAACCGTCACTGTGACCAACGCCCGCTGAGCAACCTTTTCTTTTTCCATCCCCCATCCCCTGACCGGAGATCATTGATGACCTATCGTTTTGCTGCCGCGAGCCTTTCGGCGCTTGCCCTCGCGCTGGCCGCACCCATGACCCCGGCGCTGGCAGACAATCACGCCGCAGCCGCGCCCGCAGCGACCGCCGACCTGCCCTCGCTGGTCGCGCAGGTCGGGATCCCCTACACCGAATTCCAGCTCGAAAACGGCCTGACCGTGATCGTCCACGAAGACCGCAAGGCGCCCGTCGTCGGCGTGGCCGTGTGGTACAATGTCGGCTCGAAGGACGAGCCCAAGGGCAAGACCGGCTTTGCCCACCTGTTCGAGCACCTGATGTTCAACGGTTCGGAAAATGCGCCGCAGGACTACTTCCAGTATCTCGCGGAAATGGGCGCCACCGATTACAACGGCACCACCAATTTCGACCGCACCAACTATTTCCAGACCGTTCCGCGCCCTGCTCTGGAACGCGCTCTGTGGCTTGAGAGCGACCGCATGGGCTACCTGCTCGGCGCCGTGACCCAGGAGAAGCTCGATAACCAGCGCGGCGTGGTGCAGAACGAAAAGCGCCAGGGCGACAACCAGCCCGGCGGTCTCGTTTTCTACGAAATCCTCAAGACCCTGTTCCCCAAAGGCCACCCCTATAGCCACAACGTGATCGGCTCGATGGCCGATCTCGATGCGGCATCGATGGACGACGTGCGCAAGTGGTTCACCGACAAGTATGGCCCGAACAACGCCACGCTGGTGCTGGCCGGTGACATTTCCGCCGCCGAGGCCCGCCCGATGGTCGAGAAGTATTTCGGCGCCATCAAGCGTGGTCCGGTCAATACCCCGGCCGCAGCCGACGTGCCGACCCTCGCGCAGGACGTGCGCGTGGTGATGAAGGATCAGGTCGCCGCCACAAGCGTCACCCGTTACTGGCCCGCCCCGGGCATCACCAGCGCCGATCTGACCGCTCTGACGGTGGGCGCAGAGATCCTCGGCGGTCTCGCCTCCAGCCGCCTCGATGAAGTGCTGGTGCGCGACGAACAGCTCGCTGTGGGCGTGTCGGCCGGCAATTTCGAATTCCAGCGCGTGGGCGTGCTCAGCGTCGGTGCGACGGTCAAGCCCGGCGTGGATCTGGCCGTGGTCGAAGCCCGGCTTGATGCGCTGGTCAAGCAGTTCATCGCCGAAGGCCCGACCGAGGACGAAGTGCGCCGTGCGGCGACCAGCAACCTTGCCTCGACGATCCGCGGCCTCGAACAGGTCGGCGGTTTCGGCGGCAAGGCGGTTACCCTTGCCAATGGCGAGGTGCTGGCGGGCGACGCCTCGTTCTACGCGACCCAGCTTGAACGCCTCGCCAAGGTCACCCCGGCCGAAGTCAAGGCGGCGATGGCCAAGTGGATGACGAAGCCGGCCATGACGCTGGTGCTCGAACCCGGCCCGCGCGATGCCTCCTACGAGGAAGCCGCCTCGGTCGGCGGTGCGGCCAACGCCTCGGAACGCGATCGCAGCGCCGAAACGCTGACGGTCACTGTCGAGCGCCCCAAGCCCGCGATCGACACGGTGGCCGAACTCGACTTCCCCGATCTGGAGCGGGCCACGCTCAAGAACGGGATGAAGGTCACCTATGCCCGCCGCACCGCGGTTCCGGCGACCTATGTCTCGATGTCCTTCAATGCCGGCAGCGCGTCCGATCCGGTCGCCAAGCGCGGTCTTGAAGGCCTGACGATGTCTCTGTTCGATGAAGGCACTGCCAAGCTTTCCGGGCAGGACATCGCCGAAGCGAGCGAGCGTCTGGGCGCGTCGATCTCGACGGGCAGCGGCGATGATCGCTCGACCTTCACCCTTTCGGCACTGAGCGCCAACCTTGCTCCGTCGCTTGATCTGATGCGCCAGATCGTGCGCGAGCCGGCCTTCAATGCGGCCGATCTCGAGCGCGTGCGCACCCAGACCGTCACCGGCATCAAGCAGGCGATGAAGTCGCCCCAGGGGATCGCCCAGCGCACCCTGACGCCCGAACTGTTCGGCGCCAGCAGCCCCTATGGCGGGGTCAGCACGGTCTCCAGCGTCAGCGCGATCACCCGCGATGATCTGGTCGCCTTCAAGGACAGCTGGATCCGGCCCGACAATGGCGAGGTGTTCATCATCTCGGATCGTCCGCTGGGCGAGATCGTGGCCGCGCTCGATACCGTGTTCGGCGACTGGAAGGCGCCCAAGGCGGCCAAGGGAGCCAAGAGCTTCCAGGCCACCGCAGCCGCGCAGGGCAAGCGCATCATCCTCGTCAACCGCCCCAATTCGCCGCAGAGCTTCATCTTCGGCGCGCAGGTCACACCGCTCGATGCCGGCGATCCCGCCTTCATCGCCTTCAACAGCGCCAACAACTCGCTGGGCGGCAACTTCCTCGCTCGTCTCAACATGAACCTGCGTGAGACCAAGGGCTGGAGCTACGGCGTGCGCGGCGGCACCCAGGCCCGCGAAAATGCCGTGATCTACGGCATTTCGGGCGGCGTCCAGGCCGACCGCACGGGCGATTCGCTGGCGGAAATGATCCGCGAGACCAGCGAGTTCCTGACCGCGAAGGGCGTCACCACGGAAGAACTGCAGCGCTCGATCGCCTCGGAAGTCGGCGCGCTGCCGGGCCGGTTCGAAACCTCGCCCGCCGTGCTCGGCGCGATCCAGGGCAATGCCCTGTTCGGCCGTCCCGACAATTATCAGGAAACCCTCGCCTCGCTTTACCGCGCCCAGACGACCGAAAGCCTCGATGCCGTCGCACGCGCGACGATCGACGTCGACAAGTTCGTGTGGGTCGTGGTCGGCGATGCCTCGAAGGTTGCCAGCCAGCTCGAAGCCGTCGGCCTGCAGGTCGAAGTGCGCGAGATGGCGAGCGAGTAAGGCACTGGATGCACAGCGCGCTTTAACCACCAAATCCGGTTGAAGCGCGCTGACATCAGTGTAAACAGCGCGATCAGGAGGGCGGGTCGCTGAAAGGTCCGCACCAAGCACAGGAGTTGGATTATGTCTGTTGCAGGTACCTACAAGACCATCGTGAAGAGCCCGATGGGTGACCAGTCCGGCACCCTCACCGTGGTTCCCGATGGCGACACCTTCAGCGGTTCGCTGGTCGGCAGCCTCGGCTCGATGGACATCGCTGGCGGCACTGTCAGCGGCAACACCATCAGCTGGAAGATGAACATGACCGTCCCCATGCCGATGACGCTCGATTGCGAAGCGACCATCGACGGCGACACCCTGACCGGTTCGGTCAACGCTGGTGCGTTCGGCGCGATGCCGCTGTCGGGCACCCGCGAGGGCTGAACGCCCGTCTCATGGATTGAAAGAGCCGCCGGAGTTCGCGCTCCGGCGGCTTTTTTGCGCCCTGTGCCCCCGTGACTTGCCTTGCGCCACAGGAACGGCATGGTAGCGCCACGATCGCAGACGAGGGGGATCATGACCGATACGGACGGGGGCGCGCCACCCAAGCACCACGAAGCGAGCGCGACGGAAAAGCGCGTCATTCTGGCCTCGTCGCTGGGCACGGTGTTCGAATGGTATGATTTCTACCTCTACGGCCTGCTGGCCACGATCATCTCGGCGCAGTTCTTCTCGGGGGTGAACGAGACCACCGGCTTCATCTTCGCGCTCGCAGCGTTTGCCGCGGGCTTTGCGGTGCGGCCCTTCGGCGCGCTGGTGTTCGGACGGCTGGGCGATCTGGTCGGGCGCAAATACACCTTCCTCGTCACCATGGGCCTGATGGGCTTTGCGACCTTCACCGTGGGGCTGCTGCCCGCATATGCCAGCATCGGCGTGGCGGCCCCGATCATGCTGGTCGCGTTGCGGCTGCTGCAAGGCCTTGCGCTGGGCGGCGAATATGGCGGCGCGGCGACCTACGTGGCCGAGCATGCCCCGAACCACAGGCGCGGGCTCTACACCAGCTTCATCCAGACCACAGCGACCCTGGGCCTGTTTGCAGCCCTGCTGGTGGTGATCGGCACCCGCACAATGATCGGCGAGGAGGCCTTCAAGGCCTGGGGCTGGCGCGTGCCGTTCCTGATCTCGGCGGTGCTGCTCGGCGTGTCGCTGTGGATCCGCATGCAGCTGCAGGAGAGCCCGGTCTTCCAGAAGATGAAGGAGGAAGGCAGCAATTCCAAAGCGCCGATTTCCGAGGCTTTCGGCAACTGGGAAAACGGCAAGTGGGCGCTGATCGCGCTGCTGGGCGCGGTCGCGGGCCAGGCGGTGGTGTGGTACACCGGGCAGTTCTACGCGCTGTTCTTCCTCGAGAAGATGCTGATGGTGGACGGTGCGACCACCAATATCCTGATCGCGGTAGCACTCGCCATCGGCACGCCCTTCTTCATCATCTTCGGCTGGCTGTCCGACCGGATCGGGCGCAAGAAAATCATCCTTGCGGGCTGCGCGCTGGCCGCGGCGACCTATTTCCCCGCCTTCCACCTGCTGTCCGAGGCCGCCAACCCGGCGCTCGCCAAGGCGCAGGCGACCGCGCCGGTCAGCGTGATCGTCAACTCCGACGATTGCTCGGTGCAGTTCGATCCGATCGGCAAGAACACATTCGACGCCAAAAGCTGCGACATTGCCAAGTCGTTCCTCGCCAAGGGCGCGATCAGCTACACCAATGTCGAGGCGCAGGCGGGCAGCATCGCACAGGTGAAGATCGGCGGCGAGACCTTCACCGCTCCCGATCCGGCGAAGCTGACGGGGGATGACCGCAAGGCCGCCATCAACGCCTTCCAGACCGCCTTGAAGGCCGCGCTGGCAAAGGCAGGCTATCCTTCCGCAGCTGATCCGGAGGCGATCAACACACCGGTCGTGATCGCCATCCTCACCTATCTCGTGCTGCTGGTGACGATGGTCTACGGTCCGATTGCCGCGCTGCTGGTGGAGCTGTTTCCCACCCGCATCCGCTACACCGCGATGAGCCTGCCATATCATATCGGCAATGGCTGGTTCGGCGGTTTCCTGCCGACCACCGCCTTCGCGATGGTCGCGGCGACGGGCGATATCTACTACGGCCTGTGGTATCCCATCGGCGTCTGCGTGCTGACCGTGGTGGTGGGCCTCGTGTTCCTGCCCGAGACCTTTCGCCGCAATATCGACCAATAGATCCTAGCGGTTCTGCCGCCCCTCGATCAGGCGTTCGACCAACGAGGGATCGGCAAGCGTCGAGGTGTCACCCAGCGCACTGAACTCGTTCTCGGCGATCTTGCGCAGGATGCGGCGCATGATCTTGCCCGAGCGGGTCTTAGGCAACCCGTCGGTGAAGTGGATGATATCGGGCGTGGCGACAGGCCCGATCTCCTTGCGCACCTGCGCCTTCAATTCGGCCAGCAGAGCCTCGGTGCCGTCCTCGCCCACGTTGAGCGTGACGTAGCAATAGATGCCCTGTCCCTTGATATCATGAGGATAACCGACCACCGCGCTCTCTGCGACCTTGGGGTGGAGCACCAGCGCGCTCTCGACTTCCGCCGTGCCCATGCGGTGGCCCGAGACGTTGATCACGTCATCGACACGGCCGGTGATCCAGTAATATCCGTCCGCGTCGCGCTTGCAGCCGTCGCCGGTGAAATACTTGCCCGCATAGGTGCTGAAATAGGTCTGCACGAAGCGGTCATGATCGCCATAGACCGTGCGTGCCTGCCCGGGCCAGCTATGGGTGATGCACAGATTGCCCTCGGCCGCGCCATCCAGCACCCCGCCTTCGTTATCGACCAGTTCGGGCCGCACACCAAAGAACGGGAGCCCTGCGCTGCCCGGTTTCATGTCGTGTGCGCCCGGCAGCGTGGTGATCATGCAGCCGCCGGTTTCGGTCTGCCACCAGGTGTCGATGACGGGGCAGCGCCCCTCGCCCACCACGTCGAAATACCAGCGCCATGCCTCGGGGTTGATCGGTTCGCCGACAGAGCCGAGCAGGCGCAGCGAGGCGCGGCTGCGGCTCGTCACATGATGGTCGCCCTCGCGCATCAGGGCGCGGATCGCGGTCGGCGCGGTGTAGATGATATTGACCTTGTGCTTGTCGACCACATCCCAGAACCGCCCGTGATCGGGGTAGTTGGGCACGCCTTCGAACACCACCGCGGTCGCCGCGTTCATCAGCGGGCCGTAGACCACATAGGAGTGTCCGGTGACCCAGCCGATATCGGCTGTGCACCAGAACACCTCGCCCGGCCGGTAGTCGAAGATGTAGTGAAACGTCGTCGCGGTCCATACACCATAGCCGCCGGTGGTGTGGAGCACGCCCTTGGGCTTGCCCGTCGAACCGGAGGTGTAGAGGATGAACAATGGGTCTTCCGCGTTCATGACCTCGCAGGGGCAATCATCGTCGCTGGCGAGTTCCTCAAGCCAGTGATCGCGGCCCTCGGCCATGGCGATGGTGCCGCCGGTGTGGCGGATCACCAGCACGCCATCGACCGCAACCCCGTCATGCGCGAGAGCGGCATCGACATTGGCCTTCAAGGGCACGCGCTTGCCGCCGCGCAGGCCTTCATCGGCGGTGATGACGAAGCGGCTGCCGCAGTCCTCGATCCGGCCTGCCAGCGCCTCGGGCGAGAAGCCGCCGAACACCACCGAATGGACCGCCCCGATCCGCGCGCAGGCGAGCATCGCGACCACCCCTTCGAGGATCATCGGCATGTAGATCGTCACCCGCTCGCCCCGGGCAACCCCAAGCTTTTTCAGCGCATTGGCCATGCGCACCACGTCGCCGTAGAGCGCGCCATAGGTGAGGCTCCGGCTTTCCGAGGCCGGATCATCGGGCTCGAAAATCAGCGCGGTGCGGTCTGCGTGGTGGGGCAGATGGCGGTCGAGAGCGTTGTGGCACAGGTTCAATGTGCCGTCTTCGAACCACTTGATCGCCACCGGATCATAGGCCCAATCCCCGCCGATGGTGGGCGCACTGACCCAGTCCAGTCGCTGCGCCTGTTCCAGCCAGAAAGCGTCCGGAGCCTCCACCGACCGGCGGTACATTTCGGCATAGTCTGACGCGGTGCAGTGGGTGGGCGCAGCCGGATCGGGCCGCGCGACGGCATTGGACATCAACTCTCTCCCTTGTCCCGGCCGGTCTACCAAACCCGCTGGAAGGGGCAAATGTTTCACGTGAAACATTGCGCCCGCCGCTATCATCTGGGGGTCATCTCGGGGTCAACTGTGCATCAAACCGAGGCTAGAAATCGCCCCGCTTCACACAAAAACCCCGCCGGCGGGGGGCGCCGACGGGGCCTCTGTCTCACCTCTAGAGCGGGTCTAGAGGGGTCAAGAGCAGGTCTGAAGGCTCAGAAGCGGTAGCTGACCCCGGCGCTGAGCACCCAGGGATCGAGCTTGTGCTCGGTCTCGATCGCGAGCGTGTTGCCGACCCGCCAGCGCGCCGTGGTGTCGATGAAGTAGCGCTTGGCATCGAAGGTGATGCCGAAGCCGTCATCGCCCAGCGGAATGTCGAAACCGGCTTGCAGCACAAGGCCGAATTCGTCCGACAGATCGGTATCGGTGACACCCAGCGGCAGGGTGGCCGCGCCCGGCTTGTCCGAAAGCCACATGAAATAGGCACCGCCCGCGCCGACATAGGGCTGCACGCCGCCCAGATCGAAGTGATATTTCGCCGTCACCGTGGCCGGCAGCAGCAGCGCATCCGACACCAGTTCAGCGCCCGCCGGCAGGCCCGCGACGGTATCGACATCGTGCTGGGTCGTCCCGGCGATGGTTTCGATCGAGACATTGTCGGTCACGAACCATTCCACCGCGATGGTGGGCACGACATTGTCGTTGGCCTTCGTCTGCAAGGTGGCCGGAAGCCCCGGCAGATTGACGTTGATGTCGGTGATCTTGCCGTCGGGCAGAACCGCGGTTGCCAGCAGCTTGATCTGGATGTCCCCGGCGCGGTCACTCTCGCCGTCCTGCGCCATTGCAGGGCTTGCGGCAAGCATGGCCATAGCCGATCCAAGCATCAGCAAATTCTTCATTTTTGCGTCCTTCAACAGCAGCAGTGGCCACCCCTCGCGGCCCAGGTTTCTTGCTGCCTGTGCCCTTTTGGGTGCCGCGCAAATCGCTGCTGCTCATTGATCCCGATCAAAGACCCGTGACGATTGCAGGTCCATTCCCACAGCATCATGGCAAGCCTCAGCATCACATCCGAGCCTGACAGCATGGCGGCATTCCGGACCGCATTGCCCGATGGGCCGGGCACGGCGGCGATTGCGGAAAAGCTCTGTGCGATCGGTGCCTCGCTGCATCTCGCCAAGGGCGAGTCGCTGGCGCCCGACGCTCGCGAGGACCGGCTGGTGCACCTTGCCAGCGGCGCGGCCAAGCTGGTCGCCCAGCCCCAGACCGGCGCGCTAGGATCGCCGGTCGCGCAGGTGCTGGCCTTCCATTTTCCCGGCGACATGATTTCGGTGCTGCGCCAGACAGACGGCGATTTCCGGCTGGTGGCGCTGATCGAAACCGATCTGGTGGTGTTCCCGGCGGAACGCTTTCTCGACATTGCCCAGAGCAACCCCGCAGTGCTGCGCTCGGTGCTGGCGCGCAGCCTTCAGGCGCTGCACCGCAGCCGCACGCGGATGATGCAGATGGGCCACAAATCCGCGCAGCAGCGGATTGCCGACTTCCTTGTCTCCATGGCCGAGCGGCTGGCGGATTGCACCACGGGGCCTTGCGCCTTTTCCCTGCCGATGAGCCGGCGCGACATCGGCGACAGTCTTGGCCTCACGATCGAGACTGTCAGCCGCCAACTCACCGAACTGCGCGAAAGCGGGCTGGTGGAGACCGAGGGCCGTTCGAAAGTCTGCCTTTCGGATGTGGGCGCGCTGGCGCGGCTGGCGGGGCGGCAAAGCCCTGCGGCCGGCACAAATTCACCCAAACTCACTCAAATTTGATCTGGATCAACAACGCGATTGCGGGGGCCGGTTAGAACACCGGTCGACGGAAGGGATAAATCACCATGGAAACAGTCGTTAAGCGGCTGGGCATCTGGGCACTTGTGCTCTTTGCCTCAATTGCTGCCATCGCGCTCACGCCCGACACGGGCTTTGCCATCCATATGGGCATCGTCGGCCTTGTTGCCGTGATCCTGATCATCGCAACGGCGACAACCTATGATCCGCTGGCCCGCGCGCAGAGCATCTTCCGGATGCCCCCGGGGCCGAGCCGATACGACGATGATGTGGTGCGCTGGGGCGTGATTGCCACCATGTTCTGGGGCGTGGCGGGGCTGCTCGCGGGCGTGTTCATCGCGCTGCAGATGGCCTTCCCCCAGCTCAATCTTGAGCCCTATCTCAATTTCGGCCGCCTGCGCCCGCTGCACACCAGCGCGGTGATCTTTGCCTTTGGCGGCAATGCGCTGCTGGCGACGAGCTTCTATGTGGTGCAGCGCACCTGCCGCGCCACGCTGGCCCTGCCGGGCGTCGCGCGCTTCGTGTTCTGGGGCTACCAGCTGTTCATCGTGCTGGCCGCGACCGGCTACCTGCTCGGGATCACCCAGGGCAAGGAATATGCCGAGCCCGAATGGTATGTCGATCTGTGGCTCACCCTCGTGTGGGTCGCCTATCTTGCGGTGTTTGTCGCCACGATCCTGCGCCGCAACGAGCCGCATATCTACGTCGCCAACTGGTTCTACCTCGCCTTCATCGTCACCGTGGCGATGCTGCATCTGGTGAACAACCTGTCGATGCCGGTAAGCCTGTTGGGCAGCCGCAGCTATTCGGCCTTTGCCGGCGTGCAGGATGCGCTGACCCAGTGGTGGTACGGCCACAATGCGGTGGGCTTCTTCCTCACCGCGGGCTTCCTGGCCATGATGTATTACTTCGTGCCCAAGCAGGCCGGGCGGCCGGTCTATTCCTACCGCCTGTCGATCATCCACTTCTGGTCGCTGATCTTCCTCTACATCTGGGCCGGCCCGCACCACCTGCACTACACCGCCCTGCCCGATTGGGCGCAGACGCTGGGGATGGTGTTCTCGGTGATGCTGTGGATGCCCAGCTGGGGCGGGATGATCAATGGTCTCATGACCTTGAACGGCGCGTGGGACAAGGTCCGCACCGATCCGATCATCCGCATGATGGTGATGGCGCTCGCCTTCTACGGGATGAGCACCTTCGAGGGGCCGATGCTGTCGATCAAGGCAGTGAACAGCCTGTCGCACTACACCGACTGGACGATCGGCCACGTGCACTCGGGCGCGCTGGGGTGGAACGGGATGATCACCTTCGCCTGCGTCTATTACCTCGTGCCGCGCCTGTGGAACCGCGAACGGCTCTTCTCCTTGCGCATGATCAACTGGCACTTCTGGCTCGCGACGCTGGGGATCGTCTTCTACGCCGCCAGCATGTGGGTGGCGGGGCTGACCCAGGGCCTGATGTGGCGCGAATACGGCTCGGACGGCTACCTCGTGAACAGCTTCGTCGACACCGTCGCGGCGCTGCACCCGATGTTCGTCGCCCGCGCCGTGGGCGGGCTGATGTATCTCGCCGGTGCACTGATCATGGTCTTCAACATTGGGATGACCATCACCGGCCACCTGCGCGCAGAAGCCCCGATGGACGATGCCTCGACCGATCTGTCGGCCGATCGCCCGATCCTTGCCGAACCGGCCGAATGACCATCAGCCAGGGAAACTGAGACAATGAGCAACACCACACCGCAACCCGGCGCCTTCGAGGGTCACAAGAAGCTCGAACGCAATGTCACCCTGCTGGCCGCCGCCACCTTTGCGACCGTCACGATCGGCGGGATCGTCGAGATCGCTCCGCTGTTCTGGATCGACAACACGATCGAGGCGGTCGAGGGGATGCGCCCCTACACCCCGCTCGAACAGGCGGGGCGGGACATCTACATCCGCGAGGGCTGCTATGTCTGCCACAGCCAGATGATCCGGCCCTTCAGGGACGAGGTGGAACGCTATGGCCACTACAGCCTCGCCGCCGAGAGCATGTATGATCACCCCTTCCAGTGGGGCAGCAAGCGCACCGGGCCGGATCTGGCGCGGGTCGGCGGGCGCTATTCGGACACCTGGCATGTCGATCACCTGAAGGCGCCGCGCTCTGTGGTGCCCGAGAGCATCATGCCGAGCTACGGCTTCCTCGCCGAGGCCGATCTCAAGGTTGCCGATCCGTCCGCCACGCTCACCGCATTGCGGCGGGTGGGTGTGCCTTACAGCGATACGGACATCGCCAAGGCTGCGGGTGATCTGATGGCGCAGGCCGATCCCAATGCCGATGCGGGCGATCTCGCGACCCGCTATCCCAAGGCGCAGATCCGCGACTTTGACGGCGATCCTGCCCGCGTGACCGAGATGGATGCGCTGGTCGCCTATCTCCAGATGCTCGGCACGCTGGTCGATGTCGATAGCGCCGCGGCGCAGGAAGCGTTGAGCGGGGAGGCACCGAAGTGAGCCTCTACGACACCCTGCGCCACTTTGCCGACAGCTACGCGCTGACGGTGATCTGCGCGCTCTATTGCGCCCTGTGCCTGTGGCACTTTCGCCCGGGGGCAAAGGACCACCGCACGGCTGCCAAGCACGCGATTTTCAGGGATGAGGACAATGACTAAGCGGATAGACGAGCCCACCGGCACCGAATTCGTCGGCCATGAATGGGACGGCATCGAGGAGCTGAACACACCCCTGCCGCGCTGGTGGCTTTACACCTTCTACGCGACGATCGTGTTCGCGCTGGTCTACGTGGTGCTCTACCCCGCCTGGCCGCTGCTTGACCGGGCGACGGCAGGCACGCTCGGCTGGTCGAGCCGGGGCGATCTGGCGCGCGAGACCGCCGCGAGCAATGCCGCAAGGGCGGGTGTGTTCCAGACAATCGCCGCAACCGATATCGAACAACTCGGCAACGATCCCGAACTCATGGCGCAGGCCGTGACCGGGGGCGCGGCGGCGTTCAAGGTCAATTGCGTCCAGTGCCACGGCGCGGGCGCTGCGGGCTCGCCGGGCTACCCCAACCTCAATGACGACGACTGGATCTGGGGCGGCACCCTCACCGAGATCGAGTATTCGATCACTCACGGCATCCGCTGGGAGGGCGCGGACGCGACCCGCACCAACTTCATGCCGGCCTTCACCGGCGTGCTCGATGCCGGCCAGGCCAAGGCGGTGACAGGGCACGTGCTCTCGCTTTCGGGCAAGGCCGCACCCAATGCTGCCGGAGCGCAGCTGTTCGCGGATAATTGCGCGGCCTGCCACGGCCCGGACGGCGCAGGCCTGCCGGCGATGGGCGGCCCGGCTCTCAATGACGCGATCTGGCTCTACGGCGGCAGCGCAGGCGAGGTGACCCGCCAGATCCTGAACCCCCGCCACGGCGTCATGCCGGCATGGCAAGGACGGCTCGATCCGGTGACGATCCGGATGCTGGCGGCTTACGTGCACTCGCGCGGCGGCGGCCAGCAGGCGGCCCCGGCAACCGAGGCCGTCGCAGAGGCACCTGCAGGCGAGGCGAACACCGGTGGCTGAATCCGACGAGCTTGAGCGCACCACCAAGGAGCCGGGCCAGCCCCGCGACTGGGCGGGTGCGCTCGGCTCGGGCTCTACCCCTGCGCCCGAGGCGGACACGGGGTTCATGGGCGCAGCGCTCTATGAAAAGGGACACACGGTCCACAACAAGCGCATCGACGGGCCCTTCCGGCGCTTCAAGTGGCTGGTGATGCTCGTCACGCTGGCGATCTATTACATCACGCCGTGGATCCGCTGGGATCGCGGGCCCTATGCCCCCGATCAGGCGGTGCTGGTCGATCTCGCCCACCGCCGCTTCTACATGTTCGACATCGAGATCTGGCCGCACGAATTCTACTTCGTCGCAGGCCTCCTCATCATGGCCGGGATCGGCCTGTTTCTCGTCACCAGCGCAGTGGGCCGGGCGTGGTGCGGCTATGCCTGCCCCCAGACCGTGTGGACCGACCTGTTCCAGCATATCGACCGCTTCTTCGACGGTGATCGCAATGCCCGCGTCCGCCTTGATGCAGCGCCCTGGACCGCCGCCAAGACCGCCCGCCGCCTTGCCAAGTGGAGCGTCTACCTCGTCGTCTCCTTCTGGACCGGCGGCGCGTGGATCATGTATTTCGCCGACGCACCGACGCTCACCTACGAATTCTGGCGCGGAGAGGCGGCGCCGGTCGCCTATGCCACCGCCGCCATCCTCACCGGCACCACCTTCTGGCTGGGCGGTTTCATGCGCGAACAGGTGTGCATCTACATGTGCCCCTGGCCGCGCATCCAGACCGCGATGCTCGACGAGAAATCGCTGATCGTCACCTACAAGGACTGGCGCGGCGAGCAGCGCGGCAGCCTCAAGAAGGCGGCGAAGAACCCGGGCCAATACGGCGATTGCATCGATTGCCAGCTGTGCGTGGCGGTGTGCCCCACCGGGGTCGACATCCGCGAAGGCCAGCAGATCGGCTGCATCACCTGCGGGTTGTGCATCGATGCCTGCGACCGGGTGATGCGCGAGACCGGACGCCCCCGCGGGCTGATCGACTATGCCACGCTCGACCAGTGCAAGGCCGAAGCCGGCGGCGCGCCCGCCCAGCCGGCGTGGAAGGCGCTGATGCGGCCGCGGACGTTCATCTATTTCGGCGTGTGGGGCGCAATCGGCGCAGGGCTGCTGTTTGCACTCGGCACCCGCAGCCACACCGATCTCACCGTCTCGCCCGATCGCAACCCGCCTTTCATGCTGATGAAGGACGGATCGGTGCGCAATGCCTACACCTTGCGCCTGCGCAACATGGAGGCCCGCCCGCGCGACATGGAGGTGGCGCTGGAAGGCCTGCCGAAAGGCGCGGTGATGTGGACCGATAGCCTCGCGATGGAAGCGGCAGCACCGGCACAGACCATCACCGTTCCCGCCAACGAAACCCGCGTGCTGCGCACCTATGTGATGCTGCCCCCCGGCGTGCAAAGCGATGAGGACGATGATGATGGCCTTGCCTTCGCCTTCCGCCTCACCGCGCGTGACGCGCAGGCCGAAACCGATACCCAGCAAACCACATTTGCCATGCCGGAGGATGATTGATGCAAAAGGCCCGCAAACCCATTGGCGGCCGGCAGGTGGCAGCGATTTTCGTGACCGGCTTCGGCATTGTCATCGCGGTCAATATCGCCATGGCGAGCCTTGCGGTGGAGAGCTTCCACGGCACGGTGGTCGATAATTCCTATGTCGCCAGCCAGAGCTACAACGGCTGGCTGGACAAGGCCGCCGCCTCGAAGGCGCTGGGCTGGCAGGCCGCGCCGCAGCGGCAGGCCGACGGGCGGCTGGTGCTGATCACCACCGGCGTGCCTGCGGGTGCGACAATCACCGCATGGGCAGAACGACCGCTGGGGCTGCGCGAGGATGCCGCGCTGACCTTTGCTGTGGACGGTGTGGGCCGCTGGGTCTCGACCGAACCGCTCGCTCCGGGACGCTGGCAGCTGCGCATCGCAATCCGCGCAGGCGGCCAGGAATGGGCCGGAGAAAGCGAAATCCGGTGAACGCGCCCGCTCTTCTCGAAGCCGTTGAGGCCACCCCGCTCGCCACCACGCGGCTGACTGTGCCGGGAATGAAATGCGCCGGCTGCATCGGCAAAATCGAGCGCGAATTGCTTAAGACTCCCGGCATTGCCGCTGCCCGCGCCAATCTTTCGGCCAAGCGGGTGGCCTTGAGCCATGATCCGGCGCTGGGCGAGGATGCGCTGGTGGCAGCCCTGCGCGATCTGGGCTTCGAAGCGCAGCCCGTCGCCGACAATCCGCTGGGTGCCGACGATGCCGAACGCAAGCGCCTGACGCGGGCGCTGGGCGTCGCGGGCTTCGGGATGATGAATGTGATGCTGCTCTCGGTCAGCGTCTGGTCGGGCGCGGACGGGGCGACGCGGGGCCTGTTCCACTGGCTCTCGGCGCTGATCGCGCTGCCGGTGATCGCCTATTCGGGTCGCCCGTTCTTTGCCAGCGCATGGATGGCGCTGTCGCACCGGCGCACCAACATGGATGTGCCGATTTCGATCGGCGTGATTCTGGCCACCTGCCTCAGCCTCTACGAGACGATCACCGGCGGGGAGCACGCCTTCTTCGATTCTGCGGTGATGCTGCTGTTCTTCCTCCTCGCAGGCCGCACGCTCGATGCCGCGATGCGTGACAGGACGCGTGCGGGCATCGGCGCGCTGCTGGGCCGGATGGGCAAGAGCGCGAGCGTGATCGGCCCGGATGGCACCACCCGCCGGGTGGCGGCCAAGGATCTTGCTCCCGGAATGCTGGTGCTGGTCGCCGCCGGAGAGGCGCTCGCCGCCGATGGCGAGGTGGTGGAAGGCGCAGGCGCGCTCGACAATGCGATGCTCACCGGCGAGAGCGCGCCCCAGAGCGTGGGGCCGGGAAGCATCGTCCATGCAGGCGCGATCAATCTCGCCAGCCCGCTGCGGGTGCGCCTCACCAATGTGGCCGAGGATACCGCGCTCGCCGAAATCGCGCGGGCGATGGACGAAGCGGGGCAATCGCGCAGCACCTATGTGCGGATCGCGGATCGCGCCTCGCGGCTCTATGCGCCGGCCGTGCACAGCCTTGCCGCGCTCGCCTTTGCGGGATGGATGGTGGCAGGCGCGGGCTGGCACGCCTCGCTCACCATCGCGATTGCGGTGCTGATCATCACCTGCCCCTGCGCCATGGGCCTTGCCGTGCCCGCCACGCAGGTGGTGGCATCGGGCGCGCTGATGAAGCGCGGGCTCTTGGTGAAGGACGGCAGCGCGCTCGAACGCCTCGCCGAATGCGACATCGCGCTGCTCGACAAGACCGGCACGCTGACCCTCGGCACCCCGCGCGCCGATGTGCGCGGGCTTGACCCTCAGGCGCGCAGCGTCGCGCTTGGCCTTGCCCAGACCAGCCGCCACCCGCTGAGCCGAGGGCTTGCCGACAGCTTGCGGGCCGAGGGGGTCATCCCCGCTCCCGTCACGGATGTGGAGGAGATCGGCGGGGCGGGTCTGGCGGGGCGCTGGCAGGGCATGGCGGTTGCGCTGGAGCGGCCGGAGGATGCAGGCGCAAGTCTTGCCACGCGCCTGCGGCTCGGCGGCGCGGCGCAGACCATTACCTTTGCCGATCCGCTGCGCACCGATGCGGCAGAGACCGTTGCGGCCTTGCGCACCCTGGGCCTGCCGGCCTCGATCCTTTCGGGCGATCGCGCCGCGCCGGTTGCGGACCTCGCCGCAAGGCTCGGGCTTGAAGCGCGGGGCGAGGCGAGCCCCACGGCAAAGCTTGCCGTGCTGGAGGGCTTGAAGGCCAGGGGCCACCGCCCGCTGATGGTGGGGGACGGCCTCAATGATGGCCCCGCGCTCGCCGCCGCCCACGCCTCGATCGCGCCCGGCACGGCGTCGGATGCAAGCCAGCAGGCGGCCGACGCAGTGTTCATCGGCGAAGGGCTGATGCCGGTTGCGCTGGCGGTGCGGGTGGCGAGGCAAACGATGCGGATCGTGCGCCAGAACTTCGCCTTCTCGATTGCCTACAACCTGCTCGCCGTGCCGCTGGCGCTGGCGGGCCTCGTCACCCCGCTGGTGGCGGCGATTGCCATGTCGGTGAGTTCGCTGGTGGTGGTCGCCAATTCGCTGCGCCTTGCGCGAAGCACACGTGACGGGGCACGCGCATGACCGGTCTTGCGCTCCTCATCCCGATTGCGCTGGGCATGGGCCTGATGGGTCTTGCCGCCTTCTTCTGGTCGATGCGCGACGGGCAATATGAAGACATGGACGGGGCTGCGAGCCGCATCCTGATCGAGGAGGACGAGCTGTGAGCGCCGCTCTCCCGCTGGCGCTCGCCGCACTGGTGCCGGTGATGATCGGTCCGCTGCCGATGGCGCGCGAGACGATCACCGCGAGGCTGTGTGGCGGCGGCACGCTTACGATCCCGCTCGAAAAGGAAGCGCCCGCAGATGACGGCCGCTGCCACCCCAAGGGCTGCCACGCGGGCACCTGCCGCGATGACAAGCGCGCCAAATTGATCTCGCGCAAAGACGCCTGACGGCGTTGCCTTATCGAGGGTTCGCTGGCGCGAACCGCAGACCTCCCGCCCCGCCTCCCCACCCGGCCACCATAACATAGTGGTACTACTGGTGGCCGGGTGGGGAGGCGGGGCGGGAGGTCTGCCGCGACGAAGGAGCGCTCGAAAACAATGTGGACCTATCACCCAGACCTCCTCGCCCAGCCGGTGCCGCGTTACACCAGCTATCCCACCGCCGCCGATTTCGGGGAGCTTGAAGAAGGCACCATCGAACGCGCCATCGCGGGCGCCGTCGGCGACGTCTCGCTCTATCTCCACATCCCCTTCTGCGAGAAGATCTGCTTCTACTGCGGCTGCAACACCGGGGCATCGGGCAAGCGCGCGCGGGTGGAGACCTATCTTGCCGCGCTGCATCAGGAACTCGCCACGGTCGCCAGCCTCCTGCCGCAGGGTGCACAGGTGCGGCGCATCGCATTTGGTGGAGGCAGCCCCAACGCGATCGAGCCGCAGGAATTTCTCGCGCTGGTGGACGCGCTCCACGCCCATTTTCCCCTATACGATCCCGAATGGTCGATCGAGCTCGATCCGCGCAGCCTCACCCCCGAATGGAGCCACGTGGCGCGCACTGCCGGGATCACCCGCGCCAGCATGGGGGTGCAGACCTTCGCGCCCCATTGCCAGAAGGCGATCGGCCGCGAGCAGTCCACCGCCATGATCTGCCGGAGCATCGACTGGCTGCGCAGCGGCGGGGTGACCTCGCTGAACTTCGATCTGATGTATGGCCTGCCGCAACAGACCGCGGAGGATCTCGCCGAAAGCCTCGAATACACGCGCAAGCTCGGCGCGGACCGGGTGGCGGTGTTTGGCTATGCCCATGTGCCCCATCTGGTGCCGCGCCAGACGATGATCCCCGAGGACGCTCTGCCCGGCGCTGAGGCACGCTTTGCCATGGCAGGGCAGGCGCATGACGTGCTGACCGGCCACGGCTACGAGGCGATCGGCTTTGATCACTTCGCCTTGCCCCATGACAGCATGGCCAAGGTCACCCGCGCAGGCGCGCTGCGCCGCAATTTCCAGGGCTTTACCGATGATCCGGCAGATGTGCTGATCGGCATGGGATCGAGCGCGATCAGCGGCTTTCCCGGCCTCTTCGCCCAGAACGACAAGCATAATGGCCGCTACCGCACCCTGTCTGCCGAAGGGCGCCTGTCGGCCAACCACGGCTTTGCCCGCTCGGCCGAGGATGCTTTGCGCGGCGGCGTGATCGAGGCGCTGTTGTGCCGCAGCGAGGCCGATTTGCCCGCGCGCCTGCTCGGCGAAGTGCAAGAGCGGCTCGCCCCCTTCACCGCCCGCGGGCTCGCCAAGCTGTCAGGCAGCCGCTTGCAAATCACGCATGACGGCCTGCCCTATGCCCGTGTCATCGCATCGCTGTTCGACGCCTATCGCGCCGTCACCCAGCGCCGTTTCAGCTCGGCGATCTGACACAAATTCATCCCCCCTGCGAAGCGCCTTGCAGGAATTGCACTTTGCGCAGATAGTTTGCCGCAAATCGACAAGCGGAGTCTCTATCGGTCGCATAGGCATAGCAATTCATTGGGGGGAGAATCATTATGGCAGTTAACGATCACGTCGACTTGAACGGCTTCATGGAGGGCGTGAAGAAGCGCAATCCGTACCAGCCGGAATTCGTCCAGGCCGTTCAGGAAGTGGCCGAAGACATCTTCGAATTCATGCAGGACAAGGAGGAGTATCACTCCCAGCAGATCCTGCGCCGCATTGCCGAGCCGGACCGCGTGGTCTCTTTCCGCGTGTGCTGGGAGGACGATAACGGCAACATCCGCGTGCAGCGCGGCTGGCGCGTCCAGAACAACAACGCGATCGGCCCCTACAAGGGCGGCATCCGCTTCCACCCTTCGGTGACCGAATCGGTGCTGAAGTTCCTCGCCTTCGAGCAGACCTTCAAGAACGCGCTCACCGGCCTGCCGATGGGCGGCGGCAAGGGCGGCTCGAACTTCAATCCCAAGGGCAAGAGCGTGCGCGAGATCATGCGCTTCTGCCAGTCCTTCATGACCGAGCTCTATCGCCACATCGGCGCGGATATCGATGTGCCTGCGGGCGATATCGGCGTGGGCGGGCGCGAGATCGGCTTCATGTTCGGCCAGTACAAGCGCATCACCAACAACTTCACCGGCGTGCTGACCGGCAAGGGCCTCGAATGGGGCGGCTCGCTGATCCGCACCGAGGCGACCGGCTATGGCGCGGTCTATTTCCTCGAGAACATGCTCGCCACCAAGGGCGAGAACCTTGAGGGCAAGACCGCCGTCATCTCGGGCTCGGGCAACGTTGCGACCCACGCGGCGGAAAAGATCGTGCAGCTGGGCGGCAAGGTGCTGACCCTGTCGGATTCGGGCGGGTTCATCCATGATCCCGACGGCATTACCCAGGAAAAGATCGACTGGGTGAAGACCCACAAAACCCACCGCCGCGGCCGGATCGAGGAATATGTCGAGGCCTTCCCCAAGGCGACCTTCCACGCGGGCAAGACCCCGTGGGGCGTGCCCTGCGATGTGGCGCTTCCCTGCGCCACGCAGAACGAACTGCTGGGCGAGGATGCCAAGATGCTGGTGGCCAATGGCTGCCGCGCAGTCTCGGAAGGCGCCAACATGCCGACCGACCTCGACGGCGTGCACACCTTCAAGCACCACAAGATCCTCTACGCTCCGGGCAAGGCCTCGAACGCAGGCGGCGTTGCCGTTTCCGGCCTCGAAATGAGCCAGAACTCCGAACGCCGTTCGTGGAAGGAGGAGGAATTGCAGCAGATGCTCAAGGACATCATGTCGGGCATCCACAATTCCTGCATCCAGTACGGCAATCAGGGCGGCGGCTATATCGACTACGTGAAGGGCGCGAATATCGCGGGCTTCAAGAAGGTCGCCGACGCAATGCTGGCCTTCGGGGTGGTGTAATCACGACGCTGCCATAGCGGCACAAACAAGGCCCCCGCGCTTGTCCTGAGCGCGGGGGCCTTTGCCTTGGGAGGAGGCGCTGCTTTGCGATGCGGCACCGGTGCGGTGCTAACCGGTTGCCTTTTGGCGCAAGCCAAGTGAGACAAGAACGGGGTCGCGACGGCAAGTGCTGGTAATTGGGCATGAGGGGAAGAATGGCCAAGGGAGACGACGCGCCGCCGAAGTCCGGCAAGCGAGCCAGATGCGCCGCCGCAGGGACGGTCACATGCTGGGCAGCACTTGCCGCGAGCCTTGCGCTTGCCACGGCGGCTATTCCCCAGCACGCCTACGCACAGGTTGCGACATCCGGACCCACCGCCGCCCAGCGCGAACGGCTCGATGCGATGTTCGCCGCCGCCGATGCGCTCGACGAGGGGGCCGATCCTGCGGCCTATCGCCGCGCGTTCGAGGACGTGCTGGCCTATGGCCGGACGCTGTTTCCTGCCGATCACCCCGAACTGGCCTGGCTTGAAGCCGAACTGGCCACCGCCGATTATCTGCAAGGCGATGTGGCCGGCGCCGAAGTCCGGCTGGCACGCGTTGCCTCGGTGCTTGAAGCCGCCACCGCCGCGCGCCCGGACGAACCGCAATGGCGCCAGCGCCGAATGCTCGTCGCCAACGCGCAGGTGGTGATGTATCTGACGCTCAGCGCCTTCGACAAGGCCACTAAGCTGGGCGAGCAGGTGCTGGAATACCGGCTGGAGCAGGCCCGCCTGCAGCCAGAAAACGCACGGGCAGGCACCGAGCTGTCCGCCGCATGGTCCAACCTTGCCAATGCACAGATCCGCAATGGCGAGACCGAACGCGCCATTGCCAGCGTGCGCGAAGCGATCGCCATCAACCGCAGGCTTGACCCCATCCCGGTCAACGCCGCCCCGCATTTCGCCAATCTGGTCACCTTTCTCTATGCCTCCGGGCGGCTTGAGGAAGCCGCAGAGGAAGGGCGCCGGACCCAGGCGATCCTCGAAGGCTTCCTTCCCGAGCGCCATCCCTTCCTGGCCGTCAACCTCAACACCCTTGCTCGCGTGCTTGCCGATCTCGGCCGGCTTGACGAGGCGGAAAGCGTGGCCCGCAAGGGGCTCGACCTCGCCTATGCCAGCTTCGGCGAGAGCCAGCAGACGCTGACCTATCTGGCGACCCTCGCGCATATCCTGACGCTGAACGGCAAGACCACCGAGGCCGAGGCGCTGGCCCGCGCTGCAACCGAAAAGATGACGCGCGATCTCGGTCCTGAAGCCGACCGCGCGTTGCTGGCCCGCGACAGCCTGGCGCAGGCCTTGCTTGAAGGGGGCAATGCCGCCGAAGCCTATGCTGAACTGACCAGAGTGTCTGCCATTCGCACTGCGCGCTTCCCTGCACACCACCGCGAGCGGATCGACGGCGAGGACCGGCTCGCGCTCGCCGCTTCCGCGGCCGGCGATCCGGCCACAGCGCGCATGGTGCAGCAGCGCGCACAGCAATTGCGATCGGGCAGCGGCGCGGCTGACGACACCGCCGCTCTGGTGGGCGAGGCGCGGCTGTCCCTGTTCGAGACGCTGGCAGGAGAGGCCCCCGCCGGCCTTGCGCGCGCGCGGGCTGCGGCGGCGCGGCTCGACACGCGGCTCGGCGAGCTCGAGGCGGGCGGAGCGCGACGTTCCGGACTCGACCTGCAATTGCGCCGCGGCTTCGGCTGGGCGCTGGAGGCGAGCGCGCATGCGGGCGATGTGGAGCAATCCTTCATCCTCGCGCAGCCGGTGGTCGAGGGCGCGGCCGGAATCACAGCGCGGGCTGCCGCCTTGCGGATGGCTGCGCTTGATCCGGCCAAGGCCGCACTGCTGCGCGAACGGCAGGATGCCGCTTTGGCGTTGCAGACACTGCTCGACCGGCAATTGCGGCTGGCCGGGCTGGGGGCACCGGCGGATCGGCTGGCGGCGCTGGAGGCCGAGCGGGCGCAAGCTGCGCAGCGGTTCGAGCAGGCCGCGCGGCAGCTTGCCGAGGTTGCGCCCGAGCTGGGCCAGAGCGAGGCGACCGAGCGGCTGACGCTCCAAGCGGCGCAGGCCCTGCTCGGACGGGACGAGGCGCTGCTGATGATCGCGCCGGGGCCGCAGGGGCTGGTGGTGATCGCGGCCAACGGGACCGAGGCGGCGGTGGTGCGGCATGAATCGGGCCGCCGTGCCGCCGCGCTGGTGCGCCATCTGCGCGCCGGGCTGGAGCAACCGGGCAGCTTCGATTTTTCGGCCAGTGCCGAATTGCGCGCGCTGCTGCTACCCGATGCCATCGCCCGCGTTATCGGCAAGCGGCAGCGCGTGCTGGTGTCGGCAGGTGGGGTGTTCTCGTCATTGCCTCTGAGCGTTCTGGCGGCCGGCACGGCGGAGCGACCCCGCTGGCTGATCGCGGATCACACGCTGGTGACGCTGCCTTCGCTCGCGACCTTGCGCCAGCCGCGCCGGACCGACGCGCGGGCGCGCCTGCGCGGCTATCTGGCGCTGGGCGCGCCGCTCCTTGGGGAGAGCCCCGCGGTGCAACTGGCCAGCGCCGAGCGGGCGCGGCCGTTCCGCTCGGCAGAGAACGCGCTGCGGCTCGCCGATCTGCCGCCGCTACCCGCCGCAGAGGGAGAACTGGTCGCCCTTGGAAAGGCGCTGGGTGCGCGGCAAAGCCTCGTCCTGACCGGTGCCGAGGCAACCGAAGCCGCGCTGCTGAGCGCTGATCTGGCCAGCATCGATGTGTTGGCGCTCTCGACCCATGGTCTGGTCGCAGGCGAGCTTGACGGGCTGGACGAGCCTGCGCTGGTTCTGACACCAGGCGGCCCGGATGGCGGCGACGGCCTGCTGACCATGGAAGAAATCATGGCATTGCGCCTCGACGGAGCCTGGGTGGTGCTTTCGGCCTGCAACACGGCGGCCGGATCGGGGACCGACGGCAGCGGCCTTGCCGGGCTGGCACGGGCCTTCCTGCATGCCGGCGCGCGCAATTTGCTGGTATCGCACTGGGCCGTGCGCGATGATGTTGCGGCACGGCTGTCGACCGGAACGCTCACCCGCTATGCCAAGGGCAGCGATCCTGCCGAGGCGCTGCAACGCGCGATGCTGGCAATGGCGTCCGGACAGAATGGGGAACTGCGCGACCCGGCGCTATGGGCGCCGTTCGTGTTCGTCGGGCGGTAACCGCCGCCCGCCCTAGCTGATCCCCAGCGCGGCAGCCTGCCGCTTCAGTTCCGCCGCATCGCCCGGATTCGCCTTGATCGCAGCATCGAGCGCGGCCTTGGCCTTGGCCGGTTCGCCCAGCGTCATGCGGCTCCTCATCAGCATCACCCAGCCATCGGGGTTCTTAGGCTGGGTCTTGAGGCGTTCCTCAAGCTGGGCGACCATGCCTTCGGCCATGGTGCGCTGTTCGGAGGGCTTCATGCTGCTCGCCGCGGCGACATCCGCCGCACTCGGCCCGCGGACATTGGGCGAGGCCGCATCGCCCGCGACGCTGCCCGATCCCGGCGCGATGATCGCCGGGCCGCGCCCTTCCTGCGCCTTGGCAAGGCGGGCGGCGACATCAATCTTGTTCATCTGCCCGACCTGTTCGATCGTGCGCACAAGGTCTGCCTCCCACGGCGCGCCTTGCGGCGTATCGGCGAGCAGATCGAGCCATGCGGCAATCGCGCCCTCGTGATCCTTGTCGATATCCTTCTTCACGGCGAGGAAATAGCGCGAGCGCGGGTCTTGCGGATCGAGCGACAGGGCTTTCTCGAAAGCGGCGAGCGCTTCAGGCGGGAGCGGATCGCGCGCGCTCCCCATCACCAGCGATTCGCCCAGCGCCGACCACAGCACCGCCTCGTCCGGCGCGATTTCCACCGCGCGGCGATAGGCGTCCGATGCTTCCTTGAACTGGCCCTGGCGGAAATAGGCAAAAGCAAGGTCGCTCCACGGCCCTGCATCATTGGTCGAGGCTTCGGCGGCAGCGCGCAATTGCTCGATGCTCGGCTCCCCGCCCTCGCCCGCTGGCGCAGCCTCTTCGCTCGCCTGCCCCTCGTAGACATTATAGCCGATCGAGCCCGCAGCCAGCAGCAGCGCCGCCCCCAGCAATACCCAGCCCGCTTTCGATGATCCGCCCTGAGCGGATGGTTCCGTCGTTCCCATGCGCCCTTCGCTAGCATCGCGCGCAAAAACGGGCAATTCGCTCTGGCATCGGGGCCGCTTTTGATTATGGTGTGCGGCAGGGGTGCGATCTATCCGCAAAGGGGGGGGATAGGTGAGCGGGATGTTCAAAGTCGCGATCATCGGATCGGGTCCTGCGGGACTCAGTGCGGCTGCGCGTGCAGCGGCGCTGGGATTGAGCCATGTCCTGCTCGAAAAGACCGATCACCTCTCCGACACGATCTACAAGTACCAGAAGGGCAAGCACGTCATGGCGACGCCCAGCAATCTGGTGCTGCGCTCCGATATCGATTTCGACGCGGGCAAGCGCGAGGTGATCCTCGGCACCTGGGACGAGCAGATCGAAGGCCACAAGGTCAACGTCAAATACATGGCCGAGGCGAAAGCGATCCGCGGCACGGGCGATGCAATCCCCGGCTCGGTGCAGACGCTCGTTTCTCGCGCCCGCGACGGCAGCACCACCACCCGCGAAATCCAGCGCCACGCCCCGCCCTATGCGATCGAGCTGACCAATGGCGAGACGGTGATGGCCGAGAACGTGATTCTCGCCATCGGCACGCAGGGCAATCCCAACCGGATGCGATGCCCGGGCGCGGACCTGCCGCATGTGCAGTACCAGCTCGATGATCCGGCCGAATATGTCGACGAGCACATCATCATCGTCGGCACGGGCGATGCAGGGATCGAGAACGCGCGCGGCCTTGCCGAGGATCCGGCACAGCGCAACACCGTCTCGATTCTCAACCGCGGCACCGATTTCCCCACCGCCAAGGCGGCGAACGTCAGCACGCTGATGGCCGATCACGAAGCCGGCAAGCTGATGGTCCGCACCGAAAGCGAGACCAAGTCGATCGAACCCGGCTTCATCACGCTCACCACCCGTGACGGCGAAATCCGCATCCCGTGCGACCGGATCATCGCCCGCATCGGCTCGGCCCCGCCGCGCGCCTTCGTGGAAGAATGCGGGATCGAATTTTCGAGCAATGATCGCACCGCCTTCCCCAAATTGTCGCCGGTGTTCGAATCGACCGCGCCCGGCATCTTCGTCATCGGCGCGCTGGCGGGCTATCCGCTGATCAAGCACTGCATGAACCAGGGCTATGACGTCATCGAGTTCATCAACGGCAATACCGCGCTGAAACCCGCGGACGAGCCGATCATCGCTGCCAAGTTCGCCGCCCTGCCGGGCAATCGCTCGACCGATGAATGGCTCGAATTCCTGCGCGCCAATGTGTCGATCCTGAACGGCATGAACCCGCTGCAGATGCGCGAATTCATGCTCGATTCCGACGCGCGTTTCTTCCGCAAGGGCGAGGTGATCTTCGAGCGCAACGCGCCCGGATCATCGCTGTTCGGGATCGCCAGCGGATCGGTCGCGGTGGAAGTCAATCCGGCCGACCCGTCGATCACCATTCCGATCGAGACCGGATCGATCTTCGGCGAAGTCGGCCTCATCTCGGGCCGCCGCCGCGGGGCAACCATCCGGGCGGCGGAAGACACCGTCGTGGTCGAAATCTCGCGCCTTGCTGCGCTGAAGCTGCAATCGCAGGTGCCGTCGGCCAAGAAAGCAATCGAACGCATCTCGATCGAGCGGCAATTGCTGCAGATGT
The DNA here is from genome assembly GCF_035194505.1 of Erythrobacter sp. Lineage (NCBI taxonomy): Bacteria > Pseudomonadati > Pseudomonadota > Alphaproteobacteria > Sphingomonadales > Erythrobacteraceae > Erythrobacter > Erythrobacter sp. The sequence continues at coordinate 2,783,187 of NZ_CP136573.1, read as the reverse complement.
TCGGATCGGGCCTGACGCGCGACGATGTCGCGCCGCTGGTGGAAGCCGCGCAGGTGCTCGAAAAGCGCGCGGGCGAGGTGATCGTCACCGAAGGCGCGGACGACAAGGATGTCTACATCATCCGCCGCGGATCGATGATCGTCGAGAAGGCGATCGGCGATCGTCCCGTGTTCCTCTCCTATCTGCCGGCGGGCAGCTATTTCGGGGAAATGGCGGTGATCGACGGCAGCACCCGCACCGCGACGGTGAAGGCCGCGATCAAGTCCGAAGTCATCCGCCTGCCGGGCGAAGGCTTTCTCGCGCTGCTCGAGAAGAACCCGCGCCTGCGCGAACGTGCGCTGACCGACATGGCCGGACGGCGCGCCACCAACGCCTTCATCGAAAGCCGCAAGGACGAGTTTTCCGGCGCGGTCGATCTCTATTCGCAGACCGCGCAGTTCCTCGTCGACAACGGCATCGGCGAGGCGACCGACGTGCTCCTCATCGATGAAAAGCTGTGCGTGGGCTGCGACAATTGCGAAAAGGCCTGCGCCGACAGCCATGACGGCCTCTCGCGCCTCGACCGCGAGGCGGGGCGCACCTATGCCCACCTCCACGTGCCGACGTCATGCCGCCACTGCGAGCATCCGCATTGCATGGCCGATTGCCCGCCCAATGCGATCAAGCGCGGCCCGGATGGCGAGGTCTTCATCGACGAGACCTGCATCGGCTGCGGCAATTGCCAGCGCAACTGCCCCTATGGCGTGATCCGCATGGACGCCAAGCCGCCCAAGAAGCCGAGCCTGCTCCAGTGGATGCTGTTCGGCAAGGGGCCCGGCCCGGGCGAGGCACCCTATGGCTGGCGCAAGAAGGAGGCCGAGAAGGAAGGGGTCGCCAAGGCCAAGCTGGCGATCAAGTGCGACATGTGCTCCGGCATCGACGGCGGCCCTGCCTGCGTGCGCGCCTGCCCGACGGGCGCGGCCATCCGCGTATCGCCCGACAAGTTCCTGACCTTCACCAAGCTTGCCGAGGACGCCGAGTAATGGCGAGCAAGGCACCAGACGGCAAAATCGGGGGCACCGGGCGCTTCAGCCAGGACGAAAAGCGGCGCGATTCCGATCACGTCAGCTTCCTGAAGCACAAGGGCTTCCGCTGGGCATGGATCGCGCTGGCGCTGTGCGTCACGGCGGCGGCGGGCTATCTCTTGATCGATCAGCAGCCCCGCCCCAATGGCGGCAGCTGGTATGGCTACACGCTCGGCACGATCGGCTTTGGCCTCATCATCTGGCTGTCGCTGCTGGGGGTGCGCAAGCGGCGCATCAATCCGGGCGCATGGAGCCTCAAGGCGTGGACCAGCGCCCATGTCTATCTCGGCCTGTCGCTGGTGGTCATCGGAACGCTCCACACCGGTTTCCAGATCGGCTGGAACGTCCACACCCTCGCCTATGTGCTGATGCTGCTGGTGATCGCCACCGGCATCTACGGCGTGGTGGTCTATGCCACCCTGCCGCAGAGCCTTTCGGCCAACCGCAAGGAAATGACGCGCAAGCAGATGCTCGACGCGCTGACCGCGATCGAGCGCCAGCTGGAAAGCGCCGCCCAGCCGCTGGGCCGGGCCGAGGCCGATCTGGTTATCGAAGCGCTGGGGCAGGACGTGTTTGCCGGTGGGCTGATCGCGCGGCTGACGGCCCGCTATCCCGGCTGCGCCACAGCCCGCGCGCTGGCGGGCATGGGCGGCGGCGGCGAAGCGCGGGAACGGGTTGCCGGGCTGCTCGAAAAGCGCAGCGAACAGCTTGCCCAGATCCGCGGCGCATTGCGCATCCGTGCGATGCTGGAAATCTGGCTCTACATCCATGTGCCGCTCACCATCGCCCTGATCGCTGCGCTGACCGCGCATGTCATCTCCGTGTTCTTCTATTGGTGAGGAGGCAGCGATGGCATTCCTGATCCGCACCATCGATTTCACCGCCGCCGGACGCGAGATCGTCCGCGACCGCGTGGTGGAGCAGACGGCGCTCACCATCGGCCGCGCGGCAGAGAACGACATCCACCTGCCCGATCTGGCGGTGGAGCAGAACCACGTGCGCCTTGCCTTGCAGAGCGATGGCACGCTGGCGGCAGCGGCGCTTGGCACGCTGGGCTTCGGGCTCGATGGCCGGGTGGTCACCGAAGGCACGATCGATCCGCGCACCGGCGGCGAGATCGCGCTGGGCGCAGCGCGGCTCGCAATCACCCGCGAGGCCGATGGCAATATCGCCATCATCATCCGCCAAGTCACCGAGGATGAAGGCAAGGGCGATGCCCTGCGCGGCTTCACCCTTGCCAGCGTGCTCCCCGGCAAGCGGGCGACGAGCTGGATTCTGGCAGGCGCGATCGTCCTGCTGCTGCTGATGGTGCCGGTCGCGAGCTTCCTGCTGCGTGCTCCGGCCAAGGTCGATCCCACCGGCAAGACCCCGGGAACGGTGGTGCTCGATGCCGCATGGGATCCGGGCGCGTTGTCGCTGAAGCACCACAGCCTCAAGGATAATTGCGAAAGCTGCCACGTCGCCGCTTTCGAGAGCGTGCAGGACGAAACCTGTGCCAGCTGCCACAAGGAAACCGCCGATCACGCGGCCATGGCACGCCAGAGCAAGGGCATGCCGTCCCTGCCCGCTGGCGAGGCGCTGCAATGGCGGATCGGCCAGGCCCTGGGCAAGGAAGGCCCGCTGGGCTGCGTCTCGTGCCACTCCGAACACGAAGGTCCGGTGCGCCAGAAGGCGGGCGACGAAGCCTTCTGTTCGGACTGCCACAAGGATCTGGACAGCCGCCTCACCGATACCAAGCTCGCCGATGCGCATGACTTCGGCAAGGGCCACCCGCAGTTCCGCCCGGTCTACTTCGCCAGCTTCGGTGCCGCGAAGCCCGTGCGCGCCTCGCTCGATACGAAGCCGGTGGAGCGCAGCGGGCTGAAGTTCCCGCATGACGTTCACATGGACGCGCGCGGCGGTGCGGCGCGGATGGCGGTGAGCCTTCCGCGCTATGGCAATCCGCTCGAATGCAAGGACTGCCACACACTGAATGCGGACAAGATCGGGTTCAAGCCGGTCGAGATGGAGAACGCCTGCGAAAGCTGCCACAGCCTCGTCTCGGGCCGCGGCGCGGGCGGGTTCAGCAAGCTGCGCCACGGCAATATCAAGCAGCTCGCCGAGGATCTTGCGCGGATCACCACCGGCCCGCGCCCGGTGCTGGGCGGCAATCGCCAACGCCCCGGCGCCTTCGGCGGCAGCGGAGCCTATGCCGCCGATTTCGGCCGCCCGGTGCGCGCCTATATCGGCCTGTCGAACGCGCTGTCAGCCGGCGGAATCTGCACCGAATGCCACCTGCCTGCGCGGGGCAGGACGGGCCAGGCCGATCTCGTGCCGGTCAACCTGCCCGATCGCTTCCTCACCAGCGGCTATTTCAACCACGAGGCGCACAAGAAGGAAGAATGCACCGATTGCCATTCGGCGGACACCTCCAAGGCGGCCAGCGATCTCTTGATCCCCGATCTCAAGTCCTGCCGCGATTGCCACCTTGGCGCGACGGCGGTGAAGACCAAGAAGATCGTCCCCTCCGAATGCGCCATGTGCCATTCCTATCACGTGCCCGCCGGCCAATGGTCGCCCCAGGGCCGCGAACCCAAACGCGCGCCCGCACCGCCTCCGTTAAAAGCACGGGTTGCAGTGGTGAGCGGGGTCGCTAGGAAATAGGGATGGAACGGGCCGCCGCCTCCTCAGGGACCGTGCTGATCGCACAGATGACCGACATTCACGTCGGCTTTGCCCCCGAGGAAAAGCCCGAAGAGCTCAATCTCACCCGCTTCCGCGCGACACTCGCCCGCCTGCTCGATGGACCGAACCGGCCGGACATGCTGGTGCTATCGGGCGACATCACCGATCATGGCGACACGGAAAGCTTCGCCAAGACCGCCGAGTTGATCCGCGATGTGCCCTTCCCGATCCTACCGATGGTGGGCAATCACGATAGCCGCGCAGGGCTGCTGGGCGCTTTCCCTCATGTCGAGACGGCCGATGGCGGGTTTCTGCACTATGTGGTCGAAGCGCCGCTCGGCCTCCGGATCATCTGCCTCGACACGTTGGAAGACGGTCGCCACGGCGGAGCCTTCTGCGAGGCGCGCGGACGCTGGCTGGCCGATCGCCTCGGCGAAGCGCCCGATCAGCCGACCCTGATCTTCATGCACCATCCGCCGGTGGTTGCCGGGATCGACTGGATGGACCCGGCCCCGAACGAGCCTTGGATCGAGCGGCTGCGCGAAGTGCTGACCGGGCAGACGCAGGTCCAGGCGATCCATTGCGGGCACCTGCACCGCCAGATCACCACCAGCTTTGCCGGCATCCCGCTCGGCGTGACACCCTCGGTCGCGCCGCTGGTGGCGATGGACCTGTCGCCCATCGACCAGAACGTGCCCGATGACCGCGAGCTCATCACCACCGAACCGCCGACCTATGCGCTCCACCGCTGGGACGGGGAGAGCCTCGTGTCGCATTACGAGAGGGTGGGCGACTGGCAGGTGCTGGCGCGCTTCCACGCCGGCCTTCAACCGATGATCGCAGGCATGTTCGCCGAGCGGTAGTAGCACTGCTGCCACCGCTACTACCTTGCATCGATACATAGAAGTTCATCGGCCCGCCGCAGGACGGGCCGCGAGCGCACGCGCGCGAGCCGCAGGCGCTCAATCTCGCAGGGATTGAAACAGCGCCGAGGACGGGGCCGCGGAGGCGGCCCCGCAATCTACTTGCGCGCGGCCGCCCGCTGCGCGCCCTGCGCACCGCGGCCAACCCAGCGGCGCATGTCGACATCGTCGCTGACCTTCCACGGCACGCCCGAGCGGGTCATGAACAGCTGCTCCATCTCCTCGCGGGTGAAGGGCCGCGAGCCGAGGCGGCCGAACACCGCCATCTGCCCGCCGGTCTCGTCCACCGCACGGTCACGATCGAGGCCCTTGGACAGGGCAATCGCGGGCGAAGGCGTCTTCGCCCAGGCGATCAGCTCGGGCACCGGCGCGGGGCTGAAGCCGTAGAAGTTGCGCTGGCTGTCCGGGCTGGTGAGTTGCAGCACCTTCATCCCGTTCCTGCCGTCCGCGACATAGGCGAACAGCGAAGCATTGGTGGTGGCGACGATCACGTCCTCGGCATCATTGAGGCTGCCGCCCAGCGTCACCTTCTGGAAGATGCGGGGGGCTCGCGGGTTCTTGACGTCGAGGATCACGAGGCCATCGCCCTTGGCGGCAACATAGGCATAGGTGCGCGCGATATAGATCCGCCGCGCATCGGCCAGCGGCACGGTGGCTTCAGGCACCGCGACCGGATTGCGCATCGAAGTGACGTCGAACAGCTTCACCCCGTCGGCATCCGAGACCCACAGGTAACGGAACTGCATCGCGCTCGCCTTGGCTCCGCGCAGCGGGCGCACAGCGGCGAGTTTCGGCGTAGCGGGATCGGAGAGGTCGACCACCACGAGGCCCTTGGCCGCGGTGATATAGGCCACCTCGCCCGCCAGCGTGATGTGCTGCGCCCCGTCGAGCACCCCGTCGGGGTTCCACGCGCTGGAGCCATCGGCAAAGGTCTTGCGGCGCAGCTGGTTGTTGCGGAATTCGCCATCGGCCAGCGTGTTGACGTTGACGAGGATCAGCCCCTCCACCGCGTCGGTCACGACGGCGTAGTTGTAGATCGGCTTGAAGGCCTGCTCCTGGTTCATCTCCCGCATCTTTTCGGTGTTGCGGGTCGGCGCAATCGGCTGGTTGGTGGCGAGCGCCATGCAGGTGGCGTTGCTGGTCTTCACGCTGGTGTCATGCCCGAGCGCCGAGAACGGCCCCTTGAGGATGCGTTCGGAGACGCCCTTGTTGGCGATCGAGGCGACATCATAGACGGCAAAGCCGCCCTTGCCCTCGGCCACGAACATGTATTCGCCGCGCAGCTGCAAGCAGCCGACCCGGTCAGGCGTGCCTTCATGGACGTTGAGGAACTGTTCGAGCGGCTGGGTTTCGCCCGACATCTCGCCGTCGAAGGTCTTGCCACGCGTCCAGTTCTTCAGCTCGCGCCCGTTCTGGTCGACATGAAGCTTCCAGTAATCGGGATAGGCATAGCGGTGGAGATAGGACCCGATCACCGCCTGCGGCTCGTCATATTCGGTCACGCGCGTTGCCTGGAACCCGCCTTCGAGCCCGGTCCATGCATTGAGCCCGACGAAATTGACGTAGTTGGTGCCGAGCAGCAGCAGCTGCGCCATGATCGCGTTGTTGTCGTCATTGGACGACAGGTGGCAATCGGTGCAGGTCTTGGTCTCGGTCTTGCGCACGGTGTGCGGGAAGTGCGGCGCGAAGGCCTGGCTGGAGAAGCCGATCGCCGAAATCGGCGGCTGCTGCACGTAGATGCGCTCGCGGTTGATGTTCGTAGAGGACAGCACCAGCGCCGAAGACGAGCGCACCGGAGCCACCTGATTGCCCTTGGTCGTCATGTGCTTGCCGAGCTGGAACATCTCGTCGCGCGCGACCTGCGGGTTGTAGGTGGCAAAGTTGCGGGACTCGCCGCCTTCATAGCGGTGGATGCCAGTCTTCCAGTTGGCCTCGATCGGCAGGTGGCAGCCGCCGCAGCTTGTGGTCCACGACAGGTGGCAGGTGAAGCACGCCATCTCGGGTTCGCGGTGTGCGCGGTCGCCTTCGGAAATACCGATGCCGAATTCGAAATTGCCGGTTTCCGCGCCATAGCGGCTGACGAGCTTGGCGCGCGCGGCCTTGGCGTTGAATTCGGGCGTGGCAGGATCGACCGAGTCCTTGACGAGGCTCATGTCCCATTCGAGGTTCGGATCGACGATCGAACGCTGGACGAGTTTTCGCCTGCCGTCCGGCCCTTCCATCCATTCGAACCGGCGCTTGCCATCGGGGTTGCGCAGCAGGGACAGGTTATGGCCTTCTGGCGGCGCGGCCGACCCGCTGGTGCGCAGCGTGGGATAGGCATCGGACGTCCCGTGGCAATCCTTGCAGGTGATCTCGATCGCATTGGCGACTTCGCCGTAGATCAGGCCATTGCCATGGCTGTCTTGCTCGAAGTGGCAATCGGCGCACTGCATGCCCTTTTCGGCATGGATATCCATCATGTGGACCGCCTTGCCTGGGTTCACGCCCGCCGGCACGAACTTGCCCTCGCCCTCGCGGCGCCACTTCTCCGGATCATCGGGATCAACGATCTTGCCCTCGGCATCGAGCAGATTGCCCTCGCGGTCGCGCTTGAAGATCGCGCGGAAGTTCCAGCCGTGGCCGTGATAATCGGCGAACTGGGTGTCCTTCAGCGTCGGGTTCAGATCATAGACGTTGCGCAGGAAATCGATATCGCCCCAGCGCCCGCGCGGAGCGGCACCCTCGGGGTTGCGATCGGTGATCGCGCGCACTTCCTCGGCGGTCGGGTATTTCTGCTGCGCCGGCCACATCTTGGGCGCGTCGGATTCATAATCCCACATGGTGTAGCCGAGGAAGGAATTCAGGAATATATTGGGCTGGTGCATGTGGCAGTTCATGCACTGGCTGGTCGGGATCGCGCGGGTGAAGACGTGCTGGAGCGGGTGGCCCTTCTCCTTCTGCTTCCCGTCATAGGTGAGCGTGTCGTCATCGCGCTTGCCCGGTCCGGTTGCGTCCCCGTGATCATCGTGATGGTCGCCCGGCTGCTTCAAAGCGCCGTGCCCGCCCGCCTTCGCGCCGCCGTGATCGTCATAGCCGGCTGCGTGCTCGATCTTGCCGGCAATGGTGGGATCGACCGTGATCGTCTGCCCGTCACGGCCATATTGCGCATAGGTGAGCGAATGGCGCGGCTCGCGGTCATTGGCATAAACCACGTGGCAGCTCGCGCAGCCCGAATGGCGATAGTCGCCCGGCTGGTCATTGGTGCCCATGAACCAGGTGAAGGGATCATTGAGGCGGGTCTTGTGGATGTTGAGCGCCGGGATTGCCACGCGCAGACCCGTGCCCGGGCCGCGGTTCGACTGCTTCAAGTCGGGCCGTCCGGGCTCTTCGAGACGCTGGATCGAGCCTGACGGATTGGGCAGGCCGATTTCGGGGAACTGCGAGTTGATCGTGCGCCCGCCGCGCTCGAACACGCGGAAAACGTCGCCCGGCGGGATCACATGCCAGGTAGGCAGCGGATACATCTCGGCCAGCACACCGCGCGCGATCTGGTCCTGCGACAGCTTGCCGTCCGGCCCGGCGCCCGGTGTGGTCAGCTTCGCGGCATCGCCATCGCGGGTATAGGCCTCGCCCAGGAGGTAGTTCTTGAAGGGCAGGATGCCGTTATTGTAGCTCGCCCCGCCCCACAGCATCGCGCCGGTCGCCATGATCGAGCGTTCGGCGCTTTCGATCGCCTGCACGTGGCAGGCCCCGCAGGCCTCGCGCGCGACGCGGTAATCCGACGGGTTCACGAACTTGATGAACTCCGGCGATTCCTTGTTCAGCAGCGCGTAGGAGCGCTTGGGGTTCGCCGAGGTGGGGAAGTGCCAGCTGGCCGGATACTTGGGCAGCACATGCGCCTGATCCCGCGCGGCGACATAATCGGGGTGATCATGGGGAAGCTGCGAATTGCCGCGCACCTTGGCATCGCCGCCGTGGCAATCGGTGCAACCCAGCCGCACCGCCGGGGTCATGTGCATGGTCGGCGCGTCGGATTTGACGTGGCAGGTGTTGCAGCCTTCGGACTTGGCCTGCATCTCGGCCACCGATTGCCGTTGCGGCGCAGGCGGGGCGATCACGCGCGAATAATCGCGCTTCACCGGCTTTTCGCCATCGGCTGCCATGGTGTCGCCCGCGAACAGCGCCAGCGCGAGGACCAGCGCCGCAACCAGCAGCGCGAAGTGACGGACGAAGGGTTGCCCCCAGAGACGATCGGCCTTGAGCATCAGTAGGTCAGCACCACGTTGGCAAGGATCGAGACAAATTCCTGCCCGCCCCCGCGCTTGTCGAACAGGTCCTGGAACCCGTCACCGGCAAGCAGCGTCGCGGCGGAAAGGCGGAAAACGAGGTTCTGGTTGGCCTTGGGCCGCCAGATCGCCGCAGCGGAAAGATCAAAGCCGATATCCTTGGGGATCGATCCTTCGTTGCGCAGCACCTGCAAGGTCGAGGTGTTCTCGAACCACAGGTGGTTGGCATTGGCCGAAAGCCGGAATTGCGGCGTCAGATCGAAATCCGCGCCCATCCCCAGCAGCATCAGGCCGGGGTTGTTGAAGTTCGACTGCCCCTGCTCCTTCGAGGAGCGCAGCGAATTGAGCAGGCCATTGCGGCCATTGACGCTGATCGCACGCCCGCCACCGGCAAAGGGAATGGTCTGGCGGATCCAGTAGGAGGTATCGGCGCCCGCAAACACCGGGTTCTCGAAGATCGCGTCGAAACCGCCCTCGGCGTTGTCATAGGGATCGCTGTCACCGCTGGCATAGGCGCCCGAGAGGCGGAAGCGCATCCAGTCGCGGTCAATGCTGGCTTCCACCGCCGCGAACTGCGCGTTGATATCGGCCGGACGATCGGTGAAGAAGCTATTCCGGTCCTCGCCGAGAGCCCAGTAGAAGCTGCCGGTCAGGTTCACCCGTCCGATGCGGCCATCCATGTTGTAGCCGAGATAGGCGACATCATACTCGCGCCCGCGCAGCGTGCCCAGCAGCGCCGGGCGCACCGGGAAGCCGTTGGTGTCGATCTGGATATCGTCGGCCTCGCGGTTGCGGTTGTAGACCACCGTGATCTGGCTGGTGAGCGCCGGGATCAGGAAGTCCTGCCGATAGGCGTTGGCCACGAACACGAAATCATCGCGCGGGGACCGCAGGATCGCGTTGAGGCCGGAATTGGTGTCCTTCTCCAGCCGCCAGAAGGCGCCGAGATTGAACTGGAAGCGGTTGTTGTCGCGCGATCCGAACAGGCGCACGCCCAGTTGCTGATCGTTGAACAGGAAGCCGCGGAAGTCCGACTGGAACGGCTGGATGCCGGCGCGGATCGAGATGAAGTCAAACCGGTCATTGTCGAACTGGCTGAAGTGGTAATCGACGAAAGCTTCCTGCACCCCGAGGAACTGGTCAAGGCGGTGACTGGGCTTGGACGGTTCAACAAACAGCACGCGCTGCTCGGGCACATCGACATAACTGACGTTGTAGGCCAGCGTCAGGCGATATTCGATCGCCGGCGGCTTGAAGGTGGTCGCCCCCTTGAGCAGCGCGAAACCGGCGATGAAGGTCTGCGAGAAGACCTGGCTGAAATCATTGCCGAACACATCGTTGCGGCCGGGATCCTCGGTGGTCTGCACGCCCACGGGAATGGGGAAGGTGCGCGGTTCGTAGACAGAGTCCGAAATCAGGTTGGCGACGAAGAACCAGTCATCGCCCTTGATCGGCAGCCACGGCACCTTGGCACGGTTGATCGGGCGATCGCCCTTGTAGGTGTTCTGGTTGTAGGGATCGAACAGGTTTTCCTTCACCAGACCCAGCGTCTCGATCAGACGCCAGCGATCGGGGATGGGAACCTGATCGGTCGGGAAGGCCTCGGGCGGCGGCGGACGGATTGCGCCCTCGTTGCGCTGCTCGATCCGATCGGGCAGCGGCGCGGTGTAGCCGGGCCGCTCGCGCCCTTCGATGATCTCGGGATCGACCGGGGGGATGTCCTGCTCCCAGTCCGGCTTGCGCGCTTCCTCGCCCGGGGCCACCACCGCAGGCGCCAGCTCCTCTGGCGGGGGCGGCGCGGCCTGTGCCAGCAACAGCGCGGGGAGCAGCAGCGCGGACACGCCTATAGCCCCTCACACACGTTCTGCGCCGCCGTATCGAGGAACGGCGCGAAGGGACAATTGACGTAGCGCAGCCGCACCTGACGGCTGCCGACCTGCACCAGAATGCGGTCGGCGCGGCGATCGGCAGGCGCATTGCCAAGGCCCCCGCCTGCCCGCACGGCGCCATTGTGGAGGCCGAGGAAGCTGATCATGTCGTCCTGATCGATCCCGTCGCCCGATACCCCGATGCCGCCCACCAGCTGCCCGCCGCGATAGACCGGCACAGCGCCGGGGAAGATCTGGATCCCGTTCGCCAGCCGGGAATTGCCGCCCGCGATCTGCGGCAGACCGGTGCAATTGCGGGGCGTATCCGCGCCGCTCGCCCCGGTGACGAAAGCGAGGTGCTGCGCGAGATTGCCGAGCACCAGCGCGCTCTGCAGGCCGGTCGAGAAGGGATTGAACTGCTGGATCGGGCGCGAGAGCGGGCCATTGGCCTGTCCCAGCTCGCCATCGGGGAAATAGGGCCGCGCAAGGTTGCCCACGGAACGGTTGGCGATCCCGAATGCGCCCCCCAGCGCAGCAGGATCGCCGAGGAACGTGCGCGTGCGGCTGACGAATTGCGGCACTTCGCCGCCCGCCGCCAGCAGATCATTCGCGGCAAACGTTCCGGAAAAGAAATTGGCCGTGCGTGCTTTCTGAAGGGACACGTCGATTCCGAAGATCGGCGCATCGGGCGAGCGCACGATGCCCAGCACCCGCCCGCGCGTATCGACGAGGCTGATCGTCACCTGCGCACGGCTGTCCAATGGCTGGCGGATCTGCGCGCGGGCGCGGCTCATGATGGTGAAGGCTTCCTCGAGGATCGACTGCGCCTCACCCGAGGTCAGCGGGCTTGCCACATCGCCTGCATCGGTTCCGCCGCGCACCGGAAAGCGGTTCGCCCCTGCCCCGTTGGTGAGGATGAAGGCGTCGCGATTGGAAAACTCGGCTGTGGTCGAGGCGCGCACACCCGAGGCTTCGGTGCCATAGGTCGTGCCCGCGATCAGCCCTGCGGCAGTATAATAGCCCGTCACCGGCACCAGCGCGCCTGCGGTTCCGGTGAAAGACGCGCCTGCGACATTGCCGATCTGGGAATATTCGACATCGGTGTAGCGCAGGCTGGTGCCGTCCGCCGTGATGCGGTCCGCGCGGACACCCACGGGGGCCTCGAAGCCCACCGTTCCGGCCAACGCGATCGCCTCGTCGACGTCATTGTCGCGGTCGAGCACATTGGGATCAAAGCCGTAGACCCCGTCGGCAATCACACCGATGCCGCCGACCACCACACCGTTCTGGTAGAGCGGGAAGCCGCCCGGGTCTGCCGCAAGGCCGAGCGGCGAGCGCTTCGGCCCGATCAGCCCGTCGCTGGCACGCGCAGCGAGATCGGAGCACGGCAGCTGGCTGAACTGCACCCCGAACAGCGGGCCGCTTTCGAGCCCGGCGGTGGTCGGCGCGGGCGGGAAATGCTCCTGCACGATGAAGCTCGCGGTGCGGCTGGAGAAGGCATTGCCGCCGCTCGACAGGTATGCGCCCGTGATCGCCTTTGCGATGGCCGCTCCGGCGCTGGGGATGGTAAGTCCCTGCACGTCGATGTTCTGGCCGTTGGGCGCATTGGAAATGCGTGCGGTGCCGGACGCGCCGGGCATGGCAAAGACAGCGAGGACATTGCCGACCCGGTCGGTAACCGCGATGGTCGCCGCGACATTGCGCGCACGCGCCTCGGCGGCGGCCTGGGCGATGATCTGGCCGACCTCGGTGGTCGAAAGGCTTTCGGCCGCAGGCACGGCAAACACGCCAGTCGCCGGCGGAGTAACAGGCGGCGTGGTTCCGCCCCCGGTTGATCCGCCGCCACCGCTGCTGCTGCCCCCGCCTCCGCAAGAGGCAAGCACCAGCGCCGCGCCTGCAATCCAGCCTGTCCTCGCCCCCCAGCGCATCGCTATTGCAACCTTCCGATCGCGCCCGCTGCCGATTTCAGCGCGGTGCGGAAGTCGGCCGGGCGATAGGCATTCGGCTCCTCGACCGCCTTGTAGGCGCGGGCGATGTCGCCCCGGATCCCGGCTGCCGCGCCCTGTGTGATGCGGCCTTCCTTGACCAGCGCATTCAGCAGCGTGTCGATCGCCATCACCGCCTGCACCGATCCGGCATAGTCGGTAAAGCGCGGGGACGTAGCCTCGCCCGCGATCATGCCGACGACCTTGAAGGCTTCGGCCCCGCCATAGTTGCGGGCCGAGAGCGCATCGGACAGCGCGCCCGCGCGGGCAGACAGGGCCTGTGCGGCGGTGCGGGCCTCGGCCGGGCCAGCGCCCATCGCCTTGTGGAAGTCGCGCGCAGCGGCCTGGAAGGCGCTCGCCTCGCCCGGCACCAGCACGCTCGCCACCGCCTGCAGCATGATGATGTTCTCGTCATTGAAGGGCGGATTGCCGAAGGGGATCGGGCGCGCGGGATTGGACTCGAAGGTCAGCTTGCGCTGCGGGCCATCGGTGATCGTGCGGTGGCACGAATGGCAGTCGTAGAAATAGAACTGCGGGAAGGCCCCCTGCATCGCGAATTTGGGCTGCGCGAAGAGCGAGGTGGCGCGGCGCACCGCTTCGGCCTGGCCCACCGCCCAGAACCGCACCGCGCTCGGTGCGGCTTTGCGGCGGGTGTAATCGGCGTCGACATTGTGGTGCTGCTGAAGCGCGCTGAACAGATCGAGCTCGAAGGACACGCGCGGGTGGCCGGCGGCCATCATCGAATGGGTGACGAACTGCCCGGGCTTGGACGAGCCATAGTGGCAATCAAGGCAGACTCCGGCGCGCGCCTTGGGGTTGTCGAGCGGGGTCATGCCGGCCGCGATGTTGGAGGCGTGGGTGGCCGGCAGGGCATAGTGTTCGGCCAGCCACCCGCCGCCCGAGGGACCATGGCAGCTTTCGCAGCCAACCCCGTCGGTCAGCGTGAACTTGGGCCCGCGCTGGTCTGCCGGCGCGAAGGTCGAATGGCAGCCGAGGCAGGCCGGCGCCTGGGTCGCATTGCCAAGCCCGAGACTGGCGGCGATCTGCTGCCCGCGGCGACCGGCGAGGACGGAATAGGCGCGGCTGTGCGCGCCGCTGGCCGAAGACGGCTCCTGCCAGGTCGCGATCTCGTCCTGCCGGACAACCGCGCCATTGCCCTCGGCCCGGCCGTGACAGGTGGAACCCGCGCAGCTGGCGACGCCTTCGAAGGTCGGATTGCCAATGGCTGTGGAGGCGGGATAGAGCACCGCCAGGCCGAGAACGGCGAGCAGACGCACGACTTGCGGCCTGCCAAGAAGGCCAGCGACCCGTTTCGCGACAACTCCCGTCATCCCATCCCCCCCGAGATGCCTTACCGCCAAACTATCCGGCGAGCCGGATCGCGCGCCGTGCAGGCTAGCAAGCCCGGCACACCCGCGCTTGTAGAGCCGCGTCAGGAATAAACCCGAGCCCCGACTCCCCCGTCAAGCCGACCCGCACCCCTTGTCCCAATTGTACGGGCCCGATGCAACAGGCAATCCGCGCTTTTTCGCGCAGGAGCGCTCAACCGGCCGCTTCGGCCGAAGCCTCCATGCTCGCGCCCAGCGCTTCGAGCTGCACTGTGCAGCCCTTGGAGATCAGCGCCTCGGCCAGCGCATCGGGCGCGGCATAGTCTTCGGCCAGCAACACGAAGCTCAATTGGGCGCTGGTGGTGCCGTCGGGAGCGGTGATCATGTAGTGACTGCCCTCGGCAATCGGCAGGCGCGCCGGATCGAGCGCGGCAACGGTGACGGTGTCATCGAAGGTCACCTCGGCCTCGCTGCCGGCAGCAGCGCCATGGGCGGCGATGCGATAGGTCGCCGTGCCCTCGGTCCCCGGCCGCCACAGGCGCACGGTCGCCAGATCATAGAGGCAGATCGTGCCCGAGCGGTTCACGTCGACATACCAGAGGTTGGGATTGCTCGGGACGGCGTCGGTATCGCCGCGCACGGCCCCAGTGCGCACGCGGGTCGCGGCGCGCTTGCGGGTGAGCGAGGCAAAGCGGTCGGAGGCGACCTGCGGACGATCGCCGACGCGGAAGCTGCCCGCACCCTTGATCACGCGCGTGCCTTCGGCGGTGAGCACGGTCACCACATCGCCGGCCTTCAGCGTGATCGAGGCATTGTCATCAAGCTTGGTGCCGACGGGATATTTGACCGCGGAAGGCCCGGTGGACTTCACCACCACGCCGGCGACCGCCACAACCGGCATGGCCAGAGCCGCACCGCCAAGCGCAAGCGCCGCACAAACCCGCTTCAAGTTAGCCGAGAACATAGGTTCCTCCATCATCGCCATCCTGCATCCGCTTTACCAGATTACGCAAGGCTGAATCATCCCGATGGCGATCAGCCACCGCTTGTGCAAGCCGGATCGCATCCGCGCGCTTGCCGGCCGCCGCATGGGCACAGGCCTCGCTCAGCGTCGCCTTGTCGGCATCGGGGAATTCGGGCGCGGGTTCAAACAGATCGACCGGCTTGGCCCGCCCGCGCAAAACCACGCGGCCCATTTCGCGCCACCAGCCCAGCCCCGAGGCTTCGGCGAATTCGCGGCTCGCCATGATGCTGGATTCGAGCGCCTTGTTGGCGGATTCAAGCCGCGCGGCGGTGTTCATCGAGTCGCCCAATGCGGTGTACTGGATGCGGGTCGCCCCGCCGAAATTGCCAATCACCGCCTCGCCATAGTGGAGGCCCACGCGAGTCTTGCCGATCTTGGGCAGAGCAGCGTCCATCGCGGCGACTTCGGCACGAAAGGCCTCGCCCGCCTGCCACAGCGCATAGCCTGCCTTGGCCGCCCGCTCGCCATCATCGGGGCGACTGATCGGCGCGCCCCAGAAGGCGACCACGGCATCGCCGACGAACTTGTCGATCACCCCGCCATGATCGAGCACGACCTGGCTCAGCATCTCGAGATAGCGGTTGAGGAGCTTGGCCACCATTTCCGGCGCGATCGCGTGGCTCATCTTGGTGAAGCCCTCAAGATCGCTGAACAGCACGAAGATCGCGCGCTTCTCGCCGCCCAGCGACAGCAGTTCGGGCTTGTCGATGATAGCCTGGGCAATGTCGCGCGGGATGTATTTGCCCAGCGCGCTGGCGGCAAAATTGCGCTGCACCGCGCCAGCCGCGCGCGCTGCCGAGGTGACGGCGGTAAAGGCCATGATCCAGCCGATCAGCCAGCCGAATGCGGGCAGGCCATAGGTGTCGACATCGCGCAGTTGCAGCGCCAGCGGCGTCCCGATGAAACCGGCGAACAGCACCACCATGAAAGGCGCAAGCCGCCTTGCCGGCCATTCGAGCAGTGCGGTCAGCGCGGCAGTGAGCACCACCAGCACCGCCATCGCCCACAGGAGCCACTGCGGGATCGGCGCGAGCATCCGGTTATCGAGCATCTGCGAGATGATCTCGGCATGGACCGCGATCCCCGCCGGCACCTCGCCATTGACCGAGGTGAAGGTCGTCTCGACCCGGTCATAGTCGACGATATCGCCGCCGATGAGGACATACTTGCCTTTGATCTGCTCGGCCAAGAACGGCAGCACCTCGGGATCGGGATCGGCGAAAAGATCGATCTGGAGCGAGGGGAAGAGCGGGGAATCCACGAATTTCGGGCGACGATAATCGATCGCGCCTTCATAGGTCTCGAAGGTCGGCGCATTCTCTCCCGCATCGGCGAGCAAGGCGCGGCCCAGCAGCGGTGGCAGGCCTTCGACGATACCCGGCCACACCCGCGTCGCGCCGAAAGTGTTGTCGAGCCGGATCGAGGCGCGCCGCGACTTGCTGCCAGTCAGTTCGTTCTGGAAGGCTTCGAGATATTGCTGCTGTTCGTAGACGATATCGTCGCGGTTGGTGGCAAGGTTGGCATAGGCGACCCCGACGGGGGTCTGCATGCCGCGCAGGGCTGCGATCAGATCCTCGTCCTCGTCCTGCGGCTGATCGAACAGAATGTCGATCCCGATCGCCTTGGCCCCCATGGCATCGATATTGCGCAGTGCGCGGGCGAGCATTCCGCGATCGAGCGGAGAGCGCTTGCGGGCATTGATCAGGGTCTGATCGGTATAGACCACCAGCACGACGCGGGCATCCTGCTCGACTAGATCGGCGGCGTAATAGGCGCGCAGATCGTAGAAGGCGCGTTCGGCCTCGCTCGTGAGCGGGGTGGGCGTGGAACCGTCCGGCAGCACCCAGCTGAAGCGCGCGATGAACAGCGCGGCAACCAGCACGATGAAGGTGCCGAGCAACTGCACCCCGCCCGCCTCGCGAACATTGCGCCAGCCGCGCCGCAGCCAGCCAAAGCCTTGCCCTGCCTCATTCATCAGGTGCGACCCTCGATCCGGTCAGCGCGCGAGCTTGGCCGCGCCGTCGCCGACCACGGCAAAGGCCGACCAGTAGAACGGGTGCGAGGTCTCCGGATCGTCCATCAGCGCGACCTGCGAGGTCCGCAGCGCCTCGGCGGTCTCGGTGCCGTCGCCCGCAAACAGACCCGAGATCAGCCGCCCGGTGGCGTTGAAATCATCGGGCACCGGCCAGTGGCTCGCCAGCACCGTACGTCCGCCCGCGCCCACGAAGGCGCGCACCAGCCCGTCGAGCGCAAACTCGCCGCCGCTGGTGACGCCGGCTTCCCGGGTTGCGCCGACCGTGGCGCTGCCGGCGGTGTCGCAGGCCGAAAGGATGACGAGATCGGCATCGATCCGGAGGCCGAAGATTTCCGAGAAGCTCAGCAAGCCGTCCGAACCTGCGGCCGCATCGAAGCTGGTCACCAGCGCGGGGCGCGGGGGACATTCGGGCTGCGGCGCCGTCACCAGACCATGCGTGGCAAAGTGCAGGATGCGGAAGTTCGCAAGATCACCCAGCCCCATGATCGCGGTGTCGGAAAAGGCATTGTCGGTCAGCACGCTTGCGGTCTCGCCAAAGCGCGTGGCCGCTTCGCGCAGCTCGGTCGCCTTGATCGGATTGGCCCAGATATTGGGCGACCACTGGCACCTGTCGCCCGCTGCCAGCGCCGCCTGCATCCGCGCAGCGCCCGGCGTATCCGTACCGACCGGCGAGTTTTCGCCAAGCCCGATATAGGCGCGCTTGGCACTGGACGGACGCGCGGCGCGCACATCGCGGAAGGCCGAGGCCGCCACCGAGGTGCTGATCTCCGCCGTCCGGCCCAGCCAGGCCGTGCCGCGGAAGTCATATTCGTCCGGGTTCTTGCCAGCCATCCGCGCCTTGTAGGCGGCGACGCTGGCATCATCGGTGACGAGCAGGTTGATCGGCAGCTTGAGCAATGCGCCATCGGGTTCGAACACGATGTGCTGGAGCTTGGGCAGCTGCTCGCCCACCGGAGCGAACAGGCGAACATAGAGCTCGCGCGAACGTTCGATATCGAAGGGGTAGGTCAGCACCTGACCACCTTCGATCACCGCGATGCTCTCGCGGATCTTGCCCACCAGCGCCTCGAGTTCGGCCGGGGTGGCATCGGCGCGCCACACCTTCACATCGTCGGCGGTGGCATAAAGGACGTAGGTGTCGCGCTCGAGCGTCACCAGCTTCACATAGGCCTCGCCCGGCTTGAGCGCGCCTTTCAGATCGCCGAGCGTGATCCCCTGCTCGGTCACCGCCCGGTAGCGCGGAAAGGCCGCGAGCTTTTCGAGCACTTCGGCCTGCTGCTGCTGCAATTGTTCGAGCCGCTGTCGGCGATCGGCAATCAGCGCGGTTTGCTGCGCGGTCGGCTGGGGGGCCGATTCCAGATCGAGCAGGGCAATGCGCTGCTGTTCGATCCCGCGCCCGAGATTGGTGGCGGTGCGGATCATCTGCGCTGCCTCGTCGCTGCCCCCCGAAAGCTCGCGCGCGAGCGCTGCCTGGGTCTGGGCAAGGCCCGGGCGCAGGAGCAGCTGGCTGGCGGCGAAGAGATCGGTCGCTGCCTCGCCGGCGGGCGATTTGCCGTCGGTCAGCAGCGCGAAATAGGGGGTCAGCAGATTGCGCAGCGAAGGCATGGCCCGCCCGCGGGCGCCCTTCACGATTTCGCGGTAGATGCCCAGTGCATCGTCGCGCCGGCCGCCACGGGCATAGAAGCCGGCGAGCTGGGCGCGGGCGCTGTCGAGCACCGGAGCATCGGGATAGGTCGCGGCCAGCAGCGCAATGCCCTGCTGGTGCAGCCGCTCGGCCTCGGCCGACTGGCCAGTGCGTTCGGACACCTCGGCCATTTCGCCCAAAACCTGCGCACGCAGCCATGCCATCGAGACAACCCGGCCGCCGCGCACTTCGCCCAGCGTCGCTTCGGCCTGGCGCAGCAGCGCCGTGGTCTCACCCGCGCGGCCAAGCTGGCGCAGCGTCGTCGCCTTGAGATAGGCGTGCTGGCCATCGAGCAGCTTGGCGCGCTCAGGCGGGGTCAGACCGCTGCTGAAGGCACCAGCGATCCGCTCGTTCTCGCTCGCCAGCTGTCCTGCCATCGAAGCCCCGATGCGCAGGGCGCGCAGGTCTTCGACATCGGTGAAGTTGGCCGTCACCGGCCGGTCAAGGATCGCAAGCGCCGCGGAGGCCTTGCGCTGGTTGAGCGCGTCCATCGCCTCGTAATTGCGCAGCTGACGGGACAGGACGGGGCTGGCCGCGGTGTCCGCACGGCTGGCAGCGAACAGACGGCGCGCCTCGGCGAAATTGCCGAGATTGGATTGTTGCAAGGCGCTGTTGAGGCGCGCCTCGATCGCGCCCGGCCCGACCAGCGCCGCCGATGAAACGGCGAAGAATTCGGCCGCCTCGGCGAAATTGCCGGCATTGCTGCGGCGGTAGGCTTCGATCAGCGCCTGGTCGGCCGAGATCGCCTCGGCCTGCTGGCGCGCGAAGGCCAGATCATCGGTCGCGCTGGTCAGCGGAATCTCGACCGTGCCGGGCATCACCCGGTCATTGGCGAGCGAGGCCAGCCCGAGTTCGAGCGCCTTGGAATAGGCCGCCAGTCCGCTTGCAGCATAGGTTCGCCCGCCGCGCGTGCCGATCAGCAGATCGTTGCGCACGATGCTGCCGGACCGCGAACAGGCGAGCCGCTGGGCACCGGCGAGACCAGGGACATCGCCCCCGCCGCTTCCCGGATTGCAGGTCGCATCCTGCCCGGCAAAGCGTGCCGGTGTGCCGGTGCCCTCGCTGCCCTTGACCACCCACAGCGTACCGACCGGCAGGGCAGCATCGCGGCAGATGATCGAATAGCGCCGGTCAAACAGTCCGGCGCCCGGTTCGGGTGCAAGGATCTGCGCCTCGCACAAGCCGTTGGAACCGATCGGGAAAGTGTCGCGCAGACTGAGGCCGGAATCCTGCGCGGTTCGCGCCGAACCCGGTGCGGCCAGCATCGCCGCTCCGATTGCCACGACCCCGGTAAGTGCAAGCGCCTGACGGATCATTGTGCGGGTCCTTGCCATCTTACTTCTTCTCCCCGCCGCCAGGGGCAGCATTGGCATCGCCCGAGTAGAGCGAGGCATCGCCGCCGCTCGAGACCGGATCATCAAGCAGCGATTCCTGCGTAATCAGCGGAGCATCGGGACGCTCGGGGAAGTCCATCCCGAAGCGTTCCTCTTCCTCCTCCGACGTCATCGGCGGCTCCTCGCTGGACAGGAACGGCGTATCGATGATGGTCGGGTTGTTCACCACCGGCGGGGCCGGCGGGGCATTGATCTCAAACGTCGCGCCAACATAGTTGATGGTGTAATTGCTGCCCGCGCTCAGCGTGCCCTGCCGGATGGCGTAGGAGCCGATGGCATTGCCTTCGTCACGCACCAGCACGCCCCCCAGCAGATCGCCGTTGACCAGTCCGTCGCCGGTCAGCGTGTAGGTCAGTTCGGGATCGGGCTGGCCGAGCAGGATCGACTGGTTATTCGCCGTCACCGTCAGCAGGCGCGGCGTGATCGAGAGCTGGCCGTTCACGAAGGTCAGGATGTAGTTGTTGGTCGCGGCCAGCGTGCCCTGGGTGATGGCGACAGTGCCAACTCCTGTGGTGGCCGTGGCAGTGGTGGCCAGCGCGCCAGTGAGCTGATCGCCGTTGACCAGCCCCTGTCCGCCGACCGTGAAGGTCAGCGCCGGGTTGGCATTGCCGTAAAGACGCGAGAGGTTGTTCGCCGTCACTGTGATCGGCCGCGCCGTGATCGTCAGCACGCCGGGGGCAAAGGCGAACTGGTAGCCCTCTGCACTCACCAGAGTACCGAGCGCTGCCGCAATCGCGAAGGTGCCGACATTGGATGTGCCGGTGGCCGTGGTGGTGAGCGAGGCTGCACCCGAGATGCCGGAGAGCCCGTCACCCGGCAGGAAACCGGCAAAGCTCGCCGTGAACAGCGGATTGGCACTGCCATAGAAGCGCGTGGCGTTGTCAGCTGTCACCGTGATGACCGGCGCAATCCGGAAGGCGGCAAAGTTGCCGCCCGGATTGAGCGCGTCATAGGCGACCTCGGTCTGGACATTGTAGCGCCGCACGTAGTTGGCGGGGTTGCCGATCTGCGATCCGGTGGGGGTCGCGGCGAAGATACCGAAATGCCCGCCGCCGGTCAGCACGAGGCCGGCATCATTGGCAAAGTTGATCACCTCGCCATTGAAGGAGGCCAGGTCGATTGCCCGTCCGGTGCCCGATGCGGTCAGCACGCCATTGGACAGAACAACAATGTTGCTACCCGCGCTCGAACCGCGGTTGTCGACTGCGATCGATCCGCCGGTGACATTGGCCAGCGTGATCGCTCCGGTAGCGCGTTGCGGATCGCCCGCGCCGTCGGCCAGATTGATTGCGACTTGTCCTGTGCCTGCATGGATGGTGAAACCGGAGCCCATGGTGATGACCGAGGGCTGCGGCGTTGCCAGCGCCGGCCCGCCGCCGAGGTTGGCAGCGAGCGAAACCGCGCCGCTGCGCGATGTCAGATTGCCGTCGAGCAGGATCGAGCGTCCGGCGCGCATGGTGATATTGCGCCCGACAATGCCGCCGGTCCCGATCGGGTCGTTGGCGCTGCCCGGGCCGCTCGGGGGAGCAACGGCCAGCAGCCGGATCGTGCCATTCGCATCAAGCTGGATGTTCGTGTTGTTCCCGGTCGTCGCCGTATTGCCGATCACCGAGTTCGTCCCGATGCGCAGCAGCATGTCGCCGTAGGTCGTCGCCGTGAGGGCACCCGTCACATTGATGTTGCCGAACTCGGCCAGCAGGCGCGAGCTGGAAAGATCGACGTTCAGGGCATTGCCGAGCGACGATGCGGTGAGCGAGCCCAGGTTGATGTTGCCGCTCTCCGCATTGACGAGGAACTGGCCGGCAAAGTTGGTGGTGCCATCCGTCGCGTTGGCCGTCATCTGCACCGATGTGGCGTTGAGCGTCGAAGTGCTGCCGTTCGCGGTCCTGAGCGCAGTGATGCCTGCGCCTGCCTCACCGAAGCGGCCGTTTGCACTGAGCAAGAGCGAGGCGAAATTGGACGTGCCGCCGTTGAACGCCTGTGCCTCGGCAAGGCCGCCATCGCCGGAACCGGCGGTTGCCCCCGCTCCGCCCGTGCCATTGGCAAGCACGCGGGTGTTGCCACCGATGGTGCCATTGCCCGCGCCCGTGCCGAGCGTGCCGACGCGGGCGTTGCGCCCGATCCCGTCGCCGCCGCGGCCCGAGACGGAGGTCCCGCCAAAGCCGCTCGCATCGATCAGCACGTCACCCGTGATGGTGGCGTCGATCTGCGAGAAGTCGAGGAAGGCCTCGCCGCCCGTACCGGTGCCGCCGACGCCCGCACCGGTGCTGTTGCCGCCATAACCTTGCGAGAAGATCTCGAGCGCGCCGAGGCTGAGGCTGCCGCCAAGGCTGCCGAACACCCCGGCAACGCCGCCCGAGCCGTTCCCGCCGGTCGAACCATTGCCGCCGTAGCCGATCGCCGACAGTTCGACATCATTTGCGATGACATCGCCCGCACGGACGGCCAGCCCGGAGGTGCCGCCTATGCCGATGCCGCCCGCGCCGCCAAGTGCCGGGTCGCTGGCGGTGCCGCCATTGCCGGCAAAAGCGTCAGTCTGCGCGAAGACGGTATTGAAACGCGCGACGCCCAGACCGACCGAACCATTGGCGCCCAGCAACGTTAGGCCCGCAATGGCAATTCCGCTCAGCGCATTGCCGCCATTGCCGCCTGCCGTGCCGGTGCCACCATTGCCGCCGCGCCCGCCCGCAGCGGTGGCGACTGCGACAGCCTCACCGCCAATTTCGATCGTGCCGTTGTCGCCGCCGGCCAGAATGAAGGCACCGCTGCCCAAGGCCGGGTCGGCCTGGTTGGGGACATTGCCCTGACCACCGCCAATGCCAGCGCCGCCGGCACCGCCAGCCGTTACGCTATCGCCATTGCCGCCATTACCGCCCACGCCCTGCGCAAAGGCGATCGCGTTGCCGCCGATCGTAATCCGCGCAGTGCGGGTCAGGTCGCCATTGGCCTGGAAGAAGGAGTTGCCGCCGCGGCCGAAGCCGCCAGCGCCGCCCACCCCGTAGGTGGCGCTGCCGCCGATGCCCTCGCTGCCAGCAAAAGCATTTCCGGTGATCGCGACCTCGCCGAACGTCGCAATGGCCCCGGCGATGCCGGCCACGCCATTGCCGCCGATCCTGCCGTTGCCGCCCTGCGCCAGAGTATCGGCATTGAAGCTGCCAATCCGGATGGTGCCGTTGCTAAAGGTCGCCGTCGATGCCCGGCCACCCAGCGCAAGCCCGCCCGTGCCGCCGGCATTCTCGCCGCCTCTTGCCTGGGCATCGAGCCGCAGCCGGCCCGTGATCTCGATCAGGCCCGTATTGGTGACATTTGCCACAGCCGTACCGGCATCCGCCAGCGATCCGGCCCCGGTGTTGTTTGAGCTTCCGCCGATGGCATTGGCGTTTGCGGTCGCGTCACCTCTGATGATCAGCGATCCGCCGGTATCGCCGACGTTGATGATCGCCGTGCCGCCAAAGGCATTGGACGCGCTCGATGCGTTGACCAGCGACCCCGTCGCCCCGACCGCGCTGGCATCGAGATTGATGTTGCCGTTCAGCGTGACAGTGCCGCCAAGCCGCGTGAAGAGCTGCGCGACGCCGCCGCGCGAGGTTGCGCCCGAGAGCAGGTTGGACGACGTCGCCCCGATCCCGCGCGCGCTCGCAAGCACGTTGCCGTTGAGCGTCAGGTTGCCGCCGTTGGAAGCAAGCAGAGCCTGTCCGCCCTGAGTCGCGCCCGCGATCCCGGCAGTATTGTCGGCTGTCGAGCTGGCATCGGCCAGAAGGTTGATCTGCGGTGCGGTGATGGTCGCGGTCGAACCGGCCTCGGCCTGAAGCGAGGCGAAGCCCGCAGTCGCACTGCCTCCCTGGGAGGTCGCCGCGCTGGCGTTGAGTTCGAGCAGGTTCGCTGTGATCCCACTGGTCCCGGTCAGGCCGATCCGCGCCTGTTGACTGGTCGCCGTGCCGCCAAGCTGGCCGGCGCCGAAGATCTCGGAAAAGGCGCGGGATTCGACATAGACGCTCGTTGCCGAGAGCGTGCTGTCGACGAGATTAAGCAGCGCGCGCCGCGATGTGGCATTGCCGATAGTGCCGCCCTGTCCGCCCTTGGCCTGCGCGCGCACCCGCAGGATGCCCGGCGCGCCCTGCGCGGTGGCGGCAATCGCCATGGTCGTGCGCGTCAGCACGATGTCGACATCGCCGGTGGTCGCACTGCCGCCCACGCCGTTGGTGCCGCCGTTGCCGCCAGCCGCATCGGCAGCCAGCAGAACCTCACCGCTGAAGTTCAGCATCGAATCGATGAAGTTGGCTGCGAGGGTCGCGCCGGTCGCATTGCCGCCGACGCCATTGGCCGCCAAGGCATTGCCGCCGGTCGCTGTCAGCCGGGTGCCGAAGCTCCCACCAGTAATCTGCGTGCCGTCAACCGTGACCAGCACAAGGCTGCCCTGCGCGCTGCCGCCCGCGGTAACCCCGTTGCCGCCGAGCACCTCGTTGTTGATCCCCAGCGCCGTGGCTCCCGCCGCGTTGGGCAGAAGGTTGATGAGCGAATCGACCGCGTTGAAGGTGATCGTCCCGCCCGAAACATTGCCGCCGATCTGGCCGTTGCCGCCGTTCGCATTGTTGAACACCGGAGCACCGCCAATCAGATTGACGGTGGAATTGATCACTTCGAACAGCACGTCGCCCGCAATCGCGTTGCCGCCATTGCCGGTTCCAGAGCCATTGCCGGCCTGCGCCCCAGCGCCGCCGCCAAAGTTCTCGATCGTCAGCTGACCGCCATTGATCACGCGGATGTTGCGGCTGCCGCCGCTGGCATTACCGCCGCTGATGTTGCGGGTTGCATCACCCGATGCACCGGCTTGCGAGAAGGTGGAAGGGGTGGCCGCACCGGCATTGATCGTGCCGCCATCGGCCAGCAGCGTGACAGTGCCGCCAAAGGCATCGCCGCCCGCGCCGCCTTCAACAATCGAATTGCCGCCAAAGCCACGCGCAAACACGGCGTTGTTGATCGACTGACTATTGTCGGTCGAGAGGGCTACGGTGCCGCCTGCAATCGCGTTTACTTCGGCTGTGCCGCCCCGCCCGGTGCCACCGATACCGGTGCCGCCGCGGGTGATCTCGCCAATCCCGTTGGCGTTGATGATCGCAAATCCGCCCGAGGTGTTGTTGAAGGCGATCGGGACGAGGCGCTGGATCGTCACCCGGCTGTTCGTGCCGGTCGCCGCAATCCGCGCCGTGCCGCCGGTGCCGTTGCCGCCCTGATGCACCTGCGCCGTGCCGCCGCGACCGACGGCGTGGACCTGCGCCGAGCCGATATTGACCGCGCTGCCGCCATTGGCCTCAATATAGGCGGTGCCGCCGGTGCCATTGCCACCGGCAAAGTTGGTGATGGAGTTGCCGCCCTGCCCATTGGCGAGGACCTGCGCGTGGCCGGTGATCGTGATCGCGCCGGGGTTGTTGCCCGTAAGCGTTGCCACATAAGCCTGCCCGCCAGTGGCATTGCCGCCCGCGCCATCCTCCGAATTGCCGCCGCTGCCCACCGCCTTGAGGAAGACATCGCCGTTGACGGTAACGGTCATCCCGTCACCCTGGATCGCGGCCAGTCCGCCAAAGCCTTCGCCGCCCGTTCCGGAGAGAGCAACGCCGCCAAAGCCGATCGCTGTGAATTCCAGCGAGCTCGCCGTCAGGTTTCCACCGAGACTGCCAAGGGTCGCCGCCTGTCCGCCGCGACCGAACCCGCCACTCGTCCCCTCGCCGCCGACACCGCTGGCTGTCAGGACGATCTGGTTAGCGATGACATCGCCCGCCCGGACAGTCAGGAAAGCATTGCCACCGGTGGCATTGCCGCCGGGAGCACCGGGGAAATCGCCGACCAGACCGCCCCGGCCGCCAAATGCGGTGGCATCATTGCGGACGTTGGCAAAGTTCGCCTGCCCGAGGCCGACCGAACCATTCTGGCCGAACAGCGCAAACCCGGATTGCGCCAGGCCGCCGAAACCGTCCCCGCCGCGTCCGCCGGGAATTGGCGTCCCGGGAGGCTGGGCGCCTTGCCCGCTGCCGCCTTGGCCACCGACGCCGACTGCCGAGGTCCACGCCAGTCCGCCGACATTGATCCGGCCATTATCGCCGCCGGCCAGAATGTAGGCGCCACTGCCGAAGGCCGGATCGGCCTGGTTTGTAACATTGAACTGTCCGCCATAACCATCGCCGCCGCGCCCGCCCGGAAGGCCATCGCCATCGGTCGATCCGCCTACGCCGCCGTAGCCTTCCGAAAAGGCGTAGGCATATCCGAGAATCGAAAGCGTGGCTGTCTGGGTAAGGGTGCCATTGGCCTGGAAGAAGCTGTTGCCGCCGCGACCAAGGCCGCCGTTGCCGCCGAACCCGAAGAACGCACCGCCGCCAAAGCCCATGCTACTGGCCACTGCGTTGCCGCCTATGGCGATGCTGCCGGTCACCACATTAGCTCCGGCGATCCCGCCGAAGCCGTCGCCGCCGTTGACGCCGTTACCTCCGTTGCCGGCCGCAAAGGCGTTGAAATCACTCCCGACTTCGAAAGTGCCGCCCGAGGGCACGAAGGCCGAAGCGCGCCCGCCCAGACCAAGACCACCGATCCCGCCAGCATTGCTGCCGCCAGAGCCCTCGGATTCGATAAGCAGACCACCCGTGATGCGAATCAAGCCAGCGTCGTTGACGTTGGCAACGGCGACTCCCGCATCACCAATCGATCCAGCACCGCTATTGTTCGAGCTGCCGCCACGGGCATTTGCCATGATCCGCGAATTGCCGCCGATCGTCAGGCTGGATCCGGCGTTTTGCAGCCGCATTGCAGCAAACCCGCCATAGGCGTTGGACACACTCGACGGGCTGGACAACGAGCCTTGCGCACCGAACGCGCTGGCAAAGACCTCGGCATCGAGCCCGATGGTGATGTCGCCGCCAAAATCAGCAATGATCTCGGCCGTGCCGGCGCGCGATTCCGCCCCGGTGATGATGTCGTTGATCGGGGCGCCGAAGGCATTGGCGCTGACACTGGTGCTCCCGGTGATGTTGATCGCCCCGCCATTGGCCCAGACCTGCGCCGTCCCGCCCCGTGCGATTCCGGCAATCCGGTTGAGATCATCCGCGCCCGCAAAGGCATCGGCGGTGACCCGCGCATTGCCGCCGACATTGATCGTGCCGCCAGTCTGCGCCTGCACCAGCGCCACGCCGCCGAAGGCGTTGATCTGAGCCAGCGACTGGAGGCTGGAGCTGACCACGCCGTAATCCTGTGCCGACACAAGCAGATCGCCACCGATGGTGATTGTGCGGTTGGCGCTGGCGAACAGTTCCGCCCGGTTCTGGGCCACCAGCATCAGGTTCCCTGCCGCCGAAATGGCCGCATTGTTGGCGCGCGCAGTGACGTTGTTGGTGCCGATTGCCAGCAGGCTGCTCGATGCCGAGAAGTCGGTCAGGAAAACGTCGGCAATCGTATCGGTAAAGCCGGCATTGGCGCCAAATACGCCATTGATCCCGTCGCTGACCGATCCACCGTTCACATTGCGGCCGAACACATTGTGGTTGGCCGACAGGATGATCTCGCCATTGACGACGCCTGCGCTCTGCGCCGGATCGAAGCCGAGGTTGCCGGAAAACAGCATGGAGATCGGATCGACCCGGCCGCGCGCCAAGGCGTAGATCATGTGGTTGTCGCCCGCACCCGTGCTCGACTGGCCACCGATATTGCCATTGAGCGTCATCACCTCGCCTGCCGCCGACGTGCCGACGGGGATAGAGATGTTGAACAGACCGTTGGAATACTGGAGATTGACCACGTCGCCCGCGACATAGGCATGGCTACCGTTGATCCGCGCGGTGCCGAACATTTCGACATCGGCGGCGACCACCGCGAAGAAGGCGTTCTCGGGGGATGCGATAATGTTTGCGCCGGGCCTGATCTGGATCTGCGCGGTCGTCCCCGCGGTCAGCGTCATGTTGCCGCCGAATTCGGCAAAGTTCTGGAAGTCGGTGTCGGTGGTGTTGAGCGTGGTCAGCAGCAGCTTGCCGACATCGAAGGTCGCCGTGTTGCCGATCAGCAGGCCGGTCGGCGAGTAGAACGCCACGAAGCCTGCCGGGGTCGCCGGTCCGCCCGCAGCGTTCTGGAAGCGCGAGATCACAGCGCCGTTGATCTCGGCGATATTGCCGTTGGGCGCCGGCAGGATCCGGTTGAGCACGGCAAAGTCCGGGAAGGCCGTCGTTTGGAAGAGAGCCGTGGCGTTGTTGGGCAGGAAGGTCAGCGCATTGCCGTTGCCGTCCTGGTTTGGCGTCCAGTTGATCACGACCGTCTGGCTGAAGCTGTTGACCGTGGTCTGGGAAGGCACCGAGTTATCGATCTGGGCCGAGCCGAAGACGACATTCCCGGTGGCCTGGATGCCTTGGGCCTGCGCATCCTGCGGCGCCATGGCCAGAGCCAGCGCCAGAGCGGTGCTGCCGCAGCCAAGCAGCAGACGCGAGCGGTTCCGGATCGGTTGGGTCATCTCAGAATCTCCAGGGGAGCAGACGGGCAGTCAGGGAAAACATGAAGCGCACATCGCCGCGGGTAAGGGCAAGGTCGGGACGCTCGAGCGGCACAGCGATCAGGAAATCGCTCTGCAAGCCCGGCCCCCAGGCCACGCGCACACCGCCGCCGACCGACCACAGCCGATCGGGATTGGTGGGGCTGCGGCTCGGATCCTCGTTCCACACGAAGGCGACGTCGCTGAAGACATAGGGCTGCAGCGCCCAGCCATCGACGCTGGCCGGCGCCAGCGAGCCGTAGCGCATCTCAAAGGATGACATCACGCCGCTATCCCCCAGCACCGAACCCGGATCATAGCCGCGCCCGATCGAGAAGCTGCCGCCCGCGAGCTCTTCGAAGGCCGGCAGTGCGTCGCCGGTAAACTGCGCCTGACTGGTCAGCGCCAGCGTGAACTTGGGGACAGGGCGATATTCGACCGAGGCGTTGAACCGGGCGAGCAACGGGGTGGGATCGGCTTCGATCCGGCTCGGCGGGGTCCCGCCACCGAACAGGCAACCCAGCAGATTGGGACGGCAATCCGGGCTCGCCGACATCACATCAAGGCCCTGACGCAGCTCGACGCCGTAGCGCATCCGGAACTTGGGCTCGTAGGGCGAATAGCCGCCCGCACGCAGCACCGATTGCTGATCAGTCATGTCGCCCGAAAGCCGCGCGAATGCCATGCGCACCCGATCCCGCGTCAGGCCGAAACCATTGAGCACAACGTCCTGATCGACATAATCGAACCCGGCATCGGCAAACAGGCTGGAGCGGCGGTTGCGCACCAGCGGGTAGCTGGCAAAGACGCTGGCGAACCAGGTTTCGGAATCGACATTGAACCCTGCGAGGCCGACAGAGGGGTTGACGGTGCTCCACGTCAGTTGTCCGCCAAGCCGCAGGCCTTCGCTGCCGACGCGGAAATCATGGCCCAGCTGCACCGTCTGCTGCTCGGTGAAATCGAGCGTGCTGAACAGCGCCAGCGTGGTGCGATCGCCCAGTCCGGTGACATCATAGGCCTCGCCGCGCAGCACTCCGCCGAAGCGGCCGATGGCCTGCGAACCGAGGTTCTGGACGTTGAGATCGACCATCGCGCGCTGGCGGATCACCGCAATTTCGCCCACCAGATCGCCCGGCGCGCCGCCTGCCGCCGGACGCAGCGAAAGGCGCACGTCAAGGCCCGGCAGGTCATCGGCGAGCAGCAGGTAGCGCTCGGCCTGATTGGTGTTGAACACGCTCTGCGCGGTGAGCTTTTCGAGGTAGCCCGCCACGATCTTCTCGGACGGCCCGGCATCGCCGCGCACACGCACCGATGTCAGACGGCCGAACACCACGTTGAAATCGGGGGTGTTGTCGGCAAGGGTCTGCTCGGGGATCTCGACCGTGGCGAGATAGCCCTGCCGGCGGAGGATGGCATTGGCCTCAGCGCGGATATCGCACAGCACCGATACCGGCACCTCGCGCCCCTTGTAACTGGCAACGGCGTCTTCGAGCGACAGGCCGGGAACGCGGTCCAGCCCGTTGAACTGCGCTCCGGCGACGGTGAACTTGATATCGGCGAATTCGGGCCGGTCGAGCGCGCAGGGCGGGCGCTCGAAATCGCCATCGATGGTCAGCGTCGGGCGCTGTTCCTCGCGGCGCAGCTCGGGCGGGACGAGATCGGTGCGGTTAGGCGGCGTTATCTGCGCCTGGGCCGATGCGGCGCTGACCGGCACCAGCATCGCGCCAAGTCCCAAAGCCATGGCCGAAGCCGCCCCGCGCCATAGGGCAGTGACTGCGCTTGAAGAGGAACCACGGCCCGATCCGCGCGAATCAGGTTGCACGTAACCTTGCGGTTCTTGGCGATTAACCGACAAATTTCCCCCCAGACCGTTCACTCAACAGGCAGCCAGATCTGGCCACCCAAATAAAAACATTCATGTTTTTCGCGCCAAGACCGCTGACGCTTTGGCGTCATGCTTTGCCCCAGCCGGAACGACCCCGGTTTTTATCTTCAAACCTACAGCGGCAGCCGGTAAACACAAGCGCCCTTACGACAAAGACGCGGGGAGAGTGCGCCTTTGTCGCATTTGCACAAGCCCACGCTCAGCACGAGTGGTGTCGGGATTGGAGCAGCGCTCCTGATCAGCTGCCCGCAGCGAGCATGACCTTGGAGGATGCCGCCGAAACCGCGCCCGGTTCCACCGCCATCTTGGCCGGACGCGCAGCGCCCGGATAGGCCTGCTTCAGCACAGCCAGCGCCGCGGTGATGCCGGCGTGGAGCTGGGGATTTTCGGCCTTGATCGCATTGCCGCTGCGGGCAAAGGCGCTCTCGGCCACCCGCGCAAAGCCGTATCCGTCGAGATAGGGCTCGTAGGCATCGCCCTTGGCGGCGGTGCGATACATGGTGCTGGCCCGCTCGATCTGGTCGACGATGACGGCGGCGGCAATCTTGGCCTCGCTGGCTTCGCTCTTGGGGGCCTTGGTCGCAGCAGCGCGCAGCGCGGCGATGATCGCGTCGTAGCGCTTGCCCACTTCGGCGGCACTCTTGCCTTCGATCACCGCGACCGAGGCATCGGTGAGAAGCGGCTTGAAGTCCTTGACCCCGAGCTTGGTGAACACCGGGTCCATTTCCACCAGCACTTCGGACGCGGGGTGCGCGAACATTTCGGCTGCGGCATCGGTCTTGCCCGCCGCAAAGGCATCGCGCGCAGCGACAACATGAGCCTCGGTCACAGCAAGCGCGGTGCCATAGGCGACCGGATCGGTGGCGGCATTGGCGACGGCAACCCCGCCCTCGCCCTCACCACCTGTGGCCCCTCCGCCTTCGCCTTCGCCGCCGGCGCCGCCTTCGCCCTCTCCGCCGGGAGCGACCGCAGCCGCCTCGCCGCCAGCCTCGCCGCCACCTTCGCCGCCAGCCTCGCCGCCGCAGGCAGCGAGCAGACCGCCCGCGATGGCGGTGCCGAGGCCGAGCTGGGTCCAGAGCTTGAGTTTGCTGTTCATCGGGCAGGAATCCTTGGGTGGAATGGAAAAGTGGAGCGCGTCATGACGGAAATGATAATCATTCGCAAGTGGCCTTTTTCGGACGCGCGGCACTTGCCAGCTTCACCCTCACCCGATAGGTTATGTGATAATATCTCTTCTGGAGCACCCGCCTTCCATGACCATGCTGCTCGCCTGCCAGTCCCGCCTGGCGAATGCGCCTGATGTGCTGGACGCGATCCGCGAGGAGGATTGCAACCTTGCGATCTGGGAGCGCACGCCCTTTGCCAATTTCGCCCCGCTGACCGAGGGTGATCCGCAGGACATCCGGTTCGAGACCACGCCGGATGATCTGCCTGCCAAGCTCATGGCAGCCCTTGCTGAAAACGGCTTTGCCGCACCCGGCCTGTGGGACGTTCTGGTGGCAGACGCCGCCCAGCTCGCGCGCCGATTCTGCGCGGCGATGGATCTGGCGCGGATCGAATTGCGGCTCGAGGTGGTGCGCACCGATTCCTGCCGCAAGTTCCACGCCGACTATGTCAGCGCGCGCCTGATCACGACCTATGTCGGGGCCGGGACGGACTGGCTCGACGATGCCGAAGCCGCCCATCTCGCCGCTGGTGGCGAGCCGCGCAGGATCAATCGCATGGCCGCTTTCGATGTCGGCCTGTTCAAGGGCAAGCTTGCGACCGAGCGTCCCGCGATCCATCGCTCTCCGCCGATTGCGGGCACGGGAGCCACGCGGCTGCTGCTGGTATTGAACCCGTCAGCCAAGCCTTTCGTCGAACGGCCAGATTCGCCCTTTTCAGAAACCGGCGAACTGGCCTAACAGCGCGGCTTCCGTCCGTTCGGGCGAAAACACGCGCACGACGCTTCCGCCATCGGCCGGAGCGCGGCGCCATGACAGGGTGATGCTAGTGACGAGAACTTTCCTGCTTGCCGGGGCCAGTGCCCTGACCCTTGCAATTCCGGCCGCGGCGCTCGCCGATGAAGGCATGTGGCTGCCCAGCCAGACCGGCGCGATTGCCGACCAGATGAAGGCCGCCGGGCTTGAGCTCGATGCCAAGACCCTCGGCGATCTCCAGCGCCCGCCCTTGACCGCGATCGCCTCGCTCGGCGGTTGCTCGGCCGCGTTCCTTTCGCCCGAGGGCCTCGTCGCCACCAACCACCACTGCGTGGCTGGCTCGCTCCAGTACAATTCCTCGCCCGAGAAGGACTACCTCACCAACGGCTTCCTCGCCCAGACCCTGGCCGACGAACTGCCCGCAGCGCCCGGCAGCCGCGTCTACGTGATCGAAGACCTGCGCGATGTCTCCAAGGACATGCTCAAGGGTGCCGAGAAGCTCGAAGGCCGCGCCCGCTATGACCGGCTGCAGGCCAATCGCACCGCGTTGATCGAGGCGTGCGAGAAGCAGGCCAACCGCCGCTGCGATGTCCGCGCCTATTTCGGCGGGCAGCAGTACTGGCTCCAGCAGCAGCTCGAAATCAAGGACGTGCGCCTGGTCTACGCGCCGGCTGGCGGGGTCGGCAATTTCGGCGGCGAGAAGGACAACTGGATGTGGCCGCGCCACACCGGCGACTTCTCCTTCTACCGCGCCTACGTCGCGCCCGACGGCTCCTCGGCCCCGTTCAGCAAGGACAACGTGCCCTTCAAGCCCAAGGCCTGGCTGCCGATCGCCAAGGAAGGCGTGAAGGACGGCGACTTCATCATGGTCGCCGGTTTCCCCGGCACCACCGAGCGTCTGCGCTCGGCGGAAGAAGCGCGCTTCTATTACGAGGAACTCTACCCCTACCAGCAGGCGATGCTGACCGAGTATGGCAACCGCATCGACGAGCTGACCGCGGGCAATCAGGCCGCGACCATCGCCTATGCCGCAACGCTGCAGGGCATCGAGAACTACGAGAAGAAGATCGCCGGCCAGATGGCCGGGGCCGATGCCATCTCGCTGGTCGAGAAGAAGCAGGCCGACGAGGCGGGCTTCCGCGCGTGGATCACGGCCGACCCCAAGCGCGAGGCGACCTATGGCGCGGCGCTGGCTGAGCTCGACAAGCTGGTGGCCGAAAGCAACGCCGAAGCTCTCGCCGATGCCAAGCGCGGGATGCTCGGCCGCGGCCAGCTTTACGGTGCGGCACGCTCGCTCTACCGCTGGGCCAACGAACAGGCCAAGCCCGACAAGCAGCGCGAGCCCGGCTTCCAGGAGCGTGACCGCGCCTTCATGACGCAGGGCATGCAGCGCATCGAGCGCCGCTATGTCGAAGCGATCGATCAGGCGCTTTGGGCGGATGGCCTTGCCGAATACCGCACCCTGCCCGCCGAACAGCGCATCAAGAGCTTCGATGCCTTCATGGAAGGCCGCGATCTTGCCTCGCTCTACGCCGGCAGCGAACTCGCCAACACCGCCAAGCGCCTCGAATGGATGGGCAAGTCGGTTGCCGACTTCAAGGCATCGAATGATCCCTTCATCCAGCTTGCGATTGCCACCTATGACGAGGCAATGGCCAGCGAAGCGGCGGAAAAGGAACGCTCGGGCCGGGTCCAGAAGGCCCGTTCGAGCGTGATGGAAGCGCGCCTTGCCTATGCCGCATCGCTCGGCAAGACGATGTACCCGGACGCCAACGGCTCGTTGCGCTTCACCTATGGCAATGTGACGGGCAAGGCGGTCGACGGGCAGGTGTGGACCCCCTTCACCACTGCCGAGGGCATTGTCGCCAAGCACACCGGCCGCGGCGAATTCGACGCGCCCGACAAGATGATCGAACTGATCAAGGCCAAGGATTACGGCCGCTGGGCTTCGCCTGAGCTGGGCACGCTGCCGGTCGACTTCCTCTCGACCGTCGACATCACCAACGGCAATTCGGGCTCTTCGACCCTGAATGCCAAGGGCGAGTTCGTGGGCCTTGCCTTCGACGGCACGATCGAGGGCGTGGTCAGCGACTGGATGTATGATCCCAAGATCAACCGCACCATCCACGTCGACAGCCGCTTCATGCTGTGGACCATGGAAAAGGTCGACGGCGCGCAGCGTCTGCTCAAGGAAATGGGCGTCGAGACCAAGTAAAATCTGAATAAGTATGCGGCGCGTGGGAATCCCGCGCGCCGCCTGCTAACATCCTCGCCAGCCTCGCGGGGAGACGAATATGCACGAAGTTGTCGCGGTCGATATCGGCGGAACCCATGCGCGTTTCGCCATCGCGAGCATTGCCGCGGACGGAGCGATCACGCTGGGCGAGCCCGAGACGCTCCACACCGCCGATCACGCCAGTTTCCAGACCGCATGGGAAGCCTTCCGCGAGCGTATGGGCGGCACCCTGCCCGCCGTCGTCAGCATGGCGATTGCAGGGCCTGTGGGCAGCCCCGGCAACCTCAATCCGGTGATCCGCTTCACCAACAATCCTTGGATCATCCGCCCGCCGCTGATCCCCGAAAAGCTCGATGTCGAGCGCTTCACAATCGTCAATGATTTCGCTGCCGTGGCCCATGCCGTGGCGCGCGCGGATGCCAGCCAGTTCCTCCACCTTGCAGGGCCGGACGAACCCCTTGGACATGACGGCACGATCAGCGTCATCGGGCCGGGCACAGGCCTTGGCGTTGCCCATCTCTGGCGCTCGGGTAGCGCCTACCGCGTGCAGGCGACCGAGGGCGGGCATATCGACTTTGCCCCGCTCGATTCCATCGAGGATGCGATCCTTGCCCGCCTGCGCCGCCGCCACAACCGTGTCTCGGTGGAGCGCGTGGTGGCAGGCCCCGGCATCGTCGATATCTATCACGCGCTCGCCGCGCTCGAACAGCGCAGCGTGCCGGAACGTGACGCGATCGAGATCTGGACGCTTGGTACCAGCGGCGAAGACTCTCTGGCCGCTGCGGCAATCGATCGCTTCTGCCTGTCGCTGGGATCGGTGGCGGGCGACCTGGCGCTGGCGCAGGGCGGCTTTGCAGGCGTGGTGATCGCCGGCGGGCTTGGCTACCGCATCCGCGACACCCTGCTCGCATCCGGCTTTGCCGAAAGGTTCAAGGCCAAGGGGCGGTTCGAAAGCCTGATGGCCTCGATCCCGGTCAAGCTGATCGTGCACCCGCAGCCCGGCCTGTTCGGCGCGGCGGCCGCCTATGCTTCCGAGCACCTGCCGCCGCCGGGAGCCCCCGCGTGAAGACCATCGCAGCGCTCGACGCGCGGCTCGGCGAGTTGCACCAGCGCACGCGCGAGACGCCGCTGTTCAATCCGGTGTTCCAGCTCTCGCTCGATCTGTCGCGCGCGCTGGAAGGCGGTGAAATCAGCCTTGATGACATGGGTGCGCTGGTGGCCGAGCTGGAATGCGAAGGCCTCAAGGCCCGCGCGGGCAAGCTGCGCCGCCTGCTCGCGCCGCAAGGCCCGGCGGCACCGCTCGCCGGTGAAGATGAGGACTTCGCGGATTTCGCTGCCCGCTGGGAGCGTCCGCAGCTCCACGCCGTGTTCACCGCCCACCCCACCTTCCTGCTCACCCCTGCGCAGAGCGAGGCGGTTGCGGTTGCGGCTTCGGCCTCGGCTTCGGCTGGCGAAGACGCGGGCGACGTGGTCTGCGCAGTTCCGCCGACCCGGGCAGGCGTCACGCTCGAACACGAACACCGCGCCGCCCTGGCTGCCATGGCCCGCGCCCAGGACGCACGCGATGTGATCGTCGCCCGGCTGCTGGAGCAGGCGCAGAGCCGCTGGCCGCAGGAATGGCAGTCCCTGCGCCCGCTGCCGTTCCGCTTCGCCAGCTGGGTCGGCTACGACATGGACGGGCGCACCGATATCGGCTGGCACACATCCATCGCCTTCCGCCTGTCTGAAAAGGCCGAGCGGCTGGCACGCTACACCGCCAGCCTTGAAGCGATTGATCCTGCCCATGCCTTGCTCGGGGTTCTGCGCCCCGCCACCGCTTTCGCTGCCACGCGAGCCGCGGATTTCGCGGGCGACCTGTCGAGCGCCGAAGCGCTGGCCGAGGCGGCCAACCGCCTGACCATGCCGAGCGCGGAGAACCTGCTTTCGCTCACCCCGCTGATCGCTACCCTTGAAGACGAAGCGGCCAGCGCCGCACCGCCGCGGGCGATCAGGCTGCTGACCCTCGCTGCTGCGATGCGCGCAGACGGGCTGGGCATGGGGTGGATCCATTTCCGGGTGAACGCCAAGCAGCTCCACAACGCGGTCCGCCGCCGGATGGGCGACCACGAGACCATCGACCTCGCCAGCAAGGGGGCCATCGCCACCCTGCGCAGGCTGGTGGAAGAGGCCAAACCGCTGCGCACCAATTTCGCCGCGCTCGCCACCGAAAGCTCGACCGCGATCCGTCAGTTCCTCGCGATGGCGCAGATCCTCAAGCACATCGATGCCGACGCGCCGATCCGCATGCTGGTGGCCGAGTGCGAACAGCCCGCCACGGTGCTCGCCGCGCTCTATTTCGCCAAGCTGTTCGGGGTCGAGGGCAAGGTTGATGTCTCGCCTTTGTTCGAGACCGAGACCGCGCTGGAGCATGGCGGCCGCTTCCTCGACGCGCTGCTGGCTGAGCCGGCCTACCGCGCCTATGCGCGGG
This sequence comes from Erythrobacter sp., assembly GCF_035194505.1. Taxonomy (NCBI): domain Bacteria; kingdom Pseudomonadati; phylum Pseudomonadota; class Alphaproteobacteria; order Sphingomonadales; family Erythrobacteraceae; genus Erythrobacter; species Erythrobacter sp. Next base: position 2,745,940 of record NZ_CP136573.1, on the reverse strand, counting down.
CCCGCGGGCGGGTGGCGGTGCAGACCGGCTTTTCCGATGCCGGGCGGTTCGTCGGGCAGGTGCCCGCCGCGCTCGCCATCGAGCGCCTTCAGGGCCGCCTCGCCGAAGCGATGGCGGCGAACGGCCTCGGCGATGTTGCCGCGCTGGTGTTCAACACCCATGGCGAAAGCATGGGTCGCGGCGCGCACCCCGCCTCGTTCCGCGACCGGATCGAATGGCCACTGTCCCCTTGGGCGCGGCGGCGCTTTGCCCGGGCGGGGATCCGGCTGGAGCCGGAGGTGAGCTTTCAGGGCGGGGACGGCTATCTGTTCTTCGCCACGCCCGAACTGGCACTCGCCACCCTGTCGCGCATCGCCGAACTGCGCCCGGCCGAAACCGATATCGCCGCGCCCGCCGATCCCTTCTACCACCGCACGGACCTGAGCCTCGATTTCTACCGCGCGGTGAAGGAGCATCAGGGCGATCACTTGGCCAGCCGCACCTATTCGCGCGCGGTGACGGCCTTTGGCCTCGGGCTCTTGAACCCCACCGGCAGCCGCGTTTCGCGCCGCCAGAGCGACATCAATGCCGACCGCGAGATGAGCCTGCGCCAGATCCGCGCCATCCCGCACAATGCGATCCTCCAGCAGCTGGGCTATCCGGTGAATGTCATCGCCGGGATCGGCAGCGCGGCGGACGGCAATCGCGAGGAAATCGCCGCTCTGCTGACCGATAGCCCGCGCGGGCGCCAGATCATGCGGCTGGTGCGGGCCGCCAACGGGCTTACCAGCATCAAGACCGTGGCGGCTTACGGCGAGCTGTTCAACTCGGCCTATTGGGCGAGCCGCACCTATCGCGGCTCCGAGGATCACCTTGCGGGGCCTTGCGCGGCGCTGGCCGAATATCTCGTCGGAGATGATCGCACCGGGGTGTTCCGCCGCCTCGCCTCGCGCCTCCGGATCGACGCGTTGAAGTTCCACCGTCTCAGTGATCTGGTGCCGGACGAGACCCCCGCGCAGGACCGCGAGGCGGTGCGCCGCCGGATCGGGGTGTTGCAGGCGCTGCGACTGGCGCTGCTCCAGCACATGTTCCTCAAGGCGGTGGGCGTCCCCGCCTTCAGCCGCGCCAACGACATCAGCCGCCGCGACGTGATCGACATGGTGCTGTCCCTGCGCGTCGACGAGGCACTCGCCCAGCTGCGCCGTGCCTTCCCCGTCAGAGTGCCCGGGCCACGCGATTTCCCATTGGACGAACCCTCCGATTATCCCGATGGCGGCGGGGAAGGCTACGGCGCGATCGAGCGTGATTTCATGACGCCGATCGCCACCGCACAGGAGCTCAGCCTGAGGATCTCGACCGCCATCGCCAACGAGTTCGGAGCGCATGGTTGAGGGCTCGCAAGGGCCGCAATGTTTCACGTGAAACATTGCCCCTCGCCTGCCAACTGCACCTCATCTCGGGGTCAAAGCGAGGCTAGAGGGGGTGTAAATTTGCCGCTTTTGGCGATTTTCAGCGCGCCGTGCTGCCCCGCCGGATCAGGCTGACCGGCACGCGGCGGCGCGCCTTGGTGCCATCCTCGTCCAGCACCGCCTCGACCAGCGCTGCGCCGGCTTCGGCCGGATCGGGCGCGAGGGTGGTGAGCGGCGGGCGGCTGAAGCGGCCAGCGACGAGATCATCGAACCCCATCACGCCGACTGCGTCCGGCACGCCGATATCCGCCGCCGCCAGCGCCTCGATCGCGCCCAGCGCCATGGCATCGCAGGCGGCGAACACCGCATCGACATCGCCCTGTTCGATCAACCCCCGCTCGATCAGCCCGCGCGCGGCGCGGCGGCCTTCCTCCTCGCGGGTCTCGGCATTGATGGTGGGGACAAGGCACGGCTCCAGCCCGGCGGCGCGCATCGCCTCGGCATAGCCTTCATAGCGCTCGGTGAACTGCACCTGCGGCGTGTTCAGCGCGCCAAGGAAGCACGGGCGCTTGTAACCCGCCGCCAGCAGATGCTCCACCGCCAGCCTTCCGGCCGCGCGGTTATCCGATCGCACCCAGTCAAGCTCGTCAAACGGCGAGCCCCAATAGGCGACCTTGCGCCCCTCGTCCTCGAGCGAGCGGAAATACTCCCATGCGGGCGCATTGGTGGTGGTGCCGATCACGACAAGGCCATCGGCGCGGCCCTGTTCCTGATAGTGGCCGAAGAAATCGTCGGGGCGGGCCTGAAAGCTCACCAGCGTCTCGAACCCGCGCTCCGACGCGGCGACGCACACGCTCCCGAGCAGCGCATAGGCGAAAGGATTGATGGAGGAGGCGCTGTCGCCCTCGCGGCAGATCACTACCACCGCGAGCGTGCCGGTGGAGCCTCGCCGCAGCCGCGCGGCGCGTTCATCGACGAAATAGCCCAGCGCTTCAGCCGCTTCGATCACCTTGCGACGGGTCGCCTCGGCAATCGCGGGACTGCCCGACAGCGCACGGCTGACGGTCGGCTGGCTGACGCCCGCCCGCTCCGCCACATCGAAGGATGTCGGCCGTCTCTTGGGTCCCCCGTTCATGGGTTCCTCTCTAGGGCGCAAGCTTATCCCCGCGCAAGGCTGGCTTGCATTGCTATTCGCACTGGAAAACCATCCAGGTCTCTTGCAAGTTGACATGTGAGCGCGAATTGTGAACGTTCGCAACACAGCTGCGCGGAGCAACCGCGCGCGGGGAGAGGGATCAGCGATGGCAATGGCACCGGGAGCAGGCGCGGCGGGGGATTATGCGCAAGGGGCAGGCGATACGCCGCAGGTCCACGCACCGGGCCTCAACTATTTCGTCTTCGCGCTGTTCTTCATCTTCGGCGGGATAACCTCGCTCAATGATGTCATCCTGCCCAAGCTGCAGGAACTTTTCACGCTCAGCTACACCGAAGCGATGCTGGTGCAGTTCTGCTTCTTCACCGCCTATTTGCTGATCGGCATCCCGGGGGCAGAGCTGGTCAAACGCGTCGGGTATATGCGCGGGGCAGTTGTGGGCCTGCTCACCATGATGGCCGGCTGCCTGCTGTTCATCCCCGCCAGCCAGACGGCCACCTATGGCCTGTTTCTGGGCGCCTTGTTCATTCTCGCCAGCGGGGTTGTGGTGGTGCAGGTTGTCACCAATCCGCTCATCAGCCTGCTGGGGCCGCAGAAAACCGTGCACAGCCGCCTGACCTTTGCGCAGGCGTTCAACAGCCTTGGCACCACGATCTTCCCCCGCGTTGGATCGGGCCTGATCCTCGGCGGGTTGGCCGGGGTTTCCGCCAAGGAGTTGAGCGGGGCCGAGCTTGACGCCTATCGCACAGCGGAAAGCGCGGCGATTGTTTCGACCTATATCGGCCTTGCCGTGGCGCTCGCCGTGATCGCGGCGGTGGTGTGGGTCTATCGCAACAAGCTGCCGCATGATGCCTCTGCCGCCCGAGACGCCGCGCTGACGACGCCCGGACGCTATGTGGCCGGACTGGTACCGATCATCGTCGGTGGCTGGATGGTGATTCAGGGCATGGAATTGCCCGGCATCGCGCTGTTGATCGCAGGTCCGGCGATCTGGCTGTGGGGCAACCCGCTGCTAACCCGCACCCGGTTTTCCTTCGGGGCGCTGTGCATCTTCCTCTATGTCGGCGCGGAAGTCGCGATTGGCTCGCTGATCGTCGGCTATCTGATGCAGGACAGCGTCATGAGCCTCACGGAACGAGCCGCGGGCGACCTCATCTTCATCTATTGGGGCGGCGCGCTGGTGGGGCGGATCATCGGTTCGGCGGTGCTGCGCTTCGTCAGCCCCGGCATGGTGCTGGCCGGCGTTGCGGCAGGCGCGATTGCGCTGGTGCTGTTCTCCACCAGCGCCACCGGAACGACAGCGGGTTACAGCCTGCTGGCCGTGGGCCTGATGAATTCGATCATGTTCCCGACGATCTTCAGCCTCGCCTGCGAAAAGCTGGGCGCGCAGGCGGCAGACGGATCAGGGATCATCAACATCGCCATCTTCGGCGGCGCGGTGATCCCGCTGCTGACGGGTATCCTTGCAGACGCCAGCGGCAGCCTTGGCACGGCGATGATCCTGCCAATTTCCTGTTATGCGATCATTGCAGGCTTCGGGTTTTACGCCAGAAAGCCCGCGTAGGGCATAGTGTGGCTTGAATAAGTATGCGCTGAACTGGCAGTTGTAGCGTCGCGCGCCTAGTTAGGACGCGACGTTACAAGGGGCTATCCGCCATGGGTTTCACCGCTGACCGCCTGCTGCTGTTCGGAGCCACCGGCGACCTTGCCCAGCGCATGCTGTTGCCGAGCCTGTTCGCGCTCGATGCCGACGGGCTGCTCGCGCCCGACATCAAGATCATCGGCACCGCCCGCAGCGCGATGTCGGACAGCGAATATCGCAATTTCGCCCGCGCCGCGCTGGAGAAGTATCTGCCCGCCGAACGGCGCGGGAGCATGGCGGGGTTCCTCAATCGCCTCGCCTACCAGACCCTCGATGCGACCGCGATGGAAGGTTACGGGCCGCTGGCCGAGAAGGTCGGCACGCCCGAGCGCGGCCTTGCGATCTTCCTCTCGACCGCGCCCAGCCTGTTCGGCCCGACCATCAAGGGGCTCCAGTCCGCCGGGTTGACGGGCGACAATGTCCGCATGTGCCTTGAAAAGCCGCTGGGCACCGATCTTGCCTCCAGCCGCGAGATCAATGATGCGGTCGCGGGCGCCTTCCCGGAAAGCCGGATTTTCCGGATCGACCACTATCTCGGCAAGGAGACGGTGCAGAACCTCCTCGCGCTGCGCTTTGCCAACCTGATGTTCGAGCCGCTGTGGAACGCCGCTCACATCGATCACGTGCAGATCACTGTCGCCGAGACGGTGGGCCTCGAAGGGCGCGTTGCCTTCTACGATGATGCCGGCGCAATCCGCGACATGGTGCAGAACCACATGCTCCAGCTGCTGGCGCTCGTCGCGATGGAGCCGCCCGCCCACTTCGATGCGACCGCGGTGCGTGACGAGAAGGTCAAGGTGCTGCGCGCCCTGCGCCCCGTTTCCGCGGGCGAGACGGTGACGGGGCAGTACCGCGCCGGAGCCATCGGCGGACAGGCCGTGCCGGGCTATGACGAGGAGCTGGGCAAGGACAGCGACACCGAGACCTTCGTGGCGATCAAGGGCCATGTCGATAACTGGCGCTGGAAGGGCGTGCCCTTCTACCTTCGCACCGGCAAGCGAATGCCCAAGCGCGTGACCGAGATCGTGATCCAGTTCCGCTGCGTGCCGCACTCGATCTTTGCCGGACGCGGGGCGACGATGCAGCCCAACCGGCTGGTGATCGGCATCCAGCCGGAAGAGAACATCACCCTGTCGCTGATGACCAAGGTGCCCGGCCTTGACCGCGAGGGCATTCGCCTGCGGCAGGTGCCGCTCAACATCGCCATGCCCGACGCCTTCACCGGCGCGGTGCGGCGCATCGCCTATGAGCGCCTGCTGCTCGATCTGGTCGAGGGTGACCAGACCCTGTTCGTGCGCCGTGACGAGGTGGAGGCGCAGTGGGAATGGGTCGATGCGATCCGCGCAGGCTGGGCGAGCGAAGGCCTCACTCCCAAAACCTATACCGCCGGCAGCTGGGGGCCGAGTGCCGCCATCGCGCTGGCCGAACGCGACGGCGTAACGTGGCATGAGTAAACTGGCATGAGCACTCTCAACGACACCCTTCACCGCGTCACCCAGCGGGTGATCGAGCGATCGAAGCCGACCCGCAGCGCCTATCTCGATCTGATCCGCCGCGAAGGCGACAACATGGGTGAGCGCAGCGCCGTGTCGTGCTCGAACCTCGCCCACGCCTATGCCGGTGCGCTGGAAGATCAGGCCGCGCTGGTGGCAGGTCGCGGTGCGAATATCGGCATCGTCACCAGCTACAACGACATGCTCTCGGCCCACCAGCCCTATGGCCGCTATCCCGACCGGCTGAAGATCTACGCCCGCGAAATCGGCGCCACGGCGCAGGTGGCAGGCGGGACTCCGGCAATGTGCGACGGGGTGACGCAGGGCGAAGTCGGCATGGAGCTGTCGCTGTTCAGCCGCGATGTGATCGCGCTGTCGGCGGCGGTGGCGCTGTCCCACGCGATGTATGACGGCGCGCTGATGCTGGGCATCTGCGACAAGATCGTGCCCGGCCTTTTGATGGGGGCGCTGCGCTTCGGCCACCTACCGACCATCTTCGTGCCCTCCGGCCCGATGCCGACCGGCATTCCCAACAAGGAAAAGCAGCGCGTCCGCCAGCTCTATGCGGAAGGCAAGGCCACCCGCGCCGAGCTGCTGGCGAGCGAGATGGCAAGCTACCATTCGCCCGGCACCTGCACCTTCTTCGGCACCGCCAACTCCAATCAGATGATGATGGAGATGATGGGCCTGCACATTCCGGGCAGCGCCTTCATCCAGCCCGGCACGCAGCTGCGCCAGGCTCTGGACCGCGAGGCGGTGCACCGGGTCGCGGCGATCGGCCGCAAGGGCGATGACTACCGCCCGCTCGGCCTGTGTGTGGACGAGAAGGCGGTGATCAACGCCGCTGTCGGCCTGCTCGCCACGGGCGGCTCCACCAATCACGCGATCCACCTTCCCGCCATGGCGCGCGCAGCGGGCGTGATCTTCGACTGGGACGACCTCAGCGAACTGTCGGGCGCCGTCCCGCTGATCGCGCAGGTCTATCCCAATGGCTCGGGCGATGTGAACCAGTTCCACGCGGCGGGCGGCATGGGTTACGTGATCGGCGAGCTGCTCGAGAGCGGCCTTGCCCATGGCGACATCCTGACGGTCGGGCGCGGGGACTTCAGCGACTATGCCCGCGAACCCGGCCTTGATGGAGAGGCATTGGTGTGGCGCGATGTCGGCCCCAGCATGGACGACACCATGCTCCGCCCCGTCGCCAACCCCTTCAAGCCCGATGGCGGCATGCGCCTCATCACCGGCAATCTCGGGCGCGCCTGCTTCAAGACCTCGGCGGTGGACCGCGAGCGCTGGACCATCGAAGCACCTTGCCGCGTGTTCGAGGATCAGGCCGCCGTCGCCGCCGCGTTCAAGGCAGGCGAGCTTGACCGCGACGTGGTGGTGGTGGTCCGCTTCCAGGGGCCGCGCGCCAATGGCATGCCCGAACTCCACAAGCTCACCCCGGCGCTGGGCGTGTTGCAGGATCGCGGGTTCAAGGTCGCGCTGGTCACCGATGGCCGCATGTCGGGCGCGAGCGGCAAGGTGCCCGCCGCGATCCACTGCACCCCCGAAGCACTCGGCGGCGGCCCGCTCGCGCGGCTGCGCGATGGCGACATGGTGAAGGTCTGCGCGGTCACCTGCGAACTCACCACCACCGCCGATCTTTCCGCCCGCGAGCCCGCGCCCGATCCGCAAGGGCAAAGCGGCACCGGGCGCGAGCTGTTCGGCATGATGCGCCACTTTGCCGACGGGGCCGAACAAGGTGCCAGCGCAATGCTCGCAATTGGGCTCGCCACCGGAGGAATGTAAGCGATGAATATCGACGCCATCATGCGCACCGCGCCGGTGATCCCGGTGATCGTGATCGACGAGGTCGCCCACGCGGTGCCGCTTGCCGAGGCGCTGGTGGCAGGCGGCCTGCGCGTGCTCGAAGTCACGCTGCGCACCCCGGCCGCGCTTGAAGCGATCACTGCGATGAAGGCGGTCGAAGGTGCAATCGTCGGCGCAGGCACGGTGACCAACCCGCGCGAGCTTGATGCCGCGCTGGAAGCGGGAAGCGAGTTCATCGTCTCGCCCGGCCTCACCGAGCCGCTCGGCAAGGCAGCGGTTGCGGCAGGCGTGCCGTTCCTCCCCGGCATCGCCAATGCGGGCGACATCATGCGCGGGCTCGATCTCGGGCTCGACCGGTTCAAGTTCTTCCCGGCCATGGCGGCAGGCGGACTTCCGGCGCTGAAGGCGCTCGCCGCGCCTTTCGGCAATGTGCGTTTCTGCCCGACCGGCGGGATCAGCCTTGAGAACGCGCCCGAATGGCTCGCCTTCGATCCCGTCCTGTGCGTGGGCGGCAGCTGGGTTTCCCCCAAGGGCGCGCCCGACAAGCCGGTGATCGAAAAGCTCGCGCGCGAGGCCTTCGCGCTGCGTTAGTCGCGCTTGGCGAGCAGCCAGCCGAAAATCTCGGACAGACGCGCCGCCCAGGCGTTTTCCTCGTGCTCTGCGCCTTCGTAGACGCGGCTTTCGAAGTCGCGGCCCTTCTGCCAGCCCTGCGCCACCATGCGCGCATCCACCACCTGCTGGTAGGGCGCGTAAAAGGCATCAAGCGTTGCCGTGCCGTGGTCCATCCACACGCGGCGACCATCGGGTGCACCGAGCCTTGCGGCGAACCATCCGTCCCACAGGCCCTGCAATTGCGCCGCATCAATCGCGCGCGGATCGACCGCGGGCCAGTGCGAAGAGACGCAGCCCGCGCGCCCGAACACCTGAGGCTGTTCGAGAAAGGCATAGCAGCTCATCAGCCCGCCCATGCTGGAGCCGACAATCGCGGTATCATCCCGTCCCGGACGGGTGCGGAAACTCGCATCGACCCAGTTCTTCAATGGCCCGGCGATCCACGCGAGATAGTGCTGCGAGATCACCCCGCCCGCCGTCATCCCGTCCATCTGCGCGCGCAGATTGCCCGATGTCAGATCATAGAGGCTGCGCGGGAGATATTGCCGGTGCCGGTCAGGCCCGGGCGCCCAGATGCCGATGATGATATGCGGCTCCACCTTGCCGCTCGCCACCGCTGCCAGCATCGCTGTGTCGGCAGCCCAGATCTTGTTGAAGTTCGACTTCTTGACGTCGAACAGATTGTGCCCGTCATGCATGTAGAGCACCGGGTAGCGCTGACCCCCAGCGTCATAGCCCGGCGGCAGCCAGATCGAGAGGCGCTGATCGGGGAGCCCTGCGGCAGGCACGCGCTCATACTCGATAGTGCGCCCCTGATCCTGCGCCATCGCAGGCGATACCGCCAGCGCCAGCACCGCCATCAGCAAGGTCAGCAAACGTGCCAAGATCCCACTCCCCGCAAGGTTTTGTTTGCCGCGAAAATAACAGCCCTGCGCCATTTGGCCACCGGGCAAGGCAATTGCGCGCGGCCCGAGCGGGGATTACAGCCGGTCACCCGCTTTCCCGGAAACGCCCGCGCATGACCTCCTGGCGAATGACCGCCCCGATTGACGATATCAGAGGCCCGCTTGCCGAGGTGCTGGCGGCGGGAGAGCCTTGCGCGATTGCGACGCTGGTGGCGGTCGACGGCTCGGCCCCGCGCGATGCGGGCGCGCAGATGCTGGTCACGGCGGGCGAATATTGGGGCTTCCTCTCGGGCGGCTGCATCGAGGCAGATGTCGCCCGCCATGGCCGCGAAGCCATGGCCGAGGGCACCCCGCGATCCTTGCGCTATGGCGAGGGCAGTCCGTGGATCGACATCAAGCTGGCCTGCGGGAGCGGGATCGATGTGCTGGTGGAGCCAGTCGCGGCGGGCGATGCGGCATTGGCAGCGCTGGTGGCAAGCCATGCGACACGCCAGCCTGTTGTCTGGTCGAGCGACGGGACTGCGCGCCTTGTGGAACCTGCGGGGGAAGCGAGCGCCTTTGCTTGGAACGGCAGCGGTTACGCGCGCCTGTTTGCGCCCACCACGCGGCTGCTGCTGATCGGTGAGGACGGCGCGGCGCTCTCTGCCGCAGCGATTGCGCTGGAGGCGGGGATGGAGGTTGCGCTCGTCACCCCCGGCGGACCGGACGCACCGCCGCCGCTGGACGGCATCATCTACCATCGCTGCGCCCCCGCCGAGGCGCTGGCGACCATCGGCATCGACCAATGGACCGCCATTGCGGTGCTCTCGCATGACCGCGAGGATGACGAACGCGGGCTCGCCGCAGCGCTCGCCTCGCCCGCCTTCTATGTCGGTGCCATCGGTGCGCGGGCGCGGCTCGATGCGCGGCTCGCCAAGCTGCGCGGGCATGGGGTGAGCGAGGCGGAAATCGCGCGGCTCCACGCGCCGATCGGGCTTCAGGGCTTCGGCAAGTCCCCGCGCGAAATCGCGCTGTCGCTGGTGGCGGAGGTGGCGCAGGCGGCCCATGCGCGGGCAGCCTCGGCAAGATCGGCCGGGGTGTCGATATCAAGCACTGCGCCGCGTTCCTCGGTATCGAGGTAGGCGACGCCTTCGGTGCGTCCCTTCAGCAGGGCCGCCGCGCCGACATCACCTGTAAGCTGCGCCAGTTCGGCAAAGGCCGCGCGGGTGAAGGCCGCCGGATGGCCGGGCTGGCCTGCCACACGCGGCCTTGCGGCATATCCCGCCTGTTCGGCCAACTGCGCCAGCAGGTCGCACAGCTCCACCGGCGCCAGCGGCATATCGCCGAGGAAGATAAACACGCCCTTCGCTTGCGGAGGCAAGACCGCAAGCCCGCGTCGGAGCGAGGCGGCCATGCCTTCCTCCCAATCGGGGGCCTCAAGGATGCGGCAGTCACAGCCAGCAAGCGCTTCGGTGATGGACGCGTGGGCGGCGCCGGTCGCCACCAGCACCGCGTCAAATCCGCCCGCCAGCACCGCGTCCACAGTGCGCCGGATGACCGGCGCGCCCGCAAAATCCGCCAGCAACTTGTCGCTACCAAAGCGTCGCCCCGCCCCGGCAGCGAGCACCAGCGCCGACCAGCCGCGCAGGATCAAGCCTTGGCTTGGGTCAGCAGCGGCAGGTTGCGGATGCGCTTGCCCGTCGCCGCCGCCAGCGCATTGGCCAGCGCCGGGGTCGCGGGCGGCGTGCCCGGTTCGCCGATCCCGCCGGTCTTCGCGCCGCTCTCGATGAAGTGGACATCGATCTGCGGCGGCGCGTCAGCGAGCTTGAGGATCGGGTAATCGCCGAAATTGCTCTCGACCACCGCGCCCTTGTCGAGCGTGATCGCCTCGCCGATCGCCGCCGACAGGCTCATGATGAGGCCGCCTGCAATCTGCGCTTCGGCATTCAGGGGGTTCACCGTGGTGCCACAATCGACCACCGCCCAGGCCTTCAAGACCTTGGGGGAGCCGTCTTCCTTGGTGGTCGCCTCGATCACCTCGGCAACGATGGTGCCGAAGCTCTCGACAATCGCGATCCCCCGGCCCGTGCTTGCGGGCAGCGGACTGCCCCAGCCCGAACGTTCGGCCACCATGTCAAGCACCTTCTGGTGGCGCGAGCCTTGCGCCAGATGCTTGCGGCGGAACTGGTAGGGGTCCTCGCCCGCAGCTGCGGCGAGCTCGTCCATGAAGCTTTCGGTGTAGAAGCCAAGCTGGGTCGCATTGACCGAGCGCCACGGCCCGTCGATCTGGTTCGACTGATAGGCAAAATGCCGCCGCGAGGTGGCCGGGATGGCGTAGATGAAGGGCACCTCGCCCTCGGCATTGCCGCTCTGGGCATAGTCGATCCGCAGCGCGGTGATCGCGCCATCCTTGAGCGAGGCCTTGAGCCCGGCGGAGGATTGCGGGCGATAGGTGCCGTGCCGCACTTCCTCCTCGCGGCTCCACACCAGCTTGACCGGATAGGGGACTTGCTTGGCGACGAGCGCGATCTGGTCGATGATCTCGACCACATCGGGGAAGCGCCGGCCGAAGCCGCCGCCCATGATCATCGGATGGAAGATCACGTTCTCGACATCGAGCCCGGCTGCCTTGGCCGCGCGATTGCGGGTGCTGAGCGGATCCTGCAACCCGCCCCAGATAGTCAGCTTGCCGTCCTTGAAATGGCCAGTCAGCGCGAAGGGCTCCATCATCGCATGGTGGATGAAGGGGACGCGGTATTCCGCCTCGACCATCTGCACGCCATCCGCCGCGAAAGCCGCATCGACATCGCCCTCGCCGCCTTCGTTATCGGGCTTGCCGCCTGCGCGCAGCTTGGCCTGTGCGGCATAGATCGCCGGGGTCGAGACCGCCGCATGGCCGCCGTCGGTGAACTTGGGCGTAAGCGCGGCGAGCCCCTTGGTCGCGGCCCAGTAGCCCTTGCCGATCACCACCACGGCATCGGGCAGCTTCACCACCTTCTCGACGCCGGAGACCGCCATGGCCGGGGCCTCGTCGACCGATTCCAGCGTGCCGCCGCGCACCGGCGCGGCCGCAATGGTCGCCACGCGCATTTCGGGCAGGGTGAAGTCGATCCCGTAGACCGCAGAGCCATCGACCTTGGCCGGGATGTCGCGCCGGGGCACGGGCTTGCCGATCAGCTTCCACTGATCGCGGGTCTTGAGCACGGGATCGCTCGCCAGCGAGCGTCCGGCAGCGCCCGCCGCCAGCTCGCCATAGCGCAGCGACTTGCCGGACTTGGCATGGGTGACCTTGCTGTCGGCGGTGGTGAGCTCGCTTTCCGGCACGCCCAGCCGGTCGGCTGCTTCGGCGATCAGCGCCGCGCGCACCGCCGCGCCGGTTGTGCGCATGCCAACCTCGCCGGTGAAGCGGATCGCGGAGGAGCCGCCGGTGATCATGATCGGCATCGAACGCGCCATCATGCCGATCACCGCATCGGGCAGCAGGCCTGCCAGCGTCTCACCCGCCATTTCGGGCAGGAAGCCCTTGGCAAGGTCCGCATTGGCGAAGGCGAAATCGGCCGGAGCCTGTTCGATCTTGAGCTTGGTCCAGTCGGCATCAAGCTCGTCCGCCAGCATCTGGCCAAGGGCCGTGTGCGAGCCCTGACCGAAATCGATATGCGGCGAATAGACCGTGACCGTGTCGTCTTCGGCAATCTTCATCCAGGTGTTGAAGGCGTGCTCGCCCTCGCCTGCAATCAGCGCCTTGGCGGTCGATTTGGCGGACTTGTCGGTCCACCACACGCCGAAGATGCCGCCGCCCACCAGCAGCGCGGACCCGGCAAGGAAGATGCGGCGCTTGACGCCCTTCTTCTTGACCGGCGCAGTCTCGGCCGGGCCGGTTTCGATCTCTTCGAGATTGGGGTTGGGATTATCAGCCATCATGCCTCTCCCTGCACGGTGGCCGCGGCGCGGCCGGTGGCGGCAAGGATCGCGCTGCGGATGCGCGGATAGGTGCCGCAGCGGCAGATATTGGTCATCACCTCGTCGATCTGCGCATCGGACGGCGTGCCGGCGCTTTCGATCAGCGACACGGCGGCCATGATCTGGCCCGACTGGCAATAGCCGCATTGCGGCACCTGCGCGTCGATCCAGGCCTGCTGCACCGCGTGAAGCGTGCCGTCCTCGGCCTTCAGGCCCTCGATCGTGGTCACCGCCTTGCCGGCAATCTCGCTGACGGGCACGCTGCACGAGCGGGTGAGCTGCCCGTCGACATGCACCGAACAGGCCCCGCAGGCGGAAATGCCGCAGCCGAATTTGGTGCCGGTGAGCGCAAGATCCTCGCGCAAGACCCACAGCAACGGCGTATCGGGCTCAGCCGAAACGCTCACATCCTTGCCATTGACCGAAAAACCGATTGCCACGCGTCTGGCTCCTTGCCCCGTGTTTTGCGAGTGCGCCTTCTAGCAGCCGAGCCGGGGCGCGGCCATGTCAAAAACGGCAGGCCTCAGCTTACACGCTCACGCCGAACAGCGAACCGATCGCCGCAGTCACGGCCATGGCGAAGATCCCCCAGCCCACGACCCTCACAGTCGCCGGAACCAGCGGAGCGCCGCCAGCTTGCGCGCCGAGCGCGCCGAGGATCGCCAGCACTGCCACCGACACGCCCAGCACCAGCGCTACGATCAGGCCCGCAGGCGCGAGCCATGCTGCCACCAGCGGCACCGCCGCCGCCGCGCTGAAGGTCACCCCTGAAGCCAGCGCCGCCTGCAAGGGCCGCGCAGCGAGATGTTCGCTGAGGCCCAGTTCGTCGCGCACATGCGCCCCGAGCGGATCCTTGGCGGAAAGCTCGCGCGCCACGGTCAGCGCCGTTTCGGGCATGAGGCCGCGCGCCTGATAGATCGCCGCCAGCTCTTCCAGCTCATGCTCGGGCGTATCGACCAGCGCCTGCTCTTCGCGCTTGATGTCAGCCGCCTCGCTATCGGCCTGCGAGGAGACCGAGATGAACTCGCCCGCCGCCATCGACATCGCGCCTGCCACCAGCCCCGCCACACCCGCCACCATCACCGCCCCGCGATCAGGCGTGGCAGCCGCCACCCCGAGGATCAGCGAGGAGACCGAGACGATCCCGTCATTGGCCCCCAGCACCGCGGCGCGCAGCCAGCCGGTGCGGTGGACATAGTGCGGATCATCGGGATGTGCGCTCGGTCTCGGCATGGCTCATGTCTCCAGTAACCGGACAAGACTCCGGCTGCGCCCGAGCCAATCTCCTCCCCTGAGGCGGAGATTGCAAGGCTCGGGTCTTGACCGACTCAGGTTTCCTACATAGGTTGTCATCTGAATATCTGCAAAGATATGAATATGTGGGAGGACATATTGCCGAGCCGGATCATGGTATCGCGCGAGCTGGCCGAGCTGCTCAAGCTGCTCGCCCATCCCGATCGGCTGCGGCTGATCGAGGAGCTGCGGCTCGGCGAACAGGATGTCGGCGGCATCGCCCTCGCGCTCGATCTGCCCGCGACCCGCATTTCCCAGCACCTCTCCCTGCTGCGCAGTCACCGCATCGTCGAAGACCGGCGCGAGGGCCGCAACCATTTCTACCGCCTCACCCATCCCGGCATCGCCGCATGGATCGTCGAGGCACTCGAATTCGTCGAGGTCCGTCACCGCATGGGTGAAAGCTTGCAAATCAACGAAGTGCGCGAGCTGTGGACCACCGGCACCCCTGCGACTTCCAGCTAGAAGGAATATCCCAATGTCGAACTTTGCCCGCGGCGTCATCAAGTTCCAGCGCGAGGTTTACCCCGAAAAGCAGGCGCTGTTCGAGCGTCTGAGCACCGGCCAGAGCCCCGAGGCGCTGTTCATCACCTGCTCGGACAGCCGGATCGAGACCGCCATGCTGACCCAGACCGATCCGGGTGAGCTGTTCATCTGCCGCAACGCGGGCAATATCGTGCCCCCGCACACCAACCAGACCGGCGGCATGACCGCCTCGATCGAATTCGCCATCGGCGCGCTGCACATCCCGCACATCGTGATCTGCGGTCACACCGAATGCGGCGCAATGAAGGGCGCGATGAACCGCGACGGGCTGACAAGCCTGCCGCACGTGCGCGAATGGCTGGGCTATTCGCAGGGTGCAGTCGATATCACCGAGGCGCTTGGCGCCGGGCTCGATCCCGATGCCAAGATGCGCATGCTGCTCGAACAGAACGTCATCCTGCAGTTGCAGCATCTCAAGACCCACCCGACTGTGGCCGTCGCGCTCGCCCAGAAGGCAGTCCAGCTGCATGGCTGGGTCTATGACATCAAGACCGGCGAGGTCTCGGCCTATGACGAGGTGACCGGCACGTGGATCACCGTCGAGGAGCGCTATGCCGCCGACCTCGCGGAAGCTGCGGTGGCCCATCACGCGCATTGAGGCGCCAGCGCCCCGTTCTTCCGCCCCCTTCCCCGGAGCACCCCTGCCCATGACCTCGCCCGCCACGTCCACCATGTCATCCGCAATCGTCGGACGAGACTTTCTCGCCTCGATCGTGGTGTTCCTCGTCGCCCTGCCGCTGTGCATGGGGATTGCGATCGCATCGGGCGCGCCGCCGGCGCTGGGTCTGATCACCGGGATCGTCGGCGGGATCGTGGTCGGCAGCCTGGCCGGCTCGCCCTTGCAGGTGAGCGGCCCGGCGGCAGGGATGGCGGTGCTGGTCTACCAGGCGGTGCAGGAACACGGGCTGATGATGCTCGGCGTGATCGGGCTGATCGCAGGGGCCTTGCAGCTGCTCGCCGGGGTGCTGAAGCTGGGGCAATGGTTCCGCGCGATCTCGCCCTCGGTGATCCACGGGATGCTGGCGGGGATCGGGGTGCTGATCTTCGCCTCGCAGTTCCACGTGATGCTCGATGATGCGCCGCGCTCTGGCGGCCTTGCCAATCTCGCGGCAATTCCCGAGGCGATCATCAAGGTCTTCCCGGCCGATGGCTCGGTCCATCATCTTGCCGCGATGGCAGGGATCATCACCATCGCCACCATCACCCTGTGGAACAAGTTCAAGCCCAAGAGCCTCGCGCTGCTGCCCGGGCCGCTGCTGGGGGTGATCGTCGGCACGATCTTCGCCTTCATCTTCGCGCTGCCGATCACGTTGGTGGCCGTGCCCGCCAACCTCACCGATGCGCTCAACATCCCCACCATGGACGCGCTGAAGGGCGCGATGGATCCCGACATCCTGACGCTCGGCATCGTGTTCGCCTTCGTCGCCAGCGCCGAAACGCTGCTGTGCGCCACGGCCGTCGACAAGATGCACATCGGCGTGCGCACCCAGTACGACAAGGAACTGCGCGCGCAGGGCATCGGCAATCTGATCTGCGGCGCATTCGGTGCGCTGCCGATGACCGGCGTGATCGTGCGTTCGGCCGCCAATGTCGAAGCAGGCGCAACCACCCGCATCTCGGCGATCATGCACGGCGTGTGGCTGCTGCTGGCGGTGGTCGCCTTCCCCTTCGTGCTCAACGAGATCCCGACCGCGGTGCTCGCCGCGATCCTGGTGTTCACCGGCTACAAGCTGGTCAACATCGCGCAGATCCGCAAGATCGCCGAATTCGGCAAGCAGGAGCTGGCGATCTACTTCGTCACGCTGGGCGGGGTGGTCGCGATCGATCTGCTGACCGGCGTGATCCTCGGCTTCGTGCTGGCGACCCTGAAGCTCGTGTACACCTTCTCGCACCTCTCGATCGAAGTGACCCACGAGCAGGACACCAATCGCACCGATGTGCTGATGACGGGCTCGGCCACCTTCTTCTCGATCCCGCAGCTATCGGGCGCGCTTGAACAGGCGCCGCGCGGATCGGAGGTGCACATCCATGTCGAGAAGCTCGACTATATCGACCACGCCTGCCTCGAAATGCTGGCCTCGTGGGAGAAGCTCCACCAGAGCACCGGCGGGAGCCTGATCGTCGAATGGAACGAGCTGGTGCAGCGTTACGGACGGCGCTCGCAGGATCCGAGCAAGACCGACATCCCCGCGCTGATGCGCCGCCCCGCAGCCTGAACGGGCGTACAGGCAGCGAGGGGGGGGCTGCACGGACCGGTTCAGTGAACCGGTTCGAGTGCCTCGCGGTGCCACAGCTCCTTGGCTGTGGCGATATCCGCTTCGCTGGCACGGCCAAGCCGGTGCGCGATGAAATCGATACCGTCGATCAGCCAGTCGGCCAGTTCGGGCTGGTTGAGACGGTAGACCCGCTTCTGGGCCTGAGCCTCGGTCTCCACCAGCGCGATGGCGCGCAGCACCCCCAGATGCTGCGAGACGCGGGTGGCGGGAATCTCCAGCGCGTCGGCCAGTTCGTTGACCGTCAGATCCCCCGCCTGAAGCTTGAGCAGCAGACGGATCCGGTCCGGATGCGAGATCTGGCGGAGCACATTGGCCAATTCGTTGGCAACGATCTTGCGGCTTGGCATCGGGGTGAACCTTTCAGGAATGAGCGGTCAGGGGGGAGGCATTGGACGCAATAAGACTAAGACGCGCCGGGGCCGCGATTGTTCCGCAGGAAAGGCTCGCCGCAAGGGCCTGCCAATGCGGCGCGGCGCGGTGGCCTTCGCCCATGCCGGCGCAGACTAGCTCAAGGAAATCAGCATCCTCGAGCGTGCGGGCATAGGGCACCGAGGATCCGCGCGAGACTGTCACGATGCCGCTGTCGCGCAGCCGGGTGGCCGCCTCGTGCAGTCGGCGCGCAGCCGCCGCCATGCCGCAATGATGCAGGGTCAGCGCGAGCGTCTGGATCAGCACCGGGGCATCGAGCGCAAGCCGCCCACCCGCCTCGACCAGACCCTCGCTCGAAGCCCGGACCAGCGCCTGTCCATTGGCGAACCACAGCAGCGGCCAGGGGCCCTTGCGCCCCGTGGCGGTCGCAACCAGCGTGAAGACGATGCTGCGCCATTCGGGCATGACGATCACCGCGTCCCAGCGCGGGCTGGAATCGGCGAGGCCCGGAAGGGCCGCCTCGATCGCCAGCACTTCAAGCGTCATCCCCTCGCGGGTGAGATTGCGGTCGGCCCTTAGCAACCGGCTGGCGAAGGCATTGCGCTGCGAGGCCGACACCAGGATCGCGATCCGCGTGCGACCCTCGGCGCGGGCGGCGTGCAGCATCGCCTCGATCACCGCGAGGCGAGGCAATGGCAGGGCGCCTTCCTCGTCCCGCGTGCAGGCGGAAGGATGGGGCGAGAACAGGGCGAAATCGAGCGTCCCGGCGCGCACCGCGCTGCCCGGACCATGCTCGAACATATAGCTCACCATCCAATCGGCACGGGGGCCATCGGCGGATGCACCAGGCTGCAGGGTGACTGGTGAGAACACCTCCCACGGGGCGAATTGCGGGATGATCGCGGAAGCGGGGCTGCGCGCCCAGTCGGCCATCTTGCGCAGTCCCGAAGCGCGCGGTGCGGCAACCGGATCAAGCGCAATGCCGAGCCAATCGCGCAAGGCCGCAAAGCCTGCGTCCCACTGCGGATCGGGCGCGGCAACAGGCTCGGCCAGACGCAACCCGCCGCCCACCACCCGCAGCGGCGAAGGCGCCTTGGGCACAGCGCGCAGCGCCTCGCTCCCGGATGTGTCGGAGACGGCTTGGGGTTGGAAACTGGCTCTATCCACGATCAGGACCTTTCGCCTTGGCACTTGCGGAGCGCGGTCTAGACGAGCCGTTCCTGTCTGAAAAATTCAATATATCTTCAAAACCATTCTCTTTTGTAGATATATGAATTGTCGCCTGTCACGCCCCATTTGCCGGGGGCAGAAGCAGGCGCGTGGCCCCGTCGGGTGCCTCGCGCGACAGGGCGAGCGGGGCCGAGACCTGCCCCTGCGCCTCGGCCTGGAAGCTGGCGCTTAAAGGCAGCGCGTCGAACAGCACAAAGCCGTCGAAATCGGTCATCGCGCGCGCCACCTCGCGCCCTGCTTCATCGCGCAAGACCACCGGCACGCCCGAACGCGGCGTCTGCCGGTCACCGGCTGCCAGCAGCACCTGCACCTCGATGCTGCCGGTGGGACGCAGCGGCACCAGCACATGGCGCACCTCGCCCGGGCGCAGCGCCAGCCGGTCTCCAGCGCGCGCGGGGCGCAGAGTGAAATCCTCGAGCGAGGACATCTGCGTCTCGATATCGACATCCGGCCCTGCCGGAACTCCGCGGATCAGCACACGCCCGGCACCGTCGGTCGTCTCGCGCCGCAGCGCCGCATCGACCACGAAGCGCCCGCCCGCAACGCCGTTTTCACCTGAATCGCGCGCGCCATCACCATCATCGTCAACGAACATCTCGGCCATGATCGCGCCGCTGCGGGCGATCCCCGCGGGCGCGCTCGCCCAGCGCTCCGGCCCGCGCCATAGGCCCATCGTCAGCCCGATCCCGAAGCGCCAGCCATCACCCTGCCGCCCGGCGCTGGCGCTGAGACCGAAGGGGCCGAGCTGCTGGCTGAACGTCACGCCGCCGCCCAGCCGTCCGCTTTGCGCCTGCCAGTCGAGATCGAGCGCCAGCGCGCCCTCGCCGAAATTGCGCGCGGCGCTGAGGCTTGCGCCTTCCAGTGACCAGCCCCCGCGATCGGCGGCGGTCAACCCGCTGCGCAGCCGCCAGCTTCCGCGCCTTGCGGTAAGGCCGAGTGCGGCCGTGCCCTGCCATGGCGCGCTGCCTTCGCGCACCGCACCCAGCGCAAGGTTCGCCTGCCAGTCGGCCATCGGCAGCACCATCCGCGCCGCCAGCGCCTGCCGCTTGCCCCCGCGGCGCAGATCGCCGCTCAGCATCCGCGCCTGCCACGGCAGGCTCAGGCATCCGAGCCCGATGCGCCCCTGCCCACCAAGCGAGACGACCTGCGCAAATTCCCGAACCGGTTGCGGCAGGCCCGGCCCGTCATCGCGGCCGTGACGGGCAAGATCGAAGGTGATGTCCTGCGCGCCGATGCGCCGGGCGAGCCTGATCGCCCCGCCGATGCCGCCCAGCCGATCCCGCGCAGCCGTGACCGCCCACAATCCGCCGCCCAGCGCGCCATTGAACCCGAGCGCCAGCGCGGGCGCGCCCGCGAGCCCGGCGCGCAGATCGAGCCGCGCGGTCACCGCAGGGCTCATCCCCCAGTCGAGGCTGGCAAAGGCGGTCGGCCCGGCAGGCTCTCCCGCCAGCACCGCACCCAGCAGCGGCCGTCCGCCATCGACCACGCCGAAACTGTAGCCGATCTCGTTCTCGGCATTCATCTCGGTGCCCACCATCCGCGTGAAGACCTGGCTCTCGCTCTCGCCATTGGGGCCGTAGAGCCGCACCTCCCAGCGGTTTGCGCCGATCCGCAAGGGGATTTCGCCGAACACCCAGTTGCCCGCGGCATCGGGATCGCGCGTCACCGCGACCAGCCGTTCTTCGTGCCACAGCTCGGCCTCCCATCCCTGCGGCAGCGGGCCGGAAAGCGTGATCGTGTCGAGCAAGTCAGCCTTCCACGGCGCGCGCGAGGAGATCACCAGCCCGCGTCCCGAAAGACTGTCGGCGATCAGCGGCTGGGCCGGCGCGGCAATATCGCCAAGCGCCAGGCTGCGCGCGCCCAATGGCCCCAGCAGATCGGGGGTGTCACGCGCCTGCGTGAGAGCAAAGCCGGGGGTCAGGCGCCCGTCGCTGGTGGCGGCAAGGCTGAGCCGTCCGGCAAGCCCGAAAACCTCACCACTCGCCAGCACCGAGCCGGATATCTGCCGGCCTTGTGCGCCCAGCGCCATTGCGGCGGCCACATCCGCGCTCCACAACCGCACGGCAGCCTCAGGACGGGCAAGCAAAGGGAAATCGGGCCGCAGGGTCTCGGGCCGCAGCCGCGACTGACGCTCTGCCCGGGCAAGGCGCATCAGCACCGGCAGGCTCGCCCGCGCCTCGAGCACAAGGCGCTGGCTCACCTTATCATGCGACAGCGAGAGCGGCAGGACATCGGGCAGGTCAGCGAGCGGCAGACAGTCCCCGCTGGGGCTGGGCAGCAGCATGGCGGCGGGCAGGATGACGGTGCGACGCGGATCGGGCAGCGTTATCGCGATATCCGCGCCCGCCTGTGGCTGCTCCCAAGCCAGTTCCAGCGCATCGAGCAGCGGTGCGATCGCCACGCATTGCCCGCCACCGGCGCCCAGATCCTGCAAGGGGATCGTGTCAGCAATCAGCTTGCCATCGGCGAAAAGGGCCGGAAGGGCGAGCCCGTCAGCGGCCTGACCGGCGCGCTCGGCGGCGGGATCGGTGCCGAACAACCGGTCGAACAGGCCCCCATCCTCGGCAGCACCCTGCGCCCGAAGCGGGGCAGGGACGGCCGCCAGCAGTCCGGCGGCGCAGCACCACAGCACAAGGGACAGCAGGCGCTGCGGCCGGAAAGGACGGCGGGACATGGGTAGGGACCGCGGCAGGCCATGGGCTCAGAGCGCCGCGGTGAGGCTGGCGAGGCGCTTGCCCGCATCGGCGGGAGCGGCAGCGTCAGTCGAGACATAGTCGATCCGCACCCGCTGGCCCTTGAGCCGGGCGCGCACTTCGGGCGGCAGCGGCAGGATCACGTCGCGCGCCGTGTTGGGGGTATAGATCGCAACCCCGCGCACCAGCCAGGCGGGCTCCTTCTCGCCTTCGACCGTCAGGCTGACATCGCCATAGGTCGAGCGGGTGCCGGAACGGGTGAGGTGGACCACGAGCTGCTCGGGCGCGTCTTCGGCCATCGCGGCGGTGTCCATCGTCACGCTGGCATCAAGGCTGCCGACGCGCAGGATCACCGGGATGGTGATCGAGCGGACCGCGACCAGTTCGATCGAAAGGCTGTTGTCGCTACCCGCCTCTCCGGCGAGCTGGGTCGTGCCGGCGCTGACCGGGGCCGACATCAGCCGCAGGTGCGAGCGATACTCGCCCGGCGCGAGCGTGCCCGGCGCGCTGGCCATGATCCGCACCACCTGGCGCGCACCGGGTTCAAGCACCAGCTGGCGCGGGGAGTATCGCAGCTTGTCATCGGCAAAGGCCTCGCCAGGTTGCGGGGTGGCGGCTTCTTCAAGGCTGCCATCCTCGCGCATCCGGCGGTTTTCGATCGCGATGCGGAAGGCGGCGGTCTCGGCGCCCTTGTTGACGAGCACGAGTTCGGAAGAGCGCGCGTCCGGGGTCAGCACCACGCGGGTGGGGGCGACCAGCAGTTCGGCAGCGGCAGGCACAGGGGCGGCGAGCGCCGCGACAGCCGCGGCGAGGACGGGAAAACGGATCATGGGAAAAGACCTTACAATGGCAGGGGTTGGTCTTTGGGGGTCTGGCGGGTGGGGGTCGGGAGCTGGATTACTGGTATTCGACAGCGACGGTGAAGCTACCGGTGTACTTGCCGGCTTCCTGACGCACGCCGACATCGAGTGCGCCACCGACGGTGAAGCTGTCTTCACCCTTGAGCAGCTGGCCGCCCGACTTCGAGCCGGTGAATTCCGACACCAGCATGGCGGTGCCGTTCTCGTTCGCGATCTTGATCTCCTTGGGGAGCGAGATGGTGTAGAAAGCGTCGGCTTCACCGGTCACGGCGAAGGCCGCAGCGGTGTGATCGGCGGTGAGGCAGGTCAGCGCCGGGCCGCACTTGCGGCTGCCGTCGGCCAGCACGACGACGCGGTCGGCAACCGTGGTCGAAGGCGCGACGGTGCCGAAGTAGAGATCGGCGACGTTGGAGATTTCGAGCGGGGCGATGATCTTCGCACCGGCGCCGGCATCAGCCGACTGGGCATTGGCCGAGGTGGCGGCAGCGAGCGAGGCGAGCACGACGGCTCCGGCAAACAGCTTGTTCATTGGGTAGGTCCTTTCTGGTTGGTCTCGTCCAGCGGCGTTGTGCCGTGGCTGAACTACAGATGCCGGGCCGCGCCCGTCCTGTCATTGGCGCGAGGGGATATCCGGCGGCGCGCAAGCAGGGGTCGCGCTGCCGGATGGTTAGCGGGCTTCAGCCAGAGACATAGGTATGCCTACGGAGGCAGGGGGTGACGTATACGAAAGGATAGGATTTCATGCCCATAAGGCCGGATTGCGCGCGCATTGCGGGCGTGAAACAGGGAATCTGAAACCAAACCCAGACTATTGCCGGACCAGCCACTGCCATGACCCCGCCCGATCCCTCCCAGCCCCCGGTGCTTCCCGACGAGCCCGCACGCCTCGCCGCGCTGGAAGCACTGTGCGTGCTCGACACGGCGCCGGACAGCGAGCTTGACGTGATCACGCGGCTGGCAGCCGACCGCTTCGACACCGCGATCGCGCTCGTCAGTCTGGTCGATGCCGACCGCCAGTGGTTCAAATCGCGCCATGGCCTTGCGGCAAGGCAGACCTGCCGCCGCCACAGCTTCTGCGGCCACACCATCGTGAGCGACAACGTGATGGTGGTGCACGACGCCTCCAGCGACCCGCGCTTTGCCGAAAACCCGCTGGTGACCGGCGATCCCAACATCCGCTTCTATGCCGGTGCGCCGCTGGTGCTGGCCGATGGCCACCGCATCGGCACGCTGTGCGTCATTGATCCGGCCCCCCGCGCGCGCTTCACCAGCCGCGATGCCGACATCCTTACGCTGATGGCCGGCCAGGTCGTCGCCCTGCTCGAAAGCCGCCGCATCCGGCACGACCAGCGCATCTCGCAGCTGATCGCGCAAACCACGACCGATGCCTTCGTCTGTGCCGATGCCGACAGCCGCATCACCCTGTGGAACCGCGCCGCCGAGACGATGTTCGGGTGGAGCGCCGAAGAAGCCATCGGCCAGACGCTCGACGTGATCATCCCCGATCGCCACCGCGCCGGGCACCATGCGGGCGTGGCGCGGTTGCGGACGCGCGGGCCGATCAAGCTCGTGGGCCGGACGGTCGAGGTGCCGGCCATCTGCAAGGCCGGTCACGAAATCCCGGTCGAACTCTCGCTCGCCATGTGGCCGGCCGAGGGCGATGGTGCGGGCGGGCCCGAGGGCTTCGCCGCGATCATCCGCGACATCACCGCGCGCAAACAGGCCGAGGACGAGCGCGTCGTCACCGAGGCAAGACTCGCCCGACAGGTGGCCGCAATCGAGGCTTCGGACGACGGGATCGCCATCACCGATGCCGATGGCGCCTTCATCTTCATGAACCGTGCCCACGCCACCATGTTCGGCTATGATGCACCCGAGCCTCTGATCGGCCGGCAATGGAGCGCACTCTACGATCCGCTCGAGGCTGACCGGATCCGCGAGGAGGCCATGCCGATCCTGTTCTCCGCCGGCCAGTGGCGCGGCGAGACCCAGGGTCGCAAGCGCGACGGTTCGCCGATCGAACAGGAAATCGCTCTCTCGCTTTCGCCAGAGGGCGGGATCGTGTGCGTCACCCGCGATGTGGGGGACCGGCGGGTGGCGGAGCGCGAGAAGGCGCGCCTGCGCGAACAGCTGATGCTGGCGCAGCGGCAGGAAGTCGTGGGCCAGCTGGCGAGCGGCATCGCGCATGATTTCAACAATCTCATCGCCGCGATCTCCGGCACGGCCGAATTGCTGCGCAACACCGAGAACGAAAAGGTCCGCCACCATGCCCTGCGCATCCAGTCGGCCGCTTCGACGGCGGCGGGGCTGGTGGAGAAGCTGCTGACGCTGGGCCGCCGCGTGCCGCATCCGCGCCTTGTCGATCTGCGCCGCACCTTGTGGGACGTGCGCGATCTGGTCGCCCCGAGCCTCACCGATCCGCTCCACCGCATCGAACTGGAGCTGCCCCCTTCCCGCTGATGGCGCTGACCGATGATACCGAGCTCAATCAGGTGGTGCTGAACCTCACGCTCAATGCCCGCGACGCGCTGCCGCCCGGGCAGGTGGGGCGCATCAAGCTCGAAGTGATCGCCAATCAGGAATACCGGCCGAGCGGCGAAGTCGTGGTCGGCACCCTTCCGCAGGTGCCTGCCGCCGTGATCCGCGTCAGCGACACCGGCTGCGGCATCGCGCCCGATGATCTGAAGCGCGTGTTCGAACCCTTCTTCACCCACAAGGGCGAGGCCGGCACAGGGCTTGGCCTTGCTGTGGTGGCAGGGGTGATCGCCAGCAATGACGGCGCACTGGCGATCCAGAGCTGGCCCGATTGCGGCACGATCTTCGAGGTCTGGTGGCCGCTCCAGCCAGCCGATGCCGATACGCAAGGCGCGCCCGGCACGATGCTGGCAGCCGGCAACGTGCTGGCCGGCAAGACCGTGCTGGTGGTGGACGACAATCCCACCGTGGCCGATACGCTGGTGGCGATGCTGGAGGAAGTGGGCGCCGAAGTCGGTCCCTGCATCGATCCGCATGACGCGATCACCGCGCTCAGTGACGATGCCGCATCGTGGGATCTGGTGATCACCGATTACGATATGCCGGGGATGAACGGCGCGCAGCTGGCGCGGGCCTTGCGCAAGGTGCGCGATGATCTGCCGATCCTGCTGCTCACCGCCCTGCCCCGCGTCCACCAATTGCACCAGAACCAGATCGGGCTGTTCGACGGCGTCATCGGCAAGCCCACCGGAACCACCCAGCTGGCCGTTGCCGCCGCCGCCGCGATCGAAGCGGCCCGGGCAGGGAGCACACCCCTATGCGCATCCTGATTGCCGACGACCACGAGCTGCTGCGCGATGTGCTGCGCTCCTATCTCGAAGCCGAAGGCGGCTTCGTGGTCGAGACCGTGGCCGACCTGCCGCAGGCGCTCGCCGCGATTGCCGCGGCACCTGCGCCCTTCGATCTGGTGGTGCTCGATTACGGGATGCCGGGCATGGACGGTTTTGCCGGACTCGACCGCGCCATGGCCGCGAGCGGCGGGCGTCCGGTGGCGCTGATGTCAGGCCTTGCCCCTGCGGGCGTGGCCGACCGCGTGCTGGCAGCTGGCGCGGCAGGCTATCTGCCCAAGACCCTGCCGGCGCGCTCGCTGGTCAATGCCATCCGCTTCATGGCGGCGGGCGAGGTCTATATGCCGCTCGATCTGCACCGCCCCTCGCGCCAACCCGAAAGCGGCGCTCCGGCGGGCCTCTCGCGGCGCGAACTCGAAGTGCTGGCGGGCCTGTGTGCGGGCCATGCGAACAAGGGAATCGCGCGCGAGCTCAACCTGCGCGAGCCGACCATCAAGCTCCACGTCACGACCATCTGCCGCAAGCTCGATGCCAGAAACCGCACCCACGCCGCGATGATCGCGCGCGAGCGGGCGCTTTGTTGAGGGCGCGCGGCTAGTCCTTGGCAGCGTCCAGCGCCGGGATCAGGCTGCCTGCCAGCGCCCGGGCTGCGGCGACAGTGGCGGGGCGGTCCGCATCATCGCCCACCTCGTAGGTGTAGGAAGGGATCGCATAGGTCTGGTGAAACCAGTTCTTGGCCGTGCCGCTGCCGGGATTGGCGTTGCGCGGCTCGATGGTGAAGGGATAGCCCGCCAGCGCCGTTTCGCGCCCTTCGAGCCATGCGGCAAGGAAGCGCTGTTGGTCTACGCTCGCCTCGCCCTTGCCCTGCACGTAGAACAGGTTGCGCCCCGTCGAGTGGAAATCCACCATCAGCGCCGGGCGCACGCCTGAAGGCAGGGCATCAAGCCACGCCTTGACGGCGCGGGTTTCGGGCTGGGTGAATAGGCCCCAGTCGCGGTTCAAATCGACCGCGCCGCGATTGGCCCGCCAATGGCCGTGCGCCGTGCCATCGGGATTGAGCATCGGCACCACCAGCACCTGCACATCGCCGAGCGTGTCCGCGCGGGCCGCAAGCGCATCGACAAAGGCGCGCATCGCGATGGCACCGGTCACCTCGGGTGGATGCTGGCGGCCGAGCAGCACGATCAGCCGCGGCGCATCCTCGCGCCCCAAACGGATAGCCCCGATCGCCCGTGCATCATGCGAAAAGCCGATGGTGAACACCGGCGCACCGCTCAGCCGGCTCCAGCGGGCGAGATCGGCGGCCGCATCGCCGGGCGCGATCACTTCCTGCGCCGAGACGACACCGCTCCCGGGCGGCAGGGCGATCACGGCCTTTGCGCCATTATCGCTGACTGCGGCCGCCAGATCGCGGGTCTCCTCCCCGCTGCGCCAATTGGGCGCGTAACGGTGAAAACCGCCAAGATAGCGCAGCGTCACAGTGACCGGCGCATCGCCCTCAGCCTGATAGCGGAAGGCATACCAAGGGCTGGGGTTGATCGGCGGGAAATGCTCGGGCGTGACCAGCAGCGTGAAGTCACGCTCGCCCGTCACCGAACAGGCCGAAGCCGAGGCTCCGTCGAAATCGAAATGGAGGCTCGCCGTCGCCGTCCGGCACGCCGAACCTGCGACAACCGGCGACGGGGCAGGCTCCGGAGGCGGCGTCTGCACGCACGCCCCCGTTGCCCATCCTAGCCCCAGCAGCAGGGCAAACCGCTGCTGGCGCTTCATCATCAGAAGGGCTTGCGCACTTCGACGCGGAACACCCGCCCACGCGGCGAATGCAGCTGGCTCAGGAAGCCGTAGGTGTCGTCTGCCAGCGGCGGATCCTCGTTGAACAGGTTGTTGATCCCGAACCGCAGGCGCAGGCCATCAAGCGCGGTGTCGTTATCGACCGTGTAGCTGACCGAGGTGTTGATCGTCAGCATGTCGTCAATGCGGAAGAAGTTCGCATTGGGATCGGTGGAGACGATCGGCACGTCGCGGGTCACGCTGGTGTTCCACACCTTGCCGACGTAGCTGGCGAACAGCGCCACATCGACCGGACCGCTGCCCCAGTTGACCGCGCCGCTGAAGCGCCACTTGGGACGGCCTTCGATTTCGAGCAGCTGGCCCAGACCTTCGATCCGGACTTCGGGCGGCAGCTGGCCGCTGGCGACCGCATCGAGCAGCTCCTGCCCGTCAGCCCCTGCCGACTGGACGAAGCTGTCGAGCCGTGCCGCGTTGAAGCGCAGGCGGAAATCGCCCGCACCGAAATCGGGGACATTGTAGGCCAGCCCGAAGTCCCAGCCCTTCGACACGCGGCTGTCGAGGTTGAGATAGGGATCTTCCACGCGAATGATGTCGCCAGCCGGCTGCAGGCGCGTGCCGGTGTAGAGCGCGATCTGCTCCGCCGTCGGCGCGCTGCGGATCACGGCGGGGTTGAAGCTGCCGTTGAGGCGCAGCAGCAGATCGAGCGCGATCGCGTTGTCATCGCCGAAGGTGCCGACCAGCCCGGTCTGCTTGACGCGCCAGTAGTCGGCGGTCAGCGTCAGGCCCGGGATGAACTTGGGTTCGAGCACGATGCCAAGGTTGATGCTCTCGCTGTCCTCGGGCTGGAGCTGATCGGTGCCCGAACGGAAGCTGATCACACCCTCGCCCGGACACAGGCCGAGGTTGGCCAGCTGGCCGCGTTCGACCTGCGCCTGACAGCGCACGAAATCGTCACGGGTGTTCGAGCGCGTGGTGCCCTCGTCATTGACCTGCACGAGGTTCGGCGCGCGGAAGCCCTGCGACCATGCACCGCGCACCATAAGGCCGGGAACCACGGTCCACGAAGCAGCAGCACGCGGGACGATGGCGGTCTCGCCGATATCCTTGAAGTGCTCCATGCGCCCGGCGAGCTGGAGGTTGAGCGCGGTGATCAGCGGGATATCCATGTCCTCGCTCACCAGCGGGACGAAGGTTTCGACGAAGGCCGAATAGACCTCGCGCGAACCGCTGGTATCGGGCGAGGCGCTGGTGCCGACCACATCGCTGCCGTCGAACACGCCGGTGACGCTGTCGCGCCAGGTGATCGTGCCGTCGATGCGCGGATCGCGATCATCGATGAAGGTTTCGCGCCGCCACTCGACCCCCGCCGCGATGCCGACATCGCCGCCCGGCAGGCCGAACAGCGCGTTGTTGCTGACCTTGAAGTCAGCGAGCGCGAGGGTGGTCTTGCCCTTGCGGAACACGTCGATCAGGAAGGGATCGATCGAGCTCTGCGGGTTGGGGGTGCAATCGCCATTGCCCACGTTGTCGATGCAGCCGCCGTTGAAGGGGTTGTAAGCGTCCGGCGTCGAGCGGTTGATCGCCTGCTGGAGCAGGGTCAGCGAGACGCGGTTGCCTTCAAGGTCGGTCGACTTGGCTTCGGAATAGACAAAGCCGGTGTCGAAATCCCATGCCCCGAAATTGCCCTTGAGGCCGGCGACGAGGCGGTAGGAATCCTTGTCCACGTCAACCGTGCGATTGCCCGAATCGACGAAGCGGTAGCGCTCCATAATGAGGTCTGCGCCGCCGGTGGGAATGGTGGTGCCCGGCCGGCGGTTGGGGTTGGCAGCGCCGCCCGGGAAGGTCACCGGACCAAACGGGTTCCAGTAGGCGTTGCGCGAAATCCCGACCGGCACGGCGCTGAGGATCGCCGCCGGGGTGATGTTGCGGCTGCTTTCCGAGCGGTAGAAGGTGCCTTCGAAATAGCCTTCGATATTGTCGCTGAATTCGTAGTTGAACAGCAGCGCGGCGTTGTAGCGCTTTTTCTCGCTGATCAGCGTGGTGCCGAATGCGCGGTTGTAGCGCACTTCGGCCGCCGGGTTGTCACCGTTGCGCGCGCACAGGCCATTGCCCAGATCAAAGCGGCAGCCCGTGAAAGTCGAGGGCTGGATGTAGAAGTCATCGTCGCGGATCGGGGTGAGGTTGTTGTTGGTGATCTGGATGTCGAACTGCCCGAAGGGTCCGAAGGTGTTGCGGTTGTTGAACTGGGTGTCGTTCTCGAACGGAGTGCCGACCAGCAGCGGACGCTTGTCGTCATCACGCGAATAGGCGCGCTCCGAAGCGGGCAGGCCGTTTTCGTAGAAATAGCCGCCATAGATGGTGAGGTTGGCGCGGCCGTCGGCGAAATCGAAGCCGTAGCCGCCGTTGATCTGGGTGCTGTAGAGGCTGGTGCCGTCCGATGCGCGCCATTCGCCTTCGATGAAGCCGCCCTTGCGGTTGCCGCGCAGCACGGTGTTGACCACGCCCGCGACCGCATCGGCGCCATAGATCGCCGAGGCGCCGTCACGCAGCACTTCGAGGCGCCGCACGCTGCCCGGGGCGATTTCGTTAGTGTCTGGGCTGACCACCGGCACCAGCAACTCGGTCTGGAAGCCGGGGTTCAGCACCATGCGGCGGCCGTTGATCAGCAGCAGGGTGTTGCCGGTGCCGAGATCGCGCAGGTTGATCGAGGCGACGTCGCCGCGCGCGTTGTTCGAGGTGACGTCGTTCTGTTCGTTGAAGGCGACGGCGCCGGCCTGCGGGATCGCGCGGAACAGTTCGTCACCCGAGGAGGCGGCGATGTTCTGGATATCGACCTCGTCGACCACCGTCACCGGGAGCACGTCATTGATCTTGGCACCCTGGATCTGGGTGCCGGTGACGATGATCTCGCGCTCGGAGGTTTGGCCATCGGCGGTGGTCACATCCACCGGAGCGCTCGCCGCCGGGTCTTGCGCATGGGCGGCGGTGGCGGCGATCAGGCTCGCCCCGCACATCAGGGCCAGCTTGCCCAGAAGCTTCGTCGACATTGTCATTCTCCCTGTTTTTCAACAATCTTTAGTGTTTGTGCCCACTTTTCGAACAAAGCGGGCCATTGGCTGATCACCTGATCGGGGTTGCCCAAACCCCAACCGTGTCCGCCGTCGCGGAACAGGTGTAACTCGGCACTGGCACCTGCCGCCACCAGTTTCTCGAACAAGAGCAACCCGTGGCCCGGCGGCGTGGTCGGATCATCGGCTGCGGCAAAGATGATGGTCGGCGGCGAATCCTTGGCGGCATAGGTATCGAGCGACCATGCCGTCTCGGCCGCCGCGCTGGCCTTCTCGCCCACGATCTCGCGCCGGGTGCGGGTGGTGTCATAGGGCTTGCGCAGCGTCACCACGGGGAACAGCAGCACAGCAAAATCGGGCCGCGCCGAGACCGCTTCGAACCGGTCGGCCCCGGCATAGAGCGCGCGGGCAGGCTGATAGGCGGTGAAGCCCGCCAGATGCCCGCCTGCCGAAAAACCCATGATGCCGATGCGCCCCGGATCGACCGCGAACTCGCCCGCGCGGGCGCGGATGATCTTCATCGCGCGCTGTGCGTCCATGAAGGGTGCCGCCGCATCCCAGCCGTCATTGGGCAGGCGGTAGATCAGTTCGAACACGGTAAAGCCGCGCGACTGGAGCCACCCTGCGGCAGGCGTGCTTTCCTTCTTCAGCTGGATGCGGAAATACCCGCCCCCGCCCGCCACCAGCACGGCTGCACCATTGGACTTGGCCGGACGGTAGACACGCATGCGCGGGACCGAGACTTTCGAGACCGCGCCGAGGCCTGCGCCTTCGGTGCCGATCACCTCCGGGCCTTCGACCCGGCCAGCGCCCGGCGGGGTGCCGGGCCACAGCCTGATCTCCTCGTGGGCCTGAGCAGCCCCCGCCGTATCGGCGAAAGCCGCCGCCGGGACAAAGCCCGTCAGCAGCAAGCAGGCCAGAACCCGCACAATGAGACCGCGCTGCGCAATCATGGCGTGTGCTCCAGCACCTCGGCGATCTTCTCGCTCACCGGCCCGCTGCGTTCGTGCCGCTCGATATCCTGCGCCGGCAGTTCGAGCGGCGCGCCGGCCAGCGCTGCCGTCAGCCGGTCGCGGTCAAGTGCGCCTTCCCACTTCGCCACGACGATCGTCGCCACCGCATTGCCGATGAAATTGGTGAGCGCGCGGCATTCGCTCATGAAGCGGTCGATGCCGAGGATCAGCGCCATGCCCGCCACCGGCACGCTCGGCACCACCGAGAGCGTCGCGGCAAGGATCACGAAGCCCGATCCGGTGACCCCGGCAGCGCCCTTGGAACTGATCATCGCGACCAGCACCAGCGTCAGCTGTTCGGCAAGGCTGAGCTCCACGCCCACGGCCTGCGCGATGAACAGCGCGGCGAGCGTCATGTAGATATTGGTGCCGTCGAGGTTGAAGGAATAGCCGGTCGGCACCACCAGACCGACAACCGCCTTGCGGCACCCGGCGATCTCCATCTTCTCCATCAGGCTCGGCAGGGCGGCCTCGGAAGAGGAGGTTCCCAGCACCAGCAGCAGTTCTTCGCGCAGATAGCGGATCAGCGCGAAGATCGAGAAGCCGTTGAACCAACCGACCAGCCCCAGCACCACCAGCACGAACAAGAGCGAGGTGAGGTAGAAGGTGCCGATCAGTGCAGCGAGATTGGCAAGGCTGCCGATCCCGAACTCGCCGATGGTGAAGGCCATCGCCCCGAAAGCGCCGATGGGGGCGAGCTTCATCAGCATGCCCACCAGCTTGAACACCACCTCGCCGAAGGAGGCGAGCACGTCGGTCACAAGGTCGCTGGCCGGACGGGTCGCGGCAATCGCTACCCCGGCGAGGATTGCCACCAGCAGCACCTGCAAAATCTGCCCGTCGGTGACCGCGCTGAACAGCGTGTCGGGGATGATGCCGAGCAGGAAACCGGTGATCGTGGTCGCTTCGGCCTTGTCGGCGTAGTCGGCGATGGCACCGGTATCGAGTGTGGCGGGATCGATATTCAGCCCCTCGCCCGGGCGCACGATATTGCCCACGGCAAGGCCGATGACGAGCGCGAGCGTGGAGAAGGTGAGGAAGTAGGCAAAGGCCTTGCCTGCAACGCTGCCCACCGCCTTCAAGTCACGCATTCCGGCAATTCCGGTGACGACGGTCACGAAGATCACCGGCGCGATGATCATCTTCACCAGCTTGATGAAGCCATCCCCCAACGGCTTCAAGGCAACGCCAAGATCGGGGGCAAAGTGGCCGAGCGTCGCACCCAGCGCGATGGCGCAGAGCACCTGCACATAGAGCTGGCGATAAAGCGGAACGCGCGCCCGCGCACCCTGCGGCGCCGCCGTGACAGCTGTGTGCAT
Source organism: Erythrobacter sp. (assembly GCF_035194505.1). Taxonomy (NCBI): domain Bacteria; kingdom Pseudomonadati; phylum Pseudomonadota; class Alphaproteobacteria; order Sphingomonadales; family Erythrobacteraceae; genus Erythrobacter; species Erythrobacter sp. The sequence continues at coordinate 2,713,215 of NZ_CP136573.1, read as the reverse complement.
ACCCATGTTGTGGCGGCTTCCCCGGCTCTAACCTCTCGGGGCGCACCATCGGCGCTTGGGGAGAGCACCGCAAGCCTTGCAGGGCCGGAGTGCCTTCGCGCGTTTCTTCAGAGGCTTATCCCGGAACGCGGGCAAATTCGTGCGGAAATCCGCACAAATTTCTTGCAGCCAGTGCGGAAAAGCGCACATGCCTGCTTGCGGGAGGAGCGAGAGGCCGATCATGCAGAACAGGCTGGGGCGGTGGTATCTGGCAAGCGTGGCGCTGATCGGCGCGGCGCTGATCGCCGGGCTTGCCATGCTCGGGCTCGAGCGTGCGATGCGGGTCCGGGCGCTCGACGAAACCCGCGCTGCGGCCGAAGCGCAGGCGGCCATCCTTGCCGCAGGGCTGGAAAGCGAGCTCAACAAGTTCACCCTCGTCCCGCGCGTGCTGGCAGTCGATCCCGAAGTCGCCGCGCTGCTTTCAGGCGACACGGGCCAGCGCAACCTGCTCAACCGCCGTCTCGCCGCGCTGGCCGATCAGACCAATGCCGCAGCGATCTATCTGATGGACGCGCGCGGACTGACGCTGGCGGCGAGCAACTGGGACCGGCCGGACAGCTTCATCGGATCGAATTACGGCTTCCGCGAATATTTCGCGGGTGCCTTGCGGGAAGGCACCCGCACCGAATTCGCGCTCGGCACCGTCAGCCGCCGCCCGGGTCTTTATCTTGCCGAGCGGGTCGGCCCGGCAGATCGCCCGCTTGGTGTGGTCGCGGTCAAGGTCGAGTTCGACGGGCTCGAGCGCAAGTGGAAGGACGCCGAGGACGGCGTGTTCGTCACCGATGCCGACGGGATCGTGCTGCTCGCCAGCAACCCGCAATGGCGGTTCCGGGCAAGCGAGGGCACGGCTGCGCGCGATCCGGCGCGCGATGCGATGCGCTTCGGTGTGAGCCGGATCGAACGCTTCGAACTGCCGGCGGGCGACGGGGCGAGCCGCACGGTGCGGCTGATCGAGAAAATCCAGCCGATTGCTCCGGCGGGATGGGAGCTGCACCTGCTGGCCGATCCCTCCGCGCGGCTTTCGGTCGCGGTCGCCAATGCGCGGCTGGCGGGGCTGGGCCTGCTGGTGGCGCTCGGGCTGGCAGGGCTGAGCGCGGTGCTGTGGCGACGCCAGCGGCAGGCGCGCAGCGCGGCCGAGGTCGCCGCGCAGACCGCCACCTTGCGCGAGCAGTTGCAGCAGGCCAACCGGCTCGCGACCCTCGGCCAGATCACCGCAGGCCTTGGTCACGAGATCCGCCAGCCGCTCGCCGCGATGCGGGTCTATGCGGAGACCGGCGAACGCCTGCTCGGCGCGGGCCGCCAGGGTGAGGCCGCCGAAAACTTCGGCAAGATCGCCGGGCTTGCCGGACGGATCGGCGAGATCACCGAGGAACAGCTCCATTTCAGCCGCCGGCAGGTGGAAGAACCGCGCGATATTCGCCTCGGCGAGGTGATCGACGGATCGCTGCTCTTGCTGCGCGACCAGATCCGCCAGAAGGGCATCGCCCTCACCCTGCCCGCCCCCGAGGCGAGCGCCGCGATGGTGCGCGCGCGCCATGTCCAGCTTGAACAGGTGCTGGTCAATCTGCTCCAGAACGCGGTGCAGGCCTGCGGCGAGGGCGGCCAGATCGTGCTGGAGATATCGCCCGGCGCCGGTGTCGTCCGCCTCGGTGTCGCTGACAATGGCCCCGGGGTTCCACCCGCCCTGCGCGACACGCTGTTCCAGCCCTTCGTCACCGGCAAGGCTGAGGGCATCGGGCTCGGCCTTGCGATCGCGCGGGACATCATGCGCCAGCTCGGCGGCGACCTGACCCATAGCGAGAGCGCGGATGGCGCGCGCTTCATCATGACGATCCCTGCCGCATGAGCGCCGCTCCGCCCCTTCAGGTCGTGCTGGTCGAGGACGAGGAGCCGCTGCGCGACGCCACGATGCAGGCGCTCACGCTTGAAGGGGCCGAGGTGACGGCCTTCCCCGATGCCCGCGCGGCGCTCGACTGGCTGACCGCGGACTATCCCGGGGTGATCGTCAGCGATGTGCGGATGCCCGGCATGGACGGGATCGCTTTCTTCGCGGCCCTGCGCGCGATCGATCCCGATCTGCCGGTGATCCTCACCACCGGCCATGGCGACATCGCGATGGCCGTGGCGGCGATGAAGGACGGCGCGGCCGATTTCCTGACCAAGCCCTATTCTTCGGCCGATCTGTTCCGGGCGGTGCGCGCGGCAGCCGAACGGCGCGCTCTGGCGCTCGAAAACCGCGCCTTGCGCGAGGAGGCGGGGCGCAGTTCGGCGAGCGCCATTCCCGGCCATTCGCCAGCGGCAGAGCGGCTGCGTTCTGTGATCGAGGGGGTCGCCCGCTCGGAGATCGACGTGGTGCTTACCGGCGCGCATGGCACAGGCAAGAGCCACGCTGCCCGCCTGATCCACGATCTCAGTCCGCGCCGCGGGCGGGCCTTCGTGACAGTCGATGCCGGCGTGCTCGCCCACGAGGATGCCGAACTGCTGCTGTTCGGACGCGATCCCGCCGCCGCGCGCGAAGGCGCGGGCCTGTCGCGCACCGGCCTCATTGAACGCGCCAATGGCGGCACCTTGTTCATCGACGAGATTGCCGCCGCCGATGCGGTGCTGACCGCGCGGCTGGTATCGCTGGTGGAAAGCCGGCAGGTGCTCCCCATCGGGGCGGCCGCCGCGCGGCGGCTCAACCTGCGGATCATCATCGCGCGGCTCGACGCGGACGAGCCGGACGCCGCCGCGCCATCCTTGCGCGATCCCCTGTGGCACCGGCTCGGCGCGGTGCAGATCGCCTTTCCGCCATTGAGCCAGCGGCGCGAGGATGTGGCAGAGATCTTCCGCCTGTTCGTCAGCCGCCACGCCCGCGAACTTGGGTTGGCCGTGCCCGCCATCGGCGAGATGCAGTGGAGCCATGTCCAGAGCCATGACTGGCCGGGCAATCTCCACGAGCTGGCCGGCTATGCCCGCGCCTTCGTGCTGGGCCTGACAGAGATCGTCACGCCGCCTGCCCCGCTCGCCGGGCAGCGCCCCTTGCAGCAGATCGTCGCCGATTTCGAACGCACCGTTCTCGAAGACGCCCTGCGCCAGTGCCGCGGCGATGTCGCGAGGTTGCAGGCAATGATGCAAACCCCGCGCAAGACCATCTACGACAAGCTGGCGAAATACGACCTCAAGCCGTCACGCTACCGCTAGAGCACTTTCCGGCCACTCCGATCCACCCTGATCGCGTCAGGAAGCCCGCTGGACAGGAGTGGCGCGCTAGCCACGGGCCCTTCGGCCCCCGGGCAAGCGTCGCGACGAAGCCAGCGGGCTTCCTGACGCGACCCCGCAAGGGGCGGGCCGATTTTGGCCCAGCGCGGCGTCTCTCCTCGCTCACTATGCTTGGGCATGGCTCGCTCGTCGTTCCTTGCGCTGAGCCAAAATCGGCTCCGTCAGAGCGGGTCGGAGTGGCCGGAAAGTGCTCTGGAGGCTATTCCACCTCGATCACATTATCGTCCGAATTGCGGTCGATCATGAAGTTGTAGGGATCGATCCCGGCAAACAGCGGCTTCTTGGCGGTCACCACCTCGATAACCTGACTGCCCGCACGCACCGGCATGGCCTTCATCGAGAGCACATTGGCCCGCTCGAAGGCGCCCTGCCCCGGGCGTTCGGTGAACAGGCCGATCTCGATGTTCTCGGCCAGCGTCGTCGGGGTTTCGCCTCCCTTCGCGTCGGCATAGAACTTGCCCGCCTCGACGGTGATGCGGGTGCTCCAGCGTCCATCGGCAAGCTTGCGCGTGGTCGCCGCCTTGGCCTTCAGATCATAGATCGTGATCTTTTCGAACAGATCGCTGATCAGCGCCTGCTGCGCGGGCGTTTTCGCCTCCTTGCGCAGTTCGGCGATCAGATCGAGGCTGCGCGGATAAGGCGCACCCTTGAAGCGGAACTTCGCCACCAGGCGCGACAGCGCACGGTTGACCGCGTCCTCGCCCAGCCGCTCCTGCAGCAGGTACATCACCAGGCTGCCCTTGCGGTAATGGATGTACGACTGGTTCTCGATCCGGATCATCGGCTGTTCGCCCAGCACGTCGCCCTTGCGCCCTTGCAGGTAGCTATCGAGCTCGAACTTGAGGAAGCGGCGGATCTTGTCCTCGCCATAGAGCTGCTTCATCACCATCAGCGCCGAATACTGCGCGAGGGTTTCCGAAAGCAGGGTCGAACCCTGCATGTCGCCGCCCACGATCTGGTGTGCCCAGTACTGGTGGCCCAGCTCATGCGCGGTCACATAGGACACATAGTCGATCGTTTCGGGATCGCGCACATCGGCGGCAAAGCCGATGCTTTCCGAATAGGGCATCGTCCCGGCAAAGGCCTGCGCGAAGCTGTCGTAGCCCGGAAACTCGATGATCCGCGCATAGCCGAACTGGTAGGGCCCGAAATTGGCGGTGAAGTAGCCGAGCGAGGTTTTCATCGCCTTCAGCATCGCCGGCACGTTCCACGCGTGGCGCGGATCGTGATAGACCGAGAGCTGCACGTTGCCGAAGCTGTCCTTGGCCTCGGCATAGCGGGCCGATTGCACCGAGAAGAAGTTGAGGATCGGCGCGGGGCTGGCGAACACCGCGACCCGGCGGCCACTCTTGACCTCGTCGGACAGCTTGTTGCCCGGCGCAATCGGCACCTGATCGGCATCGGTGCTGATGGTGATGCGCGAATTGACCCAATCGGCGCCGATGTAGTTACGGATTTGTGCCGCGGTGTCTTCAAGCTTGGCGGTGCGCAGCTCGTCGGGCAGGCCCTGACGGCGGCGCGCGGTGCGATCGGTCAGCAGCCCGCGGCGGTCCATGCCGATGATCGGCGCGAACACGCTGTTGTTCACGAAGGTGCCGTTTTCGACCACGTCGGTCGCCGCCCCGCTGTTGGCAAAGCCGCGACGCCATGTCTCGGAGGTAAAATCGAGCCGCGTGCTCGCTCCCGGGGCGAGCGGCGTCGCGAAGCGGTAGATACGATAGGCAAAGCGCTTGTCATGGCTGGCAAGCTTTGCGCCTGCGATGTCGAGCCGGCTGAACGTGACGTTCTCGTCACCCTGCCGCACGTGCAGCTCGGTGATCGGCACCCCGCTGTCGTTGCGGAGCATGTAATTGCCCTTGGCGACCAGACGGCGCTCGGCAGGGAAGATTTCGACATCGAAGGCGACGTCGGTCACCACCGGGCGCGGCAGGTTCTCGTATTTGAGATAGGCGCGTTCGTAGGCAGCAAGGCGCTGCTCGCTCTCGTCTTCGGTTTCGTAGCGGTTGAGCACCTTGATGTTGTTGTGGACCACCACGCCGGTGCCGACCATGCCCGCCACCGCGGCGAGCGCGATACTGCCCGAGGCAAGGTTGATGCGCTTGCCCATGCCCTTGAGGCGCGGGAGCACCGCCACTACCGTGCCGCGCGGCCAGGCCCAGTGCGACAGCACCAGGAGCAGCACGCCGAAGCAGCCCCAGTAGCCACGCGCGATCAGCCCGCCGACCCAGAAGTCGCCGGTGCCGTTCATGTCACTCAGCGGCTCGCCCGGCCCGCCGCCGAACAGGTAGAGCATGTTGGAATAGCCGAGGTTCGACAGGAAGATGCGGCTCACGAACCACACCAGCATGATCCCCCAGCCGATATATTTGTTGGGGCTCAGAACCTGGAAGAACACCGCCAGCACAGCGATCAGCAGCAGATCGATGCTCTGCGGCAGGACGAAGGACACGAGGTAGAGACCGAAGTCGATATCCGGCGCGCCCTTGGCCAGCTGGTACAGCACCCCGGTGAACATCCCCGACAGCGACATGGCCAGCAGCACGGTGAAGATCGCGAGGATCTTGGGCACGAACATGGCCCATGCGGGAACCGGCGTGGCGCTGATGATCTCGCCGATCTTCACATCGCGCTCGCGCCACACCAGCTCGCCGCCATAGAACACCGCGACGATGAGGGTGAACAGGCTCATGGAGCCGATCACCGTGGTGATGACCCCGGCCGTGAGCGGATAGGACGCGGTGCCGTATGTCGTCTGCGAGAAGGCCAGGTTGAGGCCGGTGAAAGCGAGCGAAAGCAGCAGCAGCACGATGAGGCCGGGGCTCTTGAGCACCTGCAAAACCTCGGCCTTCAGACGCACGCCGAAGCTCGCCCAGGCATGGCCTGCGCCAAAGCTGCGCGCCACTGGCGCAGTGAGTGTGCGCGCCGGCACGCTGCCGGCCTTGGCTGTCTTGGCCGCCTGCTTGGCAAGACGGCGCAGGCGCCAGCGCGAGGGCGCACGCTCGGTCATGCTGAAGCGTGCCCAGGCGAAGGCCAGGAATACCGCCGAAAGGCCCAGCACGAAGATGCGGTTGAACAGCAGATTGCCTTCGAGCGGAATCGCCCGGCTGTTCATCTCCGCGGCCGTCCAATAGCGCGAAACCTCGCCGATCGCGCCCACGCCCAGCGGCTCGTAGCGCGCGACGGTGTCCTGCAACGAGGGATCGCTGGAGACAATGATGTTGATGGTGAGATAGCCCAGCACCAGCACCATCACCCCGATATAGCTCGCCAGCATCGAACGGGTCACCGTGGCAAGGCTGAACAGCAGCGCCGAGGAGAGGATGAGGTTGGGAACCGCGATCACCAGGAACGGCCAGGCGTAGGTCATGAAGCCGCCCGGCCCGACGGTTTCGGGATCGACCCACGGCATGGCCGATCCCACCGCAATCCCCAGCGGCACTGCGACATAGCCCAGAGTCGCGATCGCGAGGCCGCCGATGAACCGTCCGGCAAGGAAGTTCGTCCGTCCCACCGGGGTCGCCCGGATCATCGGGCCAAAGCCGGTGGCATCATCTCGCACCACAGCATTGGCGACGAAGGAGGTGATGACGAACAGGTAGAAGGTGGCGAACAGCCCCAGCGCGAAGGTCACCGTGAAGGGCGAATTCTCATGCACCGCCCCGGGCGAGCCGAAGCTGACATTGTCACTGGCGGCAAGGCCGAAGCCGAGCAGGAAGAAGATCGCGACGGACACCCAGAACACCGGGTTCCGCAATTGGTAGCGCAGCTCGAAGGCTGCGAGGCGAGCAGTCAGCATTGGCCCCTCCCCCTCAGGCTGCGGCTTGGGCGGGAACGGCGCGGCGGGTTTCGGCCAGCGTCGCGAAGTAGACGTCCTCCAGCCCGCCGCTGACCGGCGCGAATCCTTCGGGCTGGCTGTCGGCGAGCACGTGGACCACGATCTCGCCGGCAAAGAAGCGGTGCGAGATCACCTCGTATTGCGCCTGCATTTCGGCAAGCTGCGTGTGCGGCACGGTCTTCTGCCAGACGCGGCCCTTGGTCGAGGCGATGAGATCATGCGGCGCACCTTCAAGGCGTAGCTTGCCCCCCGCCAGCACTGCCATGCGCGGGCACAGATCGGCCACGTCATCGACGATGTGGGTGGACAGGATCACCACCACGTTCTCGCCAATGCCCGCCAGCAGGTTGAGGAAGCGGTTGCGCTCTTCCGGATCGAGGCCCGCGGTGGGTTCGTCGACGATGATCAGTTCGGGCTGGCCGATCAGCGCCTGCGCAATCCCGAAGCGCTGGCGCATCCCGCCCGAAAAGCCCGCGATCGCCTTGCCGCGCACGGCCCAAAGGTTGGTCTGGTTCAGCAGGTGCTCGACCATCGCCTTGCGCTCGGAGGCGTTCGACACGCCCTTGAGCACCGCCATGTGATCGAGCATCGCCTGCGCGGAGATGCGCGGATAGACCCCGAAATCCTGCGGCAGATAGCCCAGCGTGCGGCGCAGGCGATCAGGCTCGGCCAGCACGTCGATATCACCGAAGCGGATCGAGCCCGCCGTCGGCGCCTGCAGTGTGGCGATGGTGCGCATCAGCGTCGATTTGCCCGCGCCGTTGGGCCCCAGCAGGCCGAACATCCCTTTGGGGATCGACAAAGTCACATTGTCGAGCGCGTGGGTGCCGTTCGGATAGACATGGCTGACGCCGCTGAGTTCGAGCATGGTAATCCCCTGTTTTGACAGGCGCACACTAGCGGTTCCCGTCAGCAGGAAAAGCCACCTTCGGCGGCGCGGCCAAGCAGTTGATCGAGAGTGCCGCCGTTCGTCGATGCGAAACGGCGGTTGATGCTGTCAGACGAGCGCCTCGGCCAGCATCATAGCGCCGGTGATCCCCGCGTTCTCGCCCAGTGCCGGTGACTGCACGCGGTGGCGCGTGCCGCCGGGGAGATAGCCTGCCCCCAGCTGCGCCGTGCGGGCCGCGATCCGCTCGGCCAGCCCTGCGGTCTTGGCCACACCGCCGCCGATCACCACCCGCTCCACCGCGATAGTGGCGAAGAGTGTGTGGCAGGCCTGCGCGACATAGTCGGCGACAATCCCGTGGGCGGGGTGATCAGGCGCCAACTCGGAGAGCGACGCGCCCCAGCGGGCGATGATCGCAGGGCCGCTCGCCAGCCCTTCGAGGCAATCGCCATGATGCGGACAGATGCCGGCAAACTCGCGGGTCTCGGCAGCGCGGCGCGGGAAGATGTGGCCCATTTCGGGGTGAGCAATGCCGTGCACCGGCTGTCCGTCCAGCACCAGCCCGCCGCCGATCCCGGTGCCGATGGTGAGATAGGCCAGGCTGCGGCAGCCCTTGGGCGCTGCGGCGCGATACTCGGCGAGGGCTGCTGCATTGACGTCGGTATCGAAGCCCACCGGCACGCCCAGCGCCTTGCCGAAGAAGCCGGCGATGTCGCAGTCCGCCCAGCCGGCTTTCGGCGTGTTGGTGATGAAGCCCCAGCGGGGCGATGCGCGGTCTAGCTCCACCGGCCCGAAGCTGCCGATGCCGAGCGCGGTCAGTGTCCCTTGCGCGGCGAACCATTGCGCGGCCTCGGGCAGCGTCGTTTCCGGATCGCGGGTGGGAATGGTGTGGCGCACGGTGATTTCATGCGGCGACGGGCCGACTGCGAGCACGAACTTGGTGCCGCCTGCCTCGATCGCGCCCAGCATCAGGCTGCGCTCTCCGGCGCGCTAGCGCGGATGCTCGCCCGGTTGCCGTCAAGCTCCAGCTTGAGCAGCGGCGCGGGCACCCCGCCGAAGCTGCCATCGGGCAGCATGTCGACAAAGCTGCACACATTGAGATCGGCATCGACAAACCAGCTATAGGTCTGGAGCGGGCGATCGGCGGGATTGGCGAGCACCAGCCCGCTGCCGTTCAGAGGCTCCCACGGACCCTGCATCGATGTCGCCACCATCCCGTAAAGCCCCCCCGGCGCATGCCCGAGGCCTGGTGCGAAAGTGGCCGTCTGGGTCGACCAGAAGGCGTAGTAATGTTTCGCGTGAAACACCAGATGCGCGCGCTCAAGTTCGTTGTTAACCCCCTCTGCGTGGAGGCAAGGGGGGGTCAAGACCCAGTCTGGGCCGACCTTGCGCGCAAGGCCAAAGGCACCATTGAAAGCGCTCGCAGAGCCGGCAAGCGAGGCGGTGAAGGCGAGATGTTCGCTGCCATCGGCGGGATCGCGGAACCACGCCGGATCACGGAATGCCTTGATCTTTCCGGCCTCGCCCTCATGCGCATCGGCCGGCATATAGTAAGGCTCATAGCCTGCGATAAGCGCGCTAGGAGCCGACCAAGTGCCAGGCAAACCGTCCGATGAAACCGCTGCACTGGTCGCCCACAGCTCCTGCTGGTAGCCGCCTGCGCGCGCCGCAGTTCCGGCAGCGGTGAAAAACAGCGTCATCACCCCGTCGCGGTAGAGCGCCGAGCCGGCCCATTCGCGCTCGTAAGGCACCGCCATGTCAGGCAGCACCGGCCCGAGATCGAACCACGCGCCCGAACGCCGTTCGATCAGATGGATCTTGGCCTCGAAATGCCTGAGCGCCGGATCGCCGCGATCGGGCGCGGTCAGCGCCATCCACAATTCGCGCCCCCCCAGCGTCACGCCGTGGCCAGTCTCGTCCTGCACCGGCCACATGTCCCAATAGAGCCGTCCGGCATCGAGCTCGGACCGATCGGGCGAAATCACCGGCGGGATCAGGCTCCCCGCACCCGGCGACACCCGGCCCACGTGCTCGGCTCTCCAGACGCTTGTCATGACAGCAGTCGATCCCAGTTTGTGCGGCGTGAAAAAAGGCTGGCGGAAAAAATGGCTGGCCGCCGGGGGGAGTTGGCGGCCAGCCCTGATGTTCGGCAAGCGGTCCTTAGAAGTCGAACCGCACCGAAGCCAGCACCGTCCGGCCGGCAATCGAGCGCGCGCGCACGATGCCGTTGGCCGGGATCGAACCTTCTTCCGCCTCGGTGAAACCGGCGGCGTTGAACAGGTTCTGGGCGTTCAGCCCGACCTCGACCCGGTCGATAGGGCGGAACGCGAGGAAGGCGTTGACCTGCGCAAAGGCCGGCAGCTTCAGCTGGTTGCTGTCCTGGGTGAAGCTGTCGGTGGTGCCGACAATGTTGGCACCCAGCGTGAAGGCATCGGTGTCGTACTGCGCGGTCGCCTGATAGACGAGATCGGCCTGACGGCGCGGCTTGTTGCCGATGGTCGTCAGATCAAGCGCGTCCTTGATCTGCGCGTCGGTCCAGGTTGCCCCGCCCGAGAAGGTGAAGTTGCCGGTGCGATAGGCACCTTCAAGCTCGATCCCGAAAGCCTCGTACTCGGTGTCGAACAGCTCCAGCGGGGCGAGTTCGACATTGGTCTCGGCGGTCTTGGCGAAGAAGCCGGTGGCGTAGAGCGACAGGCCGTTCGACTGGTACTTCACGCCCGCTTCGAGCTGATCGACGCGCGCAACCACACCCGCATCGCCGCCCGGCAGGCTGCCGTCGGTGGTGCTGACGGCGGGCGAGAACAGGCTGCGGTCTGCCGTGTGGCGGCCGCCCTGGCTGTAACGCGCGAAGATGCCCAGATCATCGGTGAGGAGGTAGTTCGCACCCAGCGAGAAGCTGAAGTAATTGAACGAATAGTTCACCGGACGCGCCGAGCCGAGCGGCAGGACACCGGTTTGGGCTTCGGCGGTGCTGATCGTGCCGTTGTTGTTGAAGTCGAACCGGCCCACGCCGATGCCGAAGCCGCTGTCCGAACCGGTGATCGTGCCGCTGGCATCGCCGAAATCATAGCGGATGCTGGCGTCGAGCGTCAGGCGGTCAAGCTCGAAGGAGAGCGAGGCGAAGGGCGCATAGGTGCTGTAGGCCACATCATAGTTGCGGCGGCAGCAATTGCCGAAGAAGGTCGCGCCGAAGCCCACCGTGCCGTTCTGGGTGACCAGCTGGCCGGCCGCATTGCGGATATCCACCAGCACCGCCTGCCCGTCGCCCTGCACGGTCTGGACATGGCTGGTCCAAAGCCAGTCGGTGTTGATGTCCTGCCGCGACAGGTAGAAGCCGGTGGTGAAGTTGGCCGAACCGCCGCCCATGTCGAAGGTCTTGTTGACGCGGAAGTCGTTGGTGACGTTGTCGAGGCTGTTGAGGCGGGTGTTGAACACCACCACATTGGTCAGCAGGCCGTTGCCGCCGATGGTGGCCGCGTTGGCGGTCTGCCCGGCATTCGGGCCGCTGGCAAAGACGATGCTTGAACCCGCGCCGCCGATGCCGTTGGCGATGCCCTGCGCTGCGCCCGCGCTCGCCGGGAAGGGCGACTGGAAGCTGCCCGAATTGTCGGCAAAGCGGAAGCGGTTGGTCAGCGTCCAGCCGCTGCCGACGTCGATTTCGCTCTCGATCCCGAAGGCGAGGCTCTTGACCGAAAGGCCGTCACGGAAATCGTAGGAGGCCGGATTGTTGTTGCCGTCGAGCGTGACCTGCGGGGTCAGGAACGGGCTGTAAAGCGCGTCCGTGCGAGGGTTGAAGCCGGGGATGGCGTTGTAATCGGGGTTGGCGTTGGTGCCGCCCACGAACACCGGCTGGGGCAGGATCGTCGGGGTCTTGTCGTCGAGATACTTGGCCGACAGGCGCACATAGCCGCCATCGAAGCGCTTGGTGATGTTGGCCTTGATCTGGCCGCCGTCATAGCCGTTGTAGCCGATGTCGCGCGGGCCTTCGCCGGTGCGGTAGAAGCCGCCGATGTGGAAGCTGAGATCATCGCCGATCGGGGCGCCGTAATCGAAATCGAGGCGGTAGCTTTCGAAATCGAGGCCGACGCTGCCTTGGATGGCGCCGCCTTCGGTCTCGCCGGTCTTGGAGATGAAGTTGATCACCGCGCCCGGGGCGTTGGAGGCGAAGGTCGAGGCCGAACCGCCGCGCACCGCTTCGACGCGGGCGACCGAGCGATCGGCGCGCAGGAAGTTGTCGGCATTGCCGAAGATGATGTCGCCGAATTCGAGGATCGGCAGGCCGTCTTCCTGCAGCTGGATGTAGCGCGCGCCGCCGGTCGAGACGGGGATGCCGCGCACGGCGATGTTGGCGTTGCCTTCACCGCCCGATGCTTCCGAGCGGATGCCCGGGATCTGGCGGATGAGGTCGGCCGAGGACGGCGCGCCGAGATTGGTGATGGCGTCGGCCCCGATGGTGCTGACCGAAACCGAGCTTTCGATCCGGTTCTGGCCGCGGGCGACGGCGGTGACGATGATTTCGCTGCCTTCGGCCTCGGCCGCGGCGTCGGTTGCCACTTCATCCTGCGCCAGAGCCGGGCTTGCCAGGCTCCACAGGGCTACACTTGCGCAAAGCGCGGTCCGCAATTTCATGACTGACTCTCCCTCTAGGAATTCGCGCTTCTGTGGCGACGACGGGGCTTTGCGTAGCTTTCTTGCAAACGATTGCAACAGGAATCTTGCAATCGTTTGCAAATGGCGTGGAAACGTGTCACTTCTGCGCCACAGCATGGCTTAGACCATGATACGGGACAGGATTGCTGGAAGGGATAGCCCATGTCGCACAAGCCGCGACTTTCGCTGCTGCGAATCATCGAGATGAATATCGGCTTCTTCGGCCTGCAATTCTCCTTCGGATTGCAGCAGGCCAATATGGGGCCGATCTACGGCTTCCTCGGCGCGGACGAGGCGACCATGCCGCTCCTGTGGCTGGCCGGGCCGATGACGGGCCTCATCATCCAGCCGATCGTCGGCGCGATGAGTGATCGCACCAATACGAAGCTGGGCCGGCGCACCCCCTATTTCCTGATCGGCGCGGTGATCTGCACCCTCGCCTTATTCGCCATGCCCTATTCGAGCGCCCTGTGGATCGCCGCGAGCCTGCTGTGGATCCTCGATGCGGGCAACAACATCACGATGGAGCCCTACCGCGCCTATGTGGCGGACCGGCTCGCCCCCGAGCAGCGCTCGACCGGCTTTCTCACCCAGAGCGCCTTCACCGGCCTTGCGCAAACCCTGTCCTATCTCGCGCCCAGCCTGCTGACCGCTCTCGTCGCGCGCGATGCGCTGGATGCGAACGGCATTCCGGTGATCGTGCGGATTGCCTTCGTGATCGGCGCGATCCTGTCGATCTCCACCATCGTGTGGTCGGTGTGGCGGGTGCCGGAGCTGCCGCTGTCTGACGAGGAACAGGCCGAGCTCGCGGCAAAGCCGCTCACCGCGGCGGCGACCCTCGCCGAAATCAGCGCTGCGATCCGCGAGATGCCGCGCCCGATGAAGCAGCTCGCCGGCGCCATGCTGTGCCAGTGGTATGCGATGTTCGCCTATTGGCAGTACATCACCTATGCCGTGGGCCGCACGATGTACAACACCAGCGATGCGGGCAGCGCCGCCTTCCGCGCGGCGACCCTCACCACCCAGCAGGCGGGCGCGCTCTACAATTTCGTCGCCTTTCTGGGCGCGCTTGCGCTGATCCCGGTGGTGCGCCGCTTCGGCGCGCGCCAGACTCACGCGGTGTGCCTTGCCGCCTCGGGCATCGCCATGCTGCTGATCCCGGGCGCATCGACGCCTCTCGCGCTGTTCGCGCTGATGCTGGGGATCGGCATCGGCTGGGCGGGGATGATGGGCAACACCTATGTCATGCTCGCCGACTGCATTCCCCCGGCACGCAACGGCATCTACATGGGGATCTTCAACCTCTTCATCGTCATCCCGATGCTGATCCAGACGCTCACCATGCCGCTGATCTACCGCCCGCTGCTGGGCGGCGACCCGCGCCATGTGCTGATGCTGGGAGGTGTCTTGATGCTGGCGGGCGCTCTGGCTACGCTGATGGTGGACGCCGGACACAGGACACCGCGCGCCGAGGGGCTGGTGACGGGATAGCATGGCGACAGATGACGAGCGGACCACGCGCGGATCGGTGCGCACCATCACCGATCTGGCGCGGATTGCCGGCGTCTCGCCCGGCACGGTCAGCCGCGCGCTGGCGGGCAAGAGCCTCGTCAACACCAAGACCCGCGAGAAAATAGAGGCCATCGCCCGCGAACACGGCTTCCGTCCCAACCAGATGGCGAGCGGCCTGAGGCGCCAGAAGACCGGCGTCATCGGCATGGTCATCCCGCTCGGCCACGACGCGCGCCAGCAGATTTCCGACAGCTTCTTCATGACCCTGCTCGGCTTCCTTGCCGACGAGCTCACCAACGAAGGCTACGACCTGATGCTGCGCCGCGTGGTGCCGGAGGACGATGCCGACTGGCTCGACCGCTTCATCGGTTCGGGCATGATCGACGGGGTGATCGTGATCGGCCAGTCCGACCAGTTCGAACGGATCGAGGAGGTGGCCGACGGCTATCGCCCGATGGTGGTGTGGGGCAATCACACCGAAGGCCAGCGCCACTGCGTGGTCGGGACGGACAACCGCCTGGGCGGCCGCCTTGCCGCCGAGCGCCTGATCGCGGCGGGCGCCACCCGCCTTGCCTTCCTCGGCGATACCGGCCCGATGGAGTTTGCCGCGCGCTTTGCGGGGGCGCAGGATGTCGCCGTGCGCTTGGGCGTGCCGATCACTGCGCTGCCCACCCACCTTTCGCCAGACCGCGCCAGCGCCGAGATCGCGGGCCATCTTGGCCGGGTGGCGGGCAGCGTCGACGGGATCTTCGCCGCCACCGATACCCTCGCGGCCCTATGTCTCACCGAACTGCGCGCTCGCGGCCTCAGGGTGCCCGAGGACATCCGCCTCGTCGGCTTCGACGATCTGCCCATCGCCCGCCAGACCGTGCCCCCGCTCACCACTGTCCGGCAGGACATTGCCGGCGGCGCGCGCGGCCTCGTGCAACTGCTGCTGCGCCGGCTCGCAGGCGAGGAGACCGAGAGCCTTGTCATGCCCCCGCAACTGGTGATCCGCCACTCGGCCTGATCACTCCCCGATTGTTGCACCCTTTTCGCTTGTGCGCTGCGCGCCGCGCCCTCTAGGACAGGCGGTGATGAGAGCAACACAACAGGGGAGACGCTTCGTGATCCAAACGAAGTCGAAGGCGCAGTGGCTGACCAGCGTCGCCATTGCCGCCGCCATCGGGGGCACAGCCGTCCCCGCCGCCGCTCAGGAGCGTGCGATTGCCTTTACCGGCGCGCGCATCCTCACCATGGCGGGCGAGCCGATCGATAACGGCACGCTGGTGATCCAGAACGGCAAGATCCTCGCGGTCGGCAGCGATGTCGCCGTGCCCGCAGATGCGACACGGATCGAGGCCAAGGGCCGCGTGATCATGCCCGGCATCGTTGATACCCACTCGCATATCGGCCAGGTCGCAGGTGCGGACGGCTCCGGCCCGATCCAGCCCGAAGTGCGCGCGATGGATTCGATCGATCCGCTCGCCTCCAGCATCGGCAAGGCGCGCGCGGGCGGGGTCACTACGGTCAACATCATGCCGGGCTCCGGCCACCTGATGAGCGGGCAGACCTTCTACATGAAGCTGCGCCGCGGCCGCACGATCGAGGATATCGCCTTCGAGATGAAGAACGGCGCGGCGATCGGCGGCATGAAGATGGCCAACGGCACCAACCCGATGGGCCGCAGCGGCTTCCCCGGCACCCGCGCCAAATCGGCCTCGCTGGTGCGCGAGGTGTTCACCGAGGCCAAGGCCTATTGCGCGGGCGACAAGAAAAAGCGCGAGCTTTCCAAGGACGCGCTGTGCGAAGTGCTCTCGGGCGAGCGGCTGGTGCATTTCCACACCCACCGCGCCGACGACATCATGACGGTGCTGCGATTGAAGAAGGAGTTCGGCTTCGACGTGCTGATCCAGCACGGCACCGAGACCTACAAGGTCGCCGCCGAGCTCGCGGCGGCGGGCGTGCCGGTGTCCAACATCACGCTCGATGCACCCGGCGGCAAGCTGGAGACGATCGACCTGCGCATGGACAATGCCGGGATCCTCGAACGCGCGGGCGTGCTGGTGTCGATCCATTCCGACGACGCGATCGTCGATTCGCGCATGTTGCTGCGCGAGGCGGGGCTTGCCGTGCGCGGCGGGATGACCCGCGATGGAGCGCTGCGGGCGCTGACCATCAACGGGGCCAAGCAGCTGCGGCTCGACAAGCGGGTCGGCTCGCTCGAGGCAGGCAAGGATGCCGATTTCCTCGTGCTCGATGGCGATCCGCTGTCGGCCTATACCCATATTCTCGAAACCTGGGTCGAAGGCGACAAGCTGTTCGATCGCAGCCGCCCGGAAGACCTGATCATGGCGACCGGCGGCTATGGCGCCGGCAGCCCGATGGACGCCTCGCACCACCACTGGGAACTGGCCGAAGAAGAGGGGCTGGAATAATGCGCAAGACTGCAATGCTCCTCGCCGCCGCCAGCGCTGTTGTGCTTGGCTCCCCGGCCCACGCCCAGGACGTCGCGATCCGGGGCGAGACCGTGCACACCATGGCCGGCCCTGCCATCACCGACGGGGTGGTGGTGATCGACGATGGCAAGATCGTCGCGGTTGGCCCCGCCGCCAGCACGCCGATCCCGGCGGGCGTGACCGTGCTCACCGCCAAGGTGGTAACCCCGGGCCTGGTCGATGCGCGCAGCGTCGTCGGCCTTGCCGGCTACATGAACCAGCCGCACGATCAGGACCAGCTTGACGAAAGCGCGCCGGTCCAGCCGCAATTGCGCGCGATCGACGCCTACAACCCCAACGAGGTGCTGGTAGCGTGGCTGCGCGGCTTCGGGGTCACCACGATCCACACCGGGCATGGTCCGGGCGCGCTGGTTTCGGGCCAGACGCTGGTAGCCAAGACCGTCGGCACCACGGCCGAACAGGCGGTGATCGTGCCGCAGGCAATGGTCGCGGCCAATCTCGGTCCGGCAGCGCTGGCCGAGGGCGGCAAGGCCCCCGGCACCCGTGCCAAGCAGATGGCGATGCTGCGTCAGGCGCTGATCTCGGCCAAGGCGGAAGAGAAGCCGCCTGTGAAGAAGGGCGAGACTAAGGCCGGCCCCGACAAGCCGCCGAGCCTTGAAGTGCAGACCATGCGCGATGTGCTCGCGCGCAAGCTGCCGCTGATGATCACCGCCAACCACGCGCAGGACATCATGAGCGCGCTGCGGCTGGGGCAGGAATTCGGCATCGATCTGGTGCTCGACGGCGCGGCGGAAGCCTATCTCCTGACCGACCAGATCAAGGCGGCAGGCGTGAAGGTGATCCTCCACCCGCCGATGACGCGGCAATATGGCGAATATGAAAACGCCAGCTTCACCACCGGCGCGGTGCTGAAGGCGGCGGGGATTCCCTTCGCCTACCAGTCGGGCTTTGAAGGCTACGTCCCCAAGACCCGCGTGGTGCTGTTCGAGGCCGCCGTGGCCGCGGCCAACGGCCTTGCCTGGAACGACGCGCTCGCCAGCATCACCATCGATGCGGCCAAGGTGATCGGCATGGACAGCCGCGTCGGCTCGCTCGAAGTCGGCAAGGACGGGGATGTCGCGCTGTTTGACGGCGATCCCTTCGAATTTGCCTCGCACGCCGTGGGCGTGGTGATCGACGGCAAGCCGGTGAGCACCGCCGCGCAATAACAGGCCGAGCAAGGCGGCCCGGTTTTTTCCGCGAGGGTTTTGCGGAAAACCGGGCCAGGTTTGCGTATATGGACGTCATGGACCCGATGTTTCTGTCCCGTCGCCGGCTGATGCTCGGCGCTGGTGCCGCTTCGGCACTGGCGGCCATGCCCGCCTGGGCGCAGGGCCACAGCCTCCACCGCGGCCGCAAGCATGGTGGCGCGCCCATCCGCGCCGGTTTTGACGAGGTTTCGGGCGAGGTGATCGATCTCGTGGTCGGCGAAGGGCCGCGCGTCGTGCAGGGCCGCAAGAGCCACGGGATTGCGGTCAACGGCTCTGTGCCGGGGCCGCTGATCCGGCTGCGCCAGGGCCAGAACGTCCGCCTCAATGTCACCAACACCCTCGCCGAAGACACCTCGATCCACTGGCACGGGCTGCTACTGCCGTTCCACATGGACGGGGTGCCGGGGATCAGCTTTCCGGGCATCAAGCCGGGGCAGACCTTCGCTTACGAATTCCCGATCCGCCAGAGCGGCACCTATTGGTATCACTCGCATTCCGGCCTGCAGGAACAGCAGGGGCATTACGGCCCGCTGATTATCGAGCCCGATGGCCCCGAAGTGGCCGAATATGACCGCGACTATGTGCTGCTGCTGAGCGATTACACCCCGCTCCATCCGCACGCGATCATGAACCGGCTGCGCAAGGGCGAGGGCTACTTCAACTACCAGCAGACCAGCTGGAGCGATGATTACAAGCTGTCTGCCGCAGATCGCCGGATGTGGGCCGAAATGCGCATGCCCGCGACCGACATCGCTGATGTGACGGGCTCCACCTACACCTACCTCGCCAATGGACGCGGGCCGGAAGAGGGGCTGGAATTCCTGTTCCGCGCCGGCGAGCGCATCCGCCTGCGCATCATCAACGGCTCGGCGATGACCTTCTTCAACCTGCGCATCCCCGGCCTGCCGATGACGGTGATCGCGGCCGATGGGCAGAACGTGAAGCCGGTCGAAGTCGACGAATTCCAGATCGCGGCGGCCGAAATCTACGATGTGCTCGTAGAGCCGCGCGCCGAAGCGGCCTATGCCATCGTCGCGGAGAGCATGGACCGTTCCGGCATGGCGCTGGCGATGCTGGCGAGCGCGCCGGGCGCCCGCGCGCCTGTCCCCGCACTGCGCCCGCCACCGCTGCTCGACACGGGCGACATGGGGATGAACCACGGCGATGGCGGTCACGGCGGCCACAGCATGGACGGCATGAAGATGCGCGACACCCTGCTGCTGCCCCCAGACGTGACAACCGGCCCGGGCATCGACATGGTTTCGATGGCTCCGGTCGACAAGCTCGGCGATCCCGGCATCGGCCTGCGCGATGTGCCGCACCGCGTGCTGAATTACCGGATGCTCAGCGCGTTGGAGCCCAATGCCGACACCCGCAAGCCCTCGCGACTGCTGGAATTGCACCTCACCGGCAATATGGAACGCTACATGTGGTCGTTCGACGGCCAGATGTATTCCGCGGTTCATGACGTGCCGATCCGCTTTGCGTGGAACGAGCGGGTGCGCGTCAAGCTCGTCAACAACACCATGATGGCGCACCCGATCCATCTTCACGGGATGTTCTTCGAGCTGGTCAATGGCGAGGATGCCGCCCACCAGCCGCGCAAGAACGTGGTGATCGTGCAGCCGGGTGCGAGCGCACAGTTCGATCTCACCGCCAACGAGCCGGGCGACTGGGCCTTCCACTGCCACCTGCTCTATCACATGCACGGCGGGATGATGCAGACCGTGACGGTGATGGGGCCGGAGGCGGGCAAGTGAGGCACGCCATCGGCCTGATCGCGCTGCTGGCGGCATCGCAGGTCGCGGCGCAGAGCCACGAGGGGCACCAGCACCACGATCCCGCGCCGACGCAGGACCCGCACGCCGGACACACCATGCCCGCGCAGCCCAAGACGGATTCCCCCGGCCCGACCATGGAAACCCCGCCACCGCCACCGCCATCGGTCGGCAGCGGCCCGCCGCGCGCGGCAGACGCGATCTGGGGCGCCGAAGCCATGGCCGCCTCACGCGAGGACCTGCGCAAGACCCACGGCGATTTTCCGGTCTTCTGGTTTCAGGGCGACCGGATGGAGGCACAGGTGCGGCAGGGCACGGATGCCTATCTATGGGATATCCAGGGCTATTACGGCGGGCCGACCGAGCGCCTGTGGTTCAAGAGCGAGGGTGAAGGCGAATGGGGCGCTGCGCCCGACGACGCCGAGGTGCAGGCGCTCTATGCCAAGGCGTTTGCGCCCTTCTGGGACCTTCAGGTAGGCCTGCGTCACGATATCGCAGGGCCGGACACCACCCACCTCGCGCTCGGCGTGCAGGGCCTTGCGCCCTATATGTTCGAAGTCGACGCGGCCCTGTTCGTCTCGCACAGGGGCGATATCACCGCCCGTATCGAGGCCGAGGTCGACCAGCGCATCACCCAGCGCCTGATCCTCCAACCGCGCATCGAGGCCAATCTCTCGGCGCAGGACATCCCCCTGCTTGGCGTTGGCGCAGGGTTGGACCAGATCGAGGTGGGCGCACGCCTGCGCTACGAGTTGAAACGCGAATTCGCGCCCTATATCGGCGTCGAGCAATCATGGCGCACCGGCCAAGGCGCCACCTTCGCCCGCGCACGCGGCGAGGATCCTTCGGTGACGAGCTTCGTTGCCGGTGTGCGTTTCTGGTTCTGACACGGAGAGTTCTTCGCCCATGCGTATCCCTGCCCTGCTTGCCGCCGCCCTTCTTGCCCTTGGAGCGCCCGCCGCGCTTTCGGCGCATGTGTCGGTCGCGTCCTCGGCTCCGGCGGAAGGCAGCACCGTCAAGGCCCCAAAGACCGTCTCGATCGCTTTCAATACCCCGGTCGATCAGGCCAGCGCCGCCGTCAGCATCGTCATGACCGCGATGCCGGGCATGCCGAACCATGGCGAAATGCTGATGCGCAATTACACCACCAGCTGGTCGCAAGACCGGCAGACCATGACCCTGAAGCTCGCGGGCGCCCTGCCCAAAGGCACCTATGAAGTGCGCTGGAAGGCGACCGGTCAGGATGGCCACGCGGTGAGCGGCGTGGTCAATTTCAAGGTCGCCTGACCGCTCCCGCCTAGCCCTTGGCGGGCGCGGCGTTGACGATCATGTCGGCAGCCAAGGTACGGCCCGCCAGCAGATAGTGCAGCGCCGCCCAGCCATAGCCGCCGGCGAAGATCACGATCGACCATTGCAGCCCCTGCGCCTCGGCTCCGGCGCAGGCCTTGAGGCTCGCCAGCGCCTCTCCGGCAAGCGCCGCCTTGGCGTCAGGCGCGAGCGCCATCAGCGGCTTGCACGCCTCCAGCGTCAGGCCCAGCGCCATGTTTTCAAGGAACATCGCCTTCAGCACGGTCGAGAGGATGCCGATCACCAGCGGGCCAAGGCCGTATCCGAGCAGGTTCACCACGAACAGCGTGATCGCCACCGCGGTCGCGCGCATCCGGCTGTCGACCACCCCGCCCGAGACCGCATACATCGGCCCCAGATAGAAATAGTGGATCATCGCCGCGATCATCAGCGCAGGCATGGCGAGCCACAGGCTGTCTGCCAGAAAGCCGAAGGCATAAAGCGGCACCGAGGCCCCCATCCCCACTGCGGGCAGCCATGACAAGGCGCCCGGCCAGCGGCGCGACAGGCGATCCGACAGCCAGCCCGAGGCAAACACGCCGAGCGCTGCCATCACCCCCAGAATGATCCCGTTCAGCAGCGAAGCGTCACCAATGGCGAGCTTGTGGGTGCGCATCATGAAGGATGTGGTGAACTGGCCGATGCCGTAACCCGCAAAGGACGCGACTGTCGCGCCGATCACCACCTGGCGATAGGCAGGCTTGCGGATCAGCACGCCCAGTGCTTCGCCGAAACTTGCCCGCTCCAGCCCCTGCAATGCGGCCGGATCGGTGTAGCCGCGCGGCGGCTCGGCGATGGTGCGCCACACCAGCAGCCCCAGCAGCATCCCGGGTACGCCGACCACCACAAAGGCGACGCGCCAGCCTTCGACCGTGCTCCAGTCGAGACTGCCGAACATCCAGCCCAGCCCGATGCGGCCGAGCCATGCTCCGAAAGCCGCCCCGTCGAGGCCCGCCAGCTGCCCGCCGAAGACCGAAGCCAGCATCCCGCCCAAAGGCACGCCCAGCGCATAGATCGACACCGCGGTGGCGCGCTTTGAGGGCACGAAATAGTCCGAGATCAGCGATTGCGCAGGCGGCGTGCAGCCCGCCTCGCCGATGCTTACCCCGATGCGGAAGAGGAACAGCATGAGGAAGCTTGCCGCAAAGCCGCACAGCGCGGTGAACAGGCTCCACACGGCGACCGATCCCGCGATGATCAGCACGCGGTTGCGGCGCTCGGCCAGCCGCGCGATCGGGATGCCGAGGAAGGTGTAGAGCACCGCGAAGGCCGGCCCGCCAAGCAGGCCCATCTGCCAGTCCTCCAGCCCGAAGCTCTGCTTGATCGGTTCGGTCAGGATGTTGACGATGGTGCGGTCGATGAAATTGAACACATAGACGATCAGCAGCGCGCCCAGCACATAGGCGCGGTATCCGGGCGAGCCGAAGCCTGCGGCTGCCGCCGTATCGGTGTTTGTCATGTGATCCCTTCCCGTGGCTGCTTGCACAGCCTCCCGGTCTCTCAACTCTCTCTGGTGCGCATCATTGAGGCAAATCGCGCGGGCGTAAAGCCGCTGGCTGCAAAAGTAGGAGTTGCCCACTGCCCCGTTGCTGCGGCAGCCTTGGAGAAAGGGCCGCGTCACAAGGCCCGCGAGGGGATGGAATGGATCCGTATATCTATGTCGTGATCGTCAGCGCGCTGGCGCTGCTGGCCTATTACTTCACCCTGCTCAAGGCTGGCCTTGCGCGGATAAAGTTCAAGGTGCCCGCGCCCTCGCATGAAGGGCCGGAGGAATATATCCGCCACGTGCGCGCGCATCTCAACACGCTCGAACATCTGGTGCTGTTCCTGCCCGGCTTGTGGCTGTTCGCCTACGCGGTGAGCCCCTATTGGGCGGCGGGGATCGGCATCATCTGGCCACCGATGCGGGTGCTTTATGCACTCGGCTATTACAAGGCGGCCGACAAGCGGCGGCTCCCGCTCTATATCTCGATGCCGGTCATCTATATCTTCGTGCTCGGCTCGCTCATTGGCGGGATCGTGAAACTGGTTCAGGGAGCCTGAGGCATGGCGGCAGAATATGATCTGGTGATCCGCGGCGGCACGATTGCCGACGGCACGGGCGGCGATCTGATCGCGGGCGATGTTGCGATTGCCGGCGGCCGCATTGCGGCTATCGGCGCAGTCAGCGGTTCAGGCGCCGAGGAGATCGACGCCAAGGGCAAGATCGTCACCCCCGGCTTCATCGACGTGCACACCCATTATGATGGCCAGTGCATCTGGGCCGAGGAACTCTCCCCTTCCTCCTCGCACGGCGTCACGACGGCGGTGATGGGCAATTGCGGGGTCGGCTTTGCGCCGTGCCGCAAGAGCGATCACGAGATGCTGATCAACGTCATGGAAGGCGTGGAAGACATCCCCGGCGTGGTGATGACCGAGGGACTGGACTGGGACTGGGAGACCTTCCCCGAATATCTCGACAAGGTCGCCGCCGGAAAGCGCGACATCGACATTGCGGCCTATCTCCCGCACTCGCCCTTGCGGGTCTATGCCATGGGAGAACGCGGCGCGGCGCGCGAAGTCGCTACGCAAGATGATCTTGCGCTGATGCGCCGCCTCACGGCCGAGGCCATGCGGGCTGGCGCGCTGGGCTTTGCGACCTCGCGCCTGTCGATCCACAAGACGGCAGATGGCCAGGCGATCCCGACCTTCGACACCGACATTGCCGAATTGGAAGCGATAACCAGCGGCATGAAGGATGCGGGCGCGGGCACGTTCCAGGTGGTGCTCGATGCCTTCGTGGGGTGGGACAAGGAATATCAGGTAATCGAGCGGGTGATCGCCGCCTCCGGCCGCCCGGCGACCTTCACGCTAGCCTCCGGCAATGACGCGCCGCCGCGCTGGCGGCGGGTGCTGGAGATGCTGGAGCGCACAAATGCGAGCGGCGGCATCGCCAATGCGCAGGTCATGCCGCGCCCGATCGGCCTCATCGCCGGGCTGGAGCTGACAGTGCATCCCTTCGTGCTGTGCCCCTCGTGGAGCAAGATCGCCCACCTTTCGATTCCCGAACAAATCGCCGCGATGCGCGATCCGGCCCTGCGTGAAGCGCTCCTCACCGAGGATTTCACCCCGGGCCATCCCTTCAACGAGCTGGCGCGCAACTGGCGCTGGCTGTTCCCGCTCGACAATCCGCCCGATTACGCCCCGCCCGCGCACATGAGCATGGCAGGGCAAGCCGCCGCGCGCGGCTGCACGCCGCAGGAGGTCGCTTATGACCGGCTGCTGGCGACCGAGGGACGCGGGCTGTTCCTCGCCGCGCTCGGCAATTACGAGAACGCCACCCTCGACAGCGCGCATGAGATGCTGCGTCACCCCTATTGCGTCCCCGGCCTCGGCGATGGCGGGGCGCATTACGGAGCGATCTGCGATGCCAGCTATTCGACCTACCTCCTGACCCAGTTCGTCCAGAAGCAGGGCCCCTTGCAGCTCGGCCTGTCGGAGGCGGTGCACATGCTCGGCCAGAAGGCGGCGCGCGCGGTGGGCTTTGCCGATCGCGGGACGCTGACTGTGGGCGGGCGGGCCGATGTCAATGTGATCGACCTCGACAATCTCACCTTGCACCTGCCTGAAGTCGTGCACGATCTGCCCGCAGGCGGTCGCCGCTTGCACCAGCGCGCCAGCGGCTATGAGGCGACGATTGTGGCAGGCGAGGTGATCCGCCGCTTCGACCAGTCCACCGGAGCACGCCCCGGCAAGCTGGTGCGCGGGAGCGGGTATCGCGCTACGGCCTAGAAGGTCGAGGTGCCGATCCCGCCGTCGACCACCAGCGACTGCCCGGTGACGTAACTCGCTTGGGCCGAGCAGAACATCGCCACCAGCACGCCAAGGTCCTCGGCATCGCCGAAGCGCCCAGCGGGCAGGCGCACGGCCTTGACGAAGGCATCGACCTCCTCGTCATAGGTCCGGCCATTGGCTGCCGCGCGCGGGCCGAGCACATCCTCGATCCCCGGCGTGTGGTGCATCCCCGGCAGCACCGAATTGATCGTGACGTTGTGCGGGGCGAGTTCCTTGGAAATCGCGTGGCAATAGTTGGCGAGTGCGGCGCGCGGCGGGCCGGAAAGCACGCGCATCGCGGCGGGATATTTAGCCGCGCCGGTGCTGATATTGACGATCCTCCCCCACTTGCGCTCGACCATCGGGCCGGTCACCGCCTTGATGTAGTCGATCGGGCTCAGAAGCGCGGTCGCCACGGATTTCTCGAATTCCTCGCGCGATACTGTCCGGAAATCGCCGGTGAAGGGCGGCGGGGCGCAGGTGGCGACGAAGATGTCGGGATCAGGGATCGCCGAAAGGATCGCGGCGCGCCCTTCGTCCGAGGCGTGATCGGCCACGAGCGGGTGCACTTTCGCGCCGGTCTCGGCAGCGATGGCGCGGCAGGTTTCCTCCAGCCGCTGGCTCCCGCGCGCGGAGATGAACACCTCGCACCCCTCGCGCGCCAAGGCCAGCGCCGCGCCGCGCCCCATGCCCGCAGAGCCGCCATTGACCAGCGCCCGCCTGCCCCTGATGCCCAGATCCATCGCCAGCCTCCTCTTATCTGCCGCCGGTCACATAAAGGCACTGGCCCGTCACCCAGCTTGACGCGGGCGAGGCCATGAACACCACCGCGGCGGCAATATCCTCGGGCTCGCCATAGCGGCCCATCGGAATACCGATCATCGCCAGCAGCTTCTCGCGCTTCTCGTCGGTATCGGTGCCCATGCATTCGTCGAAATTCTCGGTCGGCACCGGGCCGGGAGCCACGGCATTGACGCGGATCTTCGGCGCGAGTTCGACCGAAAGCGTGCTCGTCAGGCTGTTTACCGCCGCCTTGGCCGCGCCATAGGGGCCGTTCTTGACCTGCGGGCCGAAAGCCGCGCGCGAGGAGATGTTGATGATCGCCCCGCCGCCCTCGCCCATGTGGCGCGAAGCGACGCTCGCCCCCATCCACACCGCCTTCAGATTGAGCGCGATCTGCGCGTCGAAATTGGCCTCGGGCGTGCGGGTGAGATAGCGCGGGGTGGCATCGGGAATGCCGCCCGCATTGTTGACCCAGATGCTGAGCTTCCCGAGCTGGCTGACGGTTTGCGCGGCCAGATATTCGAGCGCGTCAGGATCGGTCGCATCGGTCGCCAGCGGCAGGGCGCGGCGGCCCAGCGCGGTGATCTCGGCCGCGACCGCATCGAGATCGGCCTGCGTGCGGGACGCCAGCGCCACGTCCGCGCCTGCCTCGGCCAGCGCGATCGCGATCGCCCGCCCGATGCCCTTGCCCGCGCCTGTCACCACCGCCACTTCACCGTCGAGCCGGAACCGGTCGAGAATCCCCATCGCCTTGCCTCCATGGCCATCATGGCCCTGGCGCCAACCCTAGGGCGGCGAGGCGCGAGCGACACTGGCGCTTCCAATAGGCGTGATCAGCTTGCGGGCGTGATCCGGAAGAGCCTGCCGCTGCCGCTATTCGGCACCTCCACGAAGCCTTCGGGCACGGTGTAACGTTCGGGCCGGTAGCCGACGATCCAGACATGGGTGAAGGCATTGCGCGGCAGCTTGGTGAGGGTCTTGCTGACCGGAGGCAGCACCGATGGCCCGCAGGCATCGCTCAGCACCAGATGCGAGGGGTCCTTCACGAAGCGCCCGCCTTGCGCGTAGTGCACCCGCATCGGGTTGACCCCGGGCTGCTGCCACTGATCATTGACGAAGGCATTGCGCCGCGCCAGCGCCGCGCCGGCGGCATGATCGAGCACGGGAAGGGTCCAGCGCACCTGACACGGCTTGATCACGAAGAAGGCAACCCGCGCGCCCTTGGGCATATTGTCGAGCGCCGGCAGCGCGGCGGCGAAGGCGCGGTCCTGCACCACAAACCCCGCGCTGGTCACTGCCATGCGCACCCCGAAGAAGACGAGCGCGATCATGCCTGCAATCTTCAGTTCGCGCGCGCCCACTCGCGCGGTGCTGATCGCCACCAATCCCAGAGCGATGCCATAGGGCAGCAGGCGCATGTCGGCGAAGGCCGAGCCGAACACCCAGCTCGGCAGGATCAGGAAAAAGGCCCCACACAGTGCCGCCGCAATGCCGACCCCGGGATCGAACCGCGCCGTCTTGCTCAACCGCACCCAGTAAATCAGCCCCGCCACAATCGCGAGCGCGCCGATATCGAGCACCTTCCACACGCTGCGGAAGGGCGAATAGGCCCAGATCAGCTTGAATGGCAGCGACCAGCCCCCCAGCCCCGCGCCCGAGCTTTCCGCGCGCCAGATCACCATCGGCACCACCGGCAGCAGCAACGGGCAGCAAGCGCCCAGAATGCGGGCAACCGCGCGCACGGGATGCATCCTTGCCGCCCAGACCTCGGCCAGCATGGTCGATCCGGTCAGCAGGCCGAGGAAAGCCCAGCCATAGGTGTGGCACACCCATATCGCCGCGCCTGCCACCAGCAGCCACAGGCGCGCCAGTCCCTCGCGCCCCGTCCGGTGCATCCGCAGCCACGCGACATAGGCCAGCAGCGCGAGGCCCATCGACAGCGAGTAATTGATGAAGCCGTAGTTGAAGGGATAGCCGTAAAGCAGCGGGATCGCCGCCAGCGCAAAGGGCGTGACGCGGCCATGGATCTCGCGGCTCACCAGCATCAGCCCCAGCGCGCCGAGCAACTGGGTGAGGATCACCACCGCATGGACCGATCGCTCCAGCCCCAGCAAGGGGTGGAGCACCTCGACCAGGATGTCACCGCCCAGATTGCCGATCAGCTTCCACTCATAGGAATAGAACGGCTGGAGCTCGGGCCGCTGGGCCAGCTCGGTCTGCACCGCAAAGCGCCCCAAATGGCCGTAGAGATCAACCAGCGGCGGGAAATCGACCAGCAGCAGAGGCAGGATCGCGATGAGGCACACGACCAGCATCGCCGGCCAGCGATCGAGCCAGCCGAACGCCTGTGGCGTGCCACCGGAGGGCACGGGGGTGAAAAGGGCAGCGTTGGTCATTCCGGGGTGGAGGCTTTGAACACGAAGAGCTGCGAGAGGACGAAGAAGATCACGATATAGGCGGCCAGCGCCGGCAACTGCGCCAGCGGGCTATCCGCGCCCAGCACGGGCTGCACCGCCCTTAGCACCGCGACATTGGCCCCGTAAGCCACAGCAAAGGCAGCAAGGAACTTCGCCACCTCGCGCCCGCGCACCGCGCCGGTCACGCCGAACACGAAGCGGCGGTTTAGGGTGAAGGACAAGACCAGCCCCACCGCATAGCCCGCGGCATTGGCGGCCAGCCCGCTCATCCCCGCCCACAGCCCGCCGAAGATCACCGCCCAGCCCACGGCCGAATTGGCAAGGCCGGTCAGCCCGAAGCGGAACAGGCGTGCCAGCATCGGATCAGCGCGCGACGAGGCAGTATTGCGCGCCGAGCGGCAGCCAGCCGAGCGCACGCTCCAGCGGCCGCAGCGCGCTGAGGAAGCCAGGGAAGAACAGCATCCAGCGCAGGCTCACATCGGTAAAGCCCGCAGCACGGAACCGGCGCTGCATTTCGGGCGCGGAAATCAGCACGGCATTGGCATCAAACGGGCAGGTGCGCACCGCGTGCTGGGTCGCCGGGTTCCACGGATTGTGCTCGAACAGCATGAAGCGGCCTGCGGGCGTGAGTGTCCGGCGGATTTCCGAGAGCAGGCGGATGTGATCGGCTTCCGGAATGTGGTGGAACACGCAGGCCGTGAAGACGAGATCGAAGCTCGCGTCCGCAAACGGCAGGGTCTGCCCGTCGTAGCACACCGTCTCCAGCGGACGCACAGCGCGCGCGGCGCAGTGGGTGAGCGAGCGGGCTGATACGTCGAGCGCGGTGACCTGCGCCTCGGGGAACTCGGTTTGCAGGTGCGGGATGCAATTGCCCCGCCCCGCGCCGAAATCCATGATCCGCTGCGGCGCAAGCCCGCTCGCGGCCATCGCGCGGGCGGCTTCGCGGGCCTTGTAGGCGGCGAAGAAATCGGGGTCCTCGCCGCTCAGCTTTACCGAAGCTGCGTGCTGGGCATCATATTCATCGACATAGGCGTCGAACTCAGCTTGCGACACGGATCACCTCGCTCGGCTCGGCGGCAGCGGTGGCGACCGGATGGCGGCGCACTTCGGCGATGATGAACAGCGGGCGGTGCTTGCCCTCCATGTACATCCGGCCGAGATATTCGCCGAACACGCCCAGCACCAGCAGCTGGACCGAGCCCATGATCAGGATCAGCGCGGCAAGGCTCGCCCAGCCCTGAACCGTGCCGCCCTGCAGCCACACGGCCACGATCAGGCCGAGCGAAACCAGTCCGGCCAGCCCGAACAGCATGCCCAGGTGCGAGGCAAACCGCAGCGGCACCACCGAGAAGCTCGTCACCGCGTCGATTGCCAGGGCCACCATCTTGCGCAGCGGATAGTTGGTCTCTCCGGCAAAGCGCGCATCGCGCTCGTAGGGGTAAGGCACCTGGCTGAAGCCGATGAAGCTGACGAGACCGCGGATGAAGCGGTAACGCTCGGGCATGGCATTCAACTGCTCGACCACGCGGCGCGTCATCAAGCGGAAATCGCCGGTGTCGGGCGGAATGTGGGTGTCCACCATTTTGCCCAGCATGCGGTAGAACAGCGCCGCCGTGCCGCGCTTGAAGGCGGTCTCGCCATGGCGCTTGATGCGCTGGCCATAGACCACGTCATGCCCCTCCCGCAGTTTGGCGAGCATCGGGCCGAGCAGCTCGGGCGGGTCCTGCAAGTCGGCATCGAGCACGAAGATGAGCTCGCCGCGAACGTGATTGAGGCCGGCGGTCAGCGCCAGCTGGTGGCCGTGATTGCGCGCCAGATTGATCGCGACGATGCGCGGATCACGCTCGGCATGGGCACAGATCCGCGCCCAGCTGGCATCCTTCGAGCCGTCATTGACGAGGATGAATTCATAATCCTCGGCGAAGATTTCGCGCGCAGCCGCGCTCACCCGGGCGACCAGCGCGTCGAGCCCGGCATCCTCGTTATAGACCGGGATCACCACCGACAACGCGCACGAGCCGGATGCTGTCTGCACAAACTGCGACATTCTGCGCCTCCTGAAACCTCGCCAAATCGTAGCCAAGAATGGTCAATACCCGGTTACCGGGCGCCCCATGCCTGCCGCGCTTACCAGTGCGCGGCAAATGCTGCACCTGCGTTATTCGAACGGGCGGCGCTATCAACAGGAAAGATGCATCCGGCCCGGAAAACCCCCGGAATGTTCCACGTGAAACATTGCGCTCGGCCCGCCCATGGCGGGGTCATCTCGGGGTAATCGGCACCCCAAATGCAGCAATGGAGAGGCTGGCAACCCGCTCCGGGCGCCAGCCTCCCCCGTCATCCCGAAGTGGGGGGAAGGGATGACGGATTACGCGGGCACCGCTGCCACGGCCCAACCCTCGCCGATCCGCACGCTCCCAGCGCCGAGCATTGCGCCCAATGTGCGACGGGGGGACGCGGAGGCAGTCTGGCGGTTGCGCATCTGCATACGGCGCTTCTCGTTCTCGCGCTGGCGTTCGCGCTGGAGCCGCTCGACCTGATCGATCCGTCCGGCAAGGCCTGCGCCATTGATGTTCTGGATCTCCAGCCCCGGGAAAGCATTGCATTCGAGCACCTGCGCGCCGCGGGTGGCATCGATCACGATATCGACCCCGACATAGCCGAGGCCCAGCGCGCCCGAGCAGCGCCGCGCCGCGTCGACCGCTTCCTGCCAGTGCGGGATCCGCTCGCCGATCAGCGGCAGGCCGGTCGAGGGGTGCTCCCACACCTCTTCCTGCCCCGTCACCGCGCGGAAAATCGCGCCATCGCGGAAGTCGATCGCCGCGCCGACCGCGCCCTGGTGCAGGTTGGCGCGGCCGCGCGATTCCACCGTCGGCAGGCGGGTCATCGCCATCAGCGGCACGTCGCCCAGGCAGATGATGCGGATATCGGGCAGGCCATAGGGCACCAGCCGCGCAAAGCCCGCATGGGTGCGGATCAGCGGCTCGAACAGGGCCGCATCGGTGTTGCTGCCTTCCAGCGACAATTCCCCGGGCAATGATGCGGGTGAGATGGGCGCGCAAGGCGGGCACCGTCAGCGCCTCGCCATTGAGCTGGCGCCAGCTGCCGTCTTCATTGAGCCCGTCGACCAGGATCACCCCCTCGCCGCGGCGCCCGCGATTGGGCTTGACCGCAAAGGCATGGGGCAGGCTGGCGAAATCGAAGCTGGCGGCCTCGGCTTCGCTGGAAATCAGCGCGAGGGTCGGGGGAACCGGCACGCCTGCCTCTGCCAGCCGCTGCTTGGTCTCGAACTTCTGGTTGACCCCCTTGATCGCTTCACGCGGGTTGAGGCGGGCAATCAGGGCATTGCGGCGGTTCATTCCGAGCACAGGCATCGTCAGTTTCCTTTGGCAGCCGCGGCAAAGCGCGACATTTCGGAGAGGCGCAGGCCGTTGTAGCGGCCCAACAGGATGGTCAGCACGATGGCGCTGGCCGGGATTGCCAGCGGATGCAGGCTGGAGACGTCGACGATCAGCGGCGAGGCCACCAGCGCCTGGATCATCAGCGCCACGGCCAGCGTGGTCGCGGTCATCTTCATGGCCTGCTTCGGCCCATCGGATTCCCACGCATTCCACCAGCGTTCGACCACCAGTGCCGTCACCACCACCGGGAAGGCGCTGATCAGCACCAGCCGGTCAAGCTGCAGCGCCAATGCGCCCAGCGCGGTGACCACGATAGCGATCAGCGTGCCGAGGAACGCCACCCGCGACAGGCCCAGCTGGCGCAGGGCAGGCGCGGCGGCCATGCCGACCAGAATGGCTGCGGTCGAAATCGTCGGTCCGGCAATCGGGCCCGACTGGAGATAGGCCAGCGCCAGCAGCATCGGCGTGAACAGGCCGAAGGTCTTCCAGCCCAGCACCGAACGCACGAACACCACAATCACGGCCCCCATCGGCAGCGCCAGCAGCAGGTGCAGCTGCGGCAGGTCCCAGGGCCGCGAGGGATCGCCGAACACCGCATGGACGGCCTTGCTGACCAGCGTATCGGCGGTGTCCGTCGTCAGAACATTCGACACAACACGGGGCGTAAATTAGCGGAGTGCGGGCCTCGTCCGGGGGTTGATGTTACGCGGCGAGGTTGCGGTGTTGCAAGCGCCGATGTTCGATGGTCTGTCGCTTGATCCTTTCACGCTGTTTGATGATGGCTGGGGCCCTGCCGAAGTAGGCGTCGGCGGGTGTCACGTTGGACAGCGCTTCGTGATAACGCTGGTGGTTATAGTGCTCGACGAAGGCCTCGATCTGGGCCTCGAGGTCGCCGGGCAGGAAGTAGTTCTCCAGCAGGATGCGGTTTTTCAGGGTCTGGTGCCAGCGCTCGATCTTGCCCTGGGTTTGCGGGTGCATCGGGGCGCCGCGCACGTGGCTCATCTTGTTGGCCTCGATGTATTCCGCCAGTTCTCCCGCGATGTAACTGGGACCATTATCGCTGAGCAGCCTTGGCTTGTGCAGCACCGTGGCGCTGTCGCAGCCGGAAGCTGCCAGGGCGAGGTCCAGCGTGTCGGTCACATCCTCGGCCCGCATGTTGGTGCACAGCTTCCAGGCGATGATATAGCGCGAGAAGTCGTCGAGCACGGTGGAGAGATACATCCAGCCCCACCCGATGATCTTGAAGTAGGTAAAATCGGTCTGCCACATCTCGTTTGGCCGGGTGGTCTTGGTATGGAACGCATCAGCCGCTTTCACCACGACATAGGCCGGGCTGGTGATTAGGTCGTGTGCTTTCAGCAGGCGGTAAACCGTGGCTTCGGACACAAAGTATTGGCGTTCATCGGTAAATCGCACGGCCAGTTCGCGTGGGGACAGCTCGCTGTAATCCAGCGCGAGTCCGACGATCTGATCCTGCACCTCAGGCGCGATGCGGTTCCACACCCGGCTCGGCGCGGAGGGCGATCTTCCAGCGCCTCCGGCCCGCCCTCGAGATAGCGGTCATACCAGCGGTAGAAGGTCCGACGGGCGATGCCCAGCTTGTCGAGCGTCCGCTTGGCGGGCAGGTGGGACTGCTCGACGACCCTGATGATCTCAAGCTTCTCGGATGCGGGATACCTCATTCTTCGCCCTCCCCATCCGCGATCATGCTTTTTTTCAGCAGACGGTTTTCGAGCGTCAGGTCCGCAACGCATTCTTTGAGGGCACGGGCCTCGCGGCGCAGATCCTGCACTTCGCCGGTGGTTGCGGCACGAGCAGTATCACCGGCAAGTCGGCGCTTGCCCGCTTCCATGAACTCCTTCGACCAGGTGTAATACAAGCTCTGGGCGATGCCTTCCTTGCGGCAGAGCTCGGCGATGCTGTCTTCACCGCGTAGCCCATCGAGCACGATCCGGATCTTGTCTTCAGCCGAGAAATGACGACGGGTCTGCCGCCGGATGTCCTTCACAACCCGCTCAGCGGGGGGCTTTTTGGGTGCCGATTTTTTCAAGGAGGATTGGGTCTTCATCTTCGTTCCTTCGTCACTACGACGAAGCCCCAACCCTCCTTAAATCACAACCTCAAATCTGTGCCATTGGTGCTGACGGGGGACACCGGTGACGATGATTTCCTGACCGGCAACCGGCTCGGCTTCATCAGCGGCCGCGGGAGCCGGATCGCTGGCCTGTGCCAAAGCGGCGGCGGGCAACAGCGCCGTCAACGAGACTCCGGCCGCAGCCAGTGCGAGAAACTGCTTCATTGATCCTCTCCTCACCTGAGCCCCTTGTCAGGGCTTCGTGGGAGGGGACGTATCAGTGCCGTGCGATCAATACAACCCATTATGAGTTTTAAAAGAGTGGTTATGTTGCCCGTTTGCATCAATTCTGCAATTAGAGGGCCATGATGACCCCGTCCGTCAGCGACATTTTCCAGCGGCCGTCCGAGAGCGAAGCGTCCATTCTCAGCTACGTTCTGCGCAATCAGGGGACGATCCAGCCTGAGATCGCGCGCGATTGCGGATTGTCGCAGCAGACGGTCTCGCGGCTGGTCAACGAGCTGGTCGATCGCGGCGCGCTGGCGCTGGGGCAGCGCAAGGCGAGTGGCCGGCGCGGCCAGCCCAGCGTCTCGCTATCGGTCGCGCCCGAATATGCCTATTCGCTCGGCGTCGCGCTGATGACCGATGCGATGTCGGTGCTGCTGATGGATTTCGCCGGCAACGTGGTCGATTACGAATATATCGCCATGCCGGTGATGACCCGCCGCGCGGTGTTCGAACGCTTTGGCGAGGTGCGCGCGCGCTTCATGGAGGAAACCCCGGCCGCGCGCGAGCGATTGACGGGCGTCGGGATCGGGATCTCGGGATACTGCCTCGACGGCAAGTCGCGCTACAACCCGCCGCGTTCGCTCGACGACTGGGCGATGGTACCGATCGACGAGCTGTTCAGCGATGCGCTGGGCCTGCCCGCATGGGTCGAGAACGACGCCAACGCTGCAGCCATCGGCGAGAGCTTTCTGGGCGCGGGGCGCGATCATGCCGATTTCGTTTATGTCTTCATGGCAGCAGGGCTTGGCGGCGGGGTGGTGATCAATCACCGGCTGATGCGCGGCAAGCACGGCAATGGCGGCGAGCTCGGCCTGATCCTGCCGTGGCGACTGTTCCAGCTGCCGACGCTCGAAACCCTGCTCCAGTCGATCCGCAAGGCGGGGGTGAACGTCGATGGCATCTCGCAGATGCTATCCCAGTTCGATCCCGATTGGCCGGGGGTGGACGCGTGGATCGAACAGAGCCGCGATCCGCTCTCGCTGATCGCATCGGCAATTGCCGCGCTGCTCGATCCAGATGTGATCGTGCTTGGCGGACGCCTGCCGCGCTCGCTGGCGCACAAGATCATCCCCGCGATCGAGCTGTTCGACGATGCCCGCCGTCAGGAACCGCGCCCCTTGCCCAAGCTGATGGTGTCGCAGACGCAGGTCGATGCCTGCGCGATCGGCGCGGCGATCCTGCCGCTGGAAAAGACCTTCTTCACCAGCATCATCTGACGCGCGGCGCAGATCAGGCCACCAGAGCCAGCTCGGTCGCCTGCTTGATCGCCTGCTTGGCATCGAGCTCGGCCGCTTCATAGGCCCCGCCAATCAGCACCGGGTTCGCGCCCTTGGCCACCAGTTCGTCATGCAGCGCGCGGGCCGGGAGTTGTCCGGCGCACACGATGATCGTATCGATTTCGAGCACCTGCGGCTCGCCCTCGATCCTGATGTGCAGGCCGGCATCATCGATGCGGTCATACTCGACCCCGGCGACCATCTTCACCCCGCGCCGCTGGAGCGTGAGCCGGTGGGTCCAGCCGGTCGTCCGGCCCAGCCCCTTGCCGACCGAGCTGGTCTTGCGCTGGAGCAACCACACCTCGCGCCCGCTCGATTGCACCACCGGGGTGACCCCGGTGACACCGCCGCGCGGGTGGTTCTTGAAGTCGATGCCCCACTCTTTCGCAAACACCTCGACATCGAGCGCGCCCGAGGGGCCGGCGTGGGTGACGAGTTCGGCGACGTCGAAGCCGATCCCGCCCGCCCCCATGATCGCGACCCGCTGGCCGACGCTCGCCGTGCCTCGGATCACATCAATGTAGCGCACCACCTTGGGGTGATCGATGCCGGGGATTGCCGGCCTGCGCGGCTCGATCCCGGTGGCGATGATGATCTCGTCATAGCCGCCCACCAACAGATCGTCCGCCGACACACGGGTATTGAGGCGCAGGTCCACCCCGTGCTTTTCGATCATCCGCCCGAAATAGCGCAGGGTCTCGTAGAATTCCTCCTTGCCGGGAATGCGCTTGGCGAGGTTGAACTGCCCGCCGATCTCGCCTGCGGCATCGAACAGGGTCACGCTGTGACCTCGCTCGGCAGCGAGGGTGGCATAGGCGAGCCCCGCAGGCCCGGCGCCGACCACGGCGATGCGCTTGGCCGCCTTCGCAGGCGCCAGCGTCAGCTCGGTCTCGCGGCATGCGCGGGCGTTGACGAGGCAGGAGGTCTCGCGCCCCGTAAAGGTGTGAT
Organism: Erythrobacter sp.; assembly: GCF_035194505.1. NCBI lineage: Bacteria > Pseudomonadati > Pseudomonadota > Alphaproteobacteria > Sphingomonadales > Erythrobacteraceae > Erythrobacter > Erythrobacter sp. The sequence goes on along the minus strand of NZ_CP136573.1, from coordinate 2,677,218 downwards.
CAAGGCAGGCCTGATTGCAGCCGATGCAGGTGTTGATCTCGTCCTCGCGGCCTTCGAGGGCCTTCTTCACCAGCTCGGCATCGGCCAGCATCGGGCGCGCCATCGAGACGAGATCGGCATCACCGCGCGCCAGCACCGCCTCGGCAACATCGGGCATGTTGATGCGGTTGGAGGTGATGACCGGAACCGAGACTTCCTTGCGCAGCCGCCCTGTCACCTGCGCAAAGGCGGCGCGCGGGACCATGGTGGCGATGGTCGGCACAAAGCTTTCATGCCAGCAGAAATGGGTGGAGATGACGTCCACGCCTGCCGCTTCCAGCGCGCGGGCGAGGCTCGCGACCTCCTCCCACGCAAGGCCGCCTTCGAGCATGTCCATCGCCGAGATGCGGAAGATCAGCACGAAATCCGGGCCGACCGCCGCGCGGGTGCGGCGCACCACCTCGAGCGGGAAGCGCATCCGGTTTTCCCACGATCCGCCCCATTGATCGGTGCGCAGGTTGGTCTTTTCGACGAGGAAGGTGGAGATGAGATAACCCGCCGAACCAATGATCTCGACCCCGTCATAGCCAGCTTCCTGCGCCAGCGCGGCGCAGCGGGCGAAGGCGTCGATCTGCTCCTCGATCCCCGCCTCGTCGAGCTCGTTTGGGGCATAGCGGCCGATGCGCGATTTCACCGCCGAGGGCGCAACCGCATCGGCCACGCCGGCGAGCGGGCCGGAATGGAGGATCTGCATGCAGATCTTCACATCAGGGTCGGCAGCGTGGACTGCCTCGGTCACCTCGCGGTGCATCGCAACTTCGGCAGGCCCGGTCAGCTTTGCGCCATAGCCGCCAGTGGGGTGCGGCGAGATGCCGCCGGTGATGATCATGCCGACGCCGCCCTTCACCCGCTCCACGAAATAGGCGGAAAGGCGCTTGGCGGGTTCAGGCCCATCCTCGAGGCCGGTATGCATCGAGCCCATGATGATGCGGTTCTTCACCACCTGGCTGCCGATTGTGAGGGGCGAGAAGATGTGCGGATACTTCGGGTGGGTCATGGTCGGTTCCGGCCTTCAGTCAGGAATGTAATCGGGGGCGCGCTTTTCGAGGAAGGCGCGCATGCCTTCGGCGAAATTGGGGCTGGCGGCGGTCATCACCTGGTTGCGGTTCTCGATCGCCATCGCCGCTTCGAGGCTGGCGGCATCGACTACCATGTTGAGGCCTTCCTTGGTCATCCGAAGACCCATCGGCGAGGCGAGGAGCATATCGTCGACATAGCTCTGCGCGGTGGCTTCGAGCTGATCATCGGCCACCACCTCGCTCACCAGCCCGCTCGCCAGCGCGCGCGGGGCAGTGATGAAGCGCCCGGTCAGCATCAGTTCCGAGGCGAGCGAAGCCCCCACGAGCCGCGGCAGGAAATAGCTCACCCCCATGTCGCAGGCGGACAGGCCGAGGCGGATGAAAGCGGCGTTCATCCGCGCGCTCTCCCCGGCGATGCGGATGTCGGCGGCGAGCGCAAATGCAAAACCTCCGCCGCAGGCTGCCCCTTGGACAGCGGCGATGATCGGCTGCGGGCAGCGGCGCATCCTGATGTAGACATCGGCCAGCAGGCCCTGAAAGCCGAACCCCCCGCCAAACGGCACTTGCGCCGGATCGCGCATGCCATGATCCTTGATGTCGAGCCCCGCGCAGAAGGCCCGCCCCGCCCCGCGCATCACCACGATGCGGGTGGTGCGATCATGGTAGAGCGCGCCGAAATAGTCATTGAGCTCGCGCGCCATTTCGGTGGTGATCGCATTGAGCGCATCGGGACGATCGAGCGTCAGCCAGTCGGTTGCCCCGCGCTTTTCCACCCTGATCGTCTGGTACTGCCCTGTCATCGCGCTCTCCGTCACCGCGTCTGCCCTCGCGGCCACTTTGCCGATGCTTCTAGCGGTCGCAAAGGACTTGTTGCTCTAGCAATTCGCGCAGGTGCATTTTGCCCGCTAAGGCGTCTTAGACAATACCGGCTCCGCCGCCGCAAAAGGGATCACGGGATATGACGATCAGCACCGAAGCGCTCGAAATGGCAGCGAAAGTCGAAGCTTTCGTGCGCGAGAAAATCATGCCCTACGAGCAGGACCCGCGCCGCGACCACCACGGCGCGCCGACTGACGAACTGGTGATGGAAATGCGCGAACTGGCGCGCGCGGCGGGGGTGCTTACCCCGCATATCCGCCCTGATGGCAGCCACTTCAACC